>NZ_JBWKKF010000018.1:0-156510 GCF_056431745.1 Amycolatopsis sp. NPDC045836 | reverse complement strand
TGCAAAACGCAAGCCGGGCACCCAAACCCCACCCCCACCCACACTCCCCCCTCCACCCGGCCCGAAGCCAGAAACACGGCGGGGATGGCTTTGTCAAGGCATCTTTCCCGCCTTGACCAAACCACCTCCACCGTAGTCACAATGAAAAACCGGGGTGGATTCCCGTCCCCCTCCCCGCCCAGATGCTCAAGCGGCGAACGCAGCATCGACCTCAGCCTCAGCAAGACCGAAGTCCGAAAGCCGATAACGATGCGAAGGAGCCCGCCTCCCCGAACGGCTTTCCGCGTGCAGGGCAGCCATGTTCGCCCGGGCTTCCGCGGTGAGGGGCAGGCCGAAATGCCGGTAGACCTGCTCCACCGTGCCGATCGGGTCGTGGACGAAGTCCTCGTACTGGACGTCGTGGAACTGGGCCGCGTCGTACTTCGACCGGGCGGCACGGAACTCGGCGAGGCCGCGTGACCACAGCGCGAGCTGGCTCCGGCCGACGACCTCGCCGTGGAACGCGGTCGACCAGTCCGCCGCGGCGTTCTCGTTGAGGCTGCACACCGAGGCGATCGCGGTGCGGGGAGCGCGGTGGGTCTGGACCACCAGCGCGTCCGGGTACACCGCGAGCAGTTCGTCCAGGGCGAACAGGTGGCTCGGGTTCTTCAGCACCCACCGGCGGCCGGTGTCGTTCAGGCCGATCAGCTTCAGCACGTCGCGGTGCCTGCGGTAGGCCGTGGTCCAGTCCTGCGTGCGCAACCAGTCCGAATAGGACGGTACGTGGGCCAGGCACTCGTACGAGATCGACCGGAGCGACTGGCGCAGCAGCTGCCAGCACTCCTCCACCTGCTCGGCCGAACTGTAGTGCAGGCCCATGAACTCCGGGTGCTCCTGGTGGTGCTGCTCGTACCCGGCCTGGATGCGCGCGAAAACCGGGTTCGACGCCCACGTCTCCCGCGGTGGCCGCGGCTGCGGGACCTCGGTGAGCCACAGTTCCGGGCCCTGGTGCGCGGGATCGGCGGTGAGCAGCCGGTGCAGCGCGGTGGTGCCGGTGCGCGGCAGCCCGGTGACGAAGATCGGCCGGTCGATCCGCACGTCGGCGTAACCGGGGTGCTGTTTCCACCCGGCTTCGCTGAGCAGGCGCGCGACCAACGCACCCCGCAGGAAGGCGCGTTTGATCTTCTTCCCGAACGGTGTCAGCTCCGCCTCGCGTGCGTAGGCGTCGAGCAGGACCGCCAGTCCCTCGGTGTAGTCGTCCTCACCGAAGTCGGAAAGGCCGGTCACCTTGGTGGCCGACGCGTGCAGGTCCTCGACGGTGCCGACCGTGTCCCGTGCCATGCCGTCCCCTCAGTGGTGGAACTCGCCGCAGTTGACGTCCAGGCACTGCCCGGTGATCGCGCTGGCCATCGGCGACGCGAGGAAGACCACGGCGTCGGCGATCTCGTCGGGTTCGGGCAGCCGCCGCAGGTCCGTGGTGGCCGCGGTTTCGGCGTAGACCTCCTCGCGGGTGACCCCGCGTTCCTCCGCCAGGTGCCCGAACCACCACTTCAGCGCATCGGCCCAGATGTAGCCCGGTGCCACCGAGTTCACCCGGATGCCGCGCGGGCCGAGTTCGGTGGCCAGCGACTGGGCCAGCGAGAGCAGGGCCGTCTTCGACATCTTGTACGCGCCGAAGCTCCGCCGGGAGTGCCGGATCACCGCCGAGTTGATCATCACCACCGAACCGCCCGCTTCGGCCAGCGCGGGGGTGAGCAGCCGGGTCAGCCGCAGCGCCGCGAGCACGGTGGTGTCCAGCGCGGTCCGGATGGCGTCCGGCTCGGCGTCGAGCAGGTCACCCATCGGCGGGAAGGCGAAGGCGTTGTGCACCAGAGAATCCACGCGGCCGAACTCGGCGACGGCCCGTTCGGCGAGGTGCTCGGCGGCTGCGGCGCCGGCGATGTCGGTGGGCACGGGGAGCGCTCGCCGCCCGAGTGCGGTGACCTCCTTCGCCACCTCCGCCAGCCGCGCTCCGGTGCGGGCGGCCAGCACCACGTCCGCCCCCGCCACCGCGGCCCGCACCGCGATCGACCGGCCCAGCCCCGGTCCGATGCCGGAGACCACCACCACCTTCCCGTCGAGCGGCGTCATCCGAGCATCCTGGTGGCGAAGGCGGCCTGCCGGGCCGCGATCCGGGCTGCGTGCTCGCGCGGCGTGACCCGGGCCTGCTGGTGGTACGGCAGCCGGCGGGGGAGTTCGGCGAACGGCACCACCTCCACCTCCGGCCCGTCCTCCGGCTTCAGCTCCCGGGCCAGCCGCTGCCAGCGGATCTGCACGAAGCCCCGCGTGTGCCCGGTGCGCTCCAGCCAGTTCGCCAGGCCGGGGTCGCGTTCGCTGACCACGAACCGGATCTTGCCGTCGGGATCGATGCGGGCCTGCGAGGTGTTGAGGCTGGTCTGGTGGTTGACGTAGTCGAGCGAGACGTACCACCGGCTGCCCAGCTGGATGCCCTGGTACGGCGCGTCGGAGGCGGGCACGGTGACCACCAGCACCTCGTCGTCGGCCAGGTCGTAGTGCCCAGCCGAGGAGAACTGCGTGGTCAGCCCGCCCGGCGTGGTCCGCGGCTCGGTCATGGTGTTCACCGGCAGGCCGAGGTAGAACCACTCCGGGAACTTCAGGAACGTGTGCAGCCGGTTGAGCAGCAGTTTCCCGGCCACGCCGTAGCGCTTGGCGGCCTTGTCCGGCGCCGGGGGCGGGGGTGCTGCGCCGATCCGGTCGGCCCGCTGGATGCTCAGCAGCCCGCGTTCCTCGCCCGCCCAGTCGCTGTACACCTCGCGCGCGACCAGCATCGCCGAACCGGGGGCGAGCGTGAAGTAATCGGGATCGCCCGACTTCCCCGGGCCGAACCGGATCTCGAAGGTGCCGTCCGGCTCGATCCGGATCGACCGGTCGTCGAAGGCGGTGACGGTGTCCGGCACGTCGACCGGGGTGTAGTCGCCCGCGAGCACCTGGAAGCTCAGGTCCGTGGTGCTGCCCCGGCGGCCGGTGACCACGTATTCGGCGTCGTCGCGCAGGTAGGCGTGGAAGTACAGGGTGTCCGGGTTGTCCAGGCCCATCTTCGTGTACGGCCCGGTGGACTGCACGAAGTACGGGAAGTCCCGTTCGTAGGCCCACGCCAGCTGCAGCGACGCGCGGATGCTGCCGCTGAGGTAGTCGTAGCCCTCGCTCAGGTCCTGCTCGGTCCGGACGTGCGGGGCGCTGGTGATCAGCTTCTCGGCTTCGGCGATCGCTTCGGCGAACGGCTGGGTGAGCACCCCGCCACGGTAGAACTTGTTCTAATTCTCGTCAATCCTGGTCAGTGCTGATCGATGCTGTGCAGCTCGTCCAGCACCAGCACGGTGTGGCTCGACAGCACGTCGGGCATGGTCTGCAGCCGGTGCAGCACCAGGTGCCGCAGGCTGGCCGCGTCCGGCGCCCGCACCAGCAACACGATGTCGTGTTCCCCGGAGACCAGTGCCCCGTGCCAGACCTCGGGGATCTCCAGCACCCGCTTGCGCACCGCCTGCCACGAGTGCTGGCTGATCTTGAGGTACACGTACGCCGAGATGCCCAGCCCCGCGCGTTCCGGGTCGATCGTGGCGCTGTACCCGGTGATCACGCCGTCGCGGTGCAGCCGGTCCACCCGCGAGTAGACCGCCGCCCGCGAGATGTGCAGGCGTTCGGCGAGCGCCCGCATGGACAGCCTGCCGTCCGCCCGCAGCTCCTTGACGATTCGGCGATCGGTCTCGTCCAGTGCGGCCATGTGGCCCACACTAACGGCGTTCGGCGGCCAACCGTCCAGGAAATCTCGGCGACCCTGGAAAATTGGCCGGAGCGCGATGGAGCATTCGCGCCATGACGACGGTCACCAGCGAGCTACGCGGTCTCCTGCCCGCGGACGAGCCGGTCGCCCTGCTCTCCGCGGCGGGCGAGCCGGTGGCGGACCCGCCCCTGCCGATGCCCGGCGACGAGGTGCTGCTCGACCTGCACCGCCGCATGGTGCTCGGCCGCCGCTTCGACGCGCAGGCCACCGCCCTGACCAAGCAGGGCAGGCTGGCGGTCTACCCCTCCTCCCGCGGTCAGGAGGCGTGCGAGGTCGGCGCCGTGCTCGCGCTGGCGGAGCGGGACTGGCTGTTCCCCACCTACCGCGATTCGGTGGCGCTGATCACCCGCGGGGTCGACCCGCTCGAGACGCTGACGCTGCTCCAGGGCGGCTGGCACCTCGGTTACGACCCGTACGAGCACCGCGTCGGCCCGCAGTGCACCCCGCTGGCCACCAACACGCTGCACGCGGTCGGGGTCGCGCACGCCGCGCGGTTCAAGGGGGAGGACAGCGTCGCGCTGGTGCTCCTCGGTGACGGCGCGACCAGCGAGGGCGACACGCACGAGGCGCTGAACTTCGCCGGGGTGTGGCGGGCGCCGGTGGTCTTCCTGGTGCAGAACAACGGTTACGCGATCAGCGTGCCGATGAGCAAGCAGAACGCGGCTCCTTCGCTGGCGCACAAGGGGATCGGCTACGGCGTGCCGTCCGTCCTCGTCGACGGCAACGACCCGGCCGCGGTGTACGCGGTGGTGCGCGACGCGGTGCGGGCCGCTCGCGAAGGCGGCGGGTCGACGCTGATCGAGGCCAAGACCTACCGCGTCGAAGCGCACACCAACGCCGACGACGCGAACCGCTACCGCGACCCCGGCGAGGTCGCCCACTGGCTCAGCCGCGACCCGCTCGACCGCCTGGAGACCTACCTCCGCACCCGTGGCCTGCTCGACGACACCCGTCGCGACGCCGTGCTGGCCGAGGCCGAAGCGTTCGCGGCGGAGGTGCGTGACGGCATGAACGCCGACGTCGAACCGGACCCGGCCGACCTGTTCGCCCACGTCTACGCCGAGCCGACCCCCGCGCTGCGGGAGCAGGCCGCCCAGCTGGCGGAGGAGCGGCGGTGACGGCGACGGCACTGTCCATGGCGGGTGCGCTGAACCGCGGCCTGGCCGACGCGCTCGAAGCCGACGACCGGGTGCTCGTCTTCGGTGAGGACGTCGGCCCGCTCGGCGGGGTGTTCCGGGTGACCGACGGCCTCGCCGCGCGGTTCGGGGAGAAGCGGGTGTTCGACACCCCGCTGGCCGAGTCCGGCATCGTCGGCACCGCGATCGGCATGGCGATGAACGGCCTGCGCCCGGTGGTGGAGATGCAGTTCGACGCCTTCGCGTACCCGGCCTTCGAGCAGATCACCAGCCACCTGGCCAAACTGCGCAACCGCACGCGCGGCAGGGTCGAACTGCCGGTGGTGATCCGGATCCCGTACGGCGGCGGCATCGGCGGGGTCGAGCACCACTGCGACTCCTCGGAGGTGTACTACACGCACACCCCCGGCCTGCGCGTGGTCACGCCCGGCACCCCGGAGGACGCCTACCACCTGCTGCGGGCCTCGATCGACTCCCCGGACCCGGTGATCTTCCTCGAACCGAAGCGCCGGTACTGGGCGAAGTCCGAAGTGGACTTCACCGCGGGCGTGCCGATGGACCGCGCCGTCGTGCGGCGCGGCGGTGCCGACGTCACGCTGATCGCCTACGGGCCGATGGTGCGGACCGCGCTGGACAGCGCCGAGGCGGCCGAGGAGGAGGGCTGGGACGTCGAGGTGGTCGACCTGCGCACGTTGTCGCCGTTCGACGACGAGACGGTCGCCGCGTCGGTGCGCAAGACCGGCCGCGCGGTGGTGGTGCACGAGGCGTCCGGTTTCTGCGGGTACGGCGCGGAGGTGGCCGCCCGGCTGACCGAGCGCTGCTTCCACCACCTGCACGCACCCGTCCTGCGCGTCACCGGCTACGACATCCCCTACCCGCCACCGAAACTGGAAGAGCACCACCTGCCGGGCGTGGACCGCGTGCTGGACGCGATCGCGCGGTTGCAGTGGGACGACGAGGTGATCGGCGTTGCCTGAGTTCCTGCTGCCCGACCTCGGGGAGGGCCTGACCGAGGCGGAGATCGTGCGCTGGCTGGTGTCGGTCGGGGAGACGATCACCGTGGACCAGCCGGTGGTCGAGGTGGAAACCGCCAAGGCGGCGGTCGAGGTGCCGTCCCCCTTCGCCGGGGAGGTGACCGCGCTGCACGGCGACGCGGGCACGACGCTGCCCGTCGGTGCACCGCTGCTCAGCGTGGGCGAGGCCCCCCGGTTCACCGAACCGGGCGTGGTGGTCCCGGAACCGGCACCCGGCAGCGACACCGGAGAGAGCGGCAACGTGCTGATCGGCTACGGCACGTCCACCACCACCAGGAGCACGCGCCGCCGCCGGGCACCGCGTCCCGCGAAGCAGCGCACGACCACGGCGGTCATCTCGCCGATCGTGCGCCGGCTGGCCAAGGAGCACGGCGTCGACCTGGGCACCGTGTCCGGCAGCGGACCGCGGGGCGTGATCCGGCGCGCTGACGTGGAACGCGAGATCGCCGGACGCGCCGGACGCGCCAAGGGGCGCCGCATCCCGTTGACGGGCCCGCGGAAGACGGTCGCCGACAAGCTGGCCGCGTCACGCCGGGAGATCCCCGAAGCGACGGTGTGGGTCGACGTCGACGCCACCGAACTGCTCGCCGCCCGCGACCGGCTCGACGGGGTCGGCCTGCTGGCCCTGCTCGCGCGGTTCACCGTGGCCGGGCTGAAGAAGTTCCCCGAGCTGAACTCACGCGTCGAACGCGACGAGATCGTGGTGCTCGACGAGATCCACCTCGGGTTCGCCGCGCAGACCGAGCGGGGCCTGGTCGTGCCGGTGGTCCGCGACGCGCACACGCTGAACACCCGCGCGCTGTCCGATGCGCTGCGTGACCGCACGGCCGCGGCGCGGGCGGGCCGGCTCACCCCGGCGGACCTGACCGGCGGCACGTTCACCGTGAACAACTACGGGGTGTTCGGGGTGGACGGTTCCGCAGCCATCATCAACCACCCGGAAGCAGCCATCCTGGGGATGGGCCGGATCATCGACCGGCCGTGGGTGGCCGGCGGCGAGCTGGTGGCGCGCAAGGTCGGCCAGCTCACGCTCGCCTTCGACCACCGGGTGTGCGACGGCGGCACCGCGGGCGGCTTCCTGCGCTTCGTCGCCGACTGCGTCGAATCCCCGGTCACCGCACTGGGGGAGCTCTAACCGGTCACCGCGTCGATCAGCCGCAGCAGTTCGGTGGTGGCGGCCACCCCGCCGAGCACCACCACCTTCAGCGAGCCGCGTTCCTCGTCGTAGAGGGTGTCCACGCGCAGCGGCTGGTCGTCGTCCCTGGCGCCGTTGACCGCGCCCAGCACCAGCGTGGTGATCCGGTTCGCGGTCGCCGCGTCGACCGCGTCCACCCGCACGATGCTGGACACCTCGACGTGCGGGGCGCCGGTGGCCACGGGCCTGCCGGTCAGCTCCGCCAGGTCCTCGCGGGCGATGCGGTACTGCTTGCCGATGCGGACCGCCTTGAGCCGCCCGTCCCGCACGTAGCCGCGCACCGTGCGCACGTGCAGCCCCAGCCGCTCGGCGACCTGCTCCACGGACAGCAACTCCTGTGTCATGCGCTCGAACCTACTGGCCGGGCCGGCGAGGCATCATTACCAGTAGTCGCATCACCGCACTGGAGGGCGTCGTGGACGAGGTCGCCAGGATCATCGGCTCGATGGAACCCGCCACCGGGTTCCCCACGGTCGACCAGGTGCACGGCTTCACCGCCGAGATCGCCGAGAAGCACCCGAGCACGGTCACCGTGTCCGTGCTCGGCCGGTCGAAGCTCGGCGACCCGATCCACCACGTCCGGATCGGCGGCGGCCCGCGGCAGGTGGTGGTGATCGGCAGCCCGCACCCCAACGAGCCGATCGGCCTGCTCACCGTCCGCCAGCTGATCCGCGAACTCGCCCAGGACACCGAACTCCGCGACGCCCTCGACGCCACCTGGCACTTCGTGCCGTGTGCCGACCCCGACGGCACGCGGCTCAACGAAGGCTGGTTCGACGGCCCGCTCACCCGCGACCACGTGGCCCGCAACTTCTACCGGCCGCCGAGCGACGAGCAGGTCGAATGGACCTTCCCGGTGCAGTGGCGCGGGCAGCGCTTCGGCACGCCGATCCCGGAGACCAGGGCGCTGATGGAGCTGATCGACGCCACCCGCCCGGACCTGGTCGCCTCACTGCACAACGCCGACTTCGGCGGCGGCTTCTACTACGTCGGCGGCAGCGGTGACGCCGAGTACCACGCCGCGCTGATCGCGTTGCTGGACGACGCCGGGATCCCGCTGGACAGCGGTGAACCCGACGCCCCCGGTGCCCGTGCGCTCGCGCCCGGGGTGTTCGAGATGCCGTCGTTCGGCGCGATCGCCGAGGCGATGGGCGCGCCGCTGCTCACCGGTGGCAGCACCCGGGACTACTCCGCGCGCTACGGCAGTGCCGTGCTGATCAGCGAACTCCCGCTGTGGGTGGACCACGGCCCGCCCCGCCCCGACGCGTCCTACGGCCAGGACGCGGACTTCTTCACCGGCCTGCTGCGCCCGCTGCGGTTGAGCGGGCGCAGCCCGTTCGAGCGCGCGATCACCGATTCGCTGCGCTGGTTCCGCTTCGCCGGCGGGCAGGTGTGGCCGAGCGTGATCCGCCTGCGCTGCGCCGGGATGCTGCTGCGCCTGTTCGCCGACGAACCGGCGTCGCCGGAGATCGACGCCGCCCGCGCGGAGCTGACGCCGGTGTTCGAACGCTGGTGCGCCGAGGTCGCCGAACGCGCCCCGGGCACCCTCGTGCCACCGCACCGGCTGGCCGGGGTGCAGGCCGGTGCCATCGTCACCGCGGTCACCCGGCTGCGTGATGGACGACCGGTTTGACTGCTCCATCCGGGTAGCTGACGGAAATCCACCGGAACCCCGGCCGCCTCGCCGACGACCTCTCCTTCGAACTCCGGATCCCCGGGGGACGAGGAAGTGAAGGACGGGGTGCATGGCCTGGTACGACGATGACGACCTGTGGGCGGGCTTCGCCGGGGCGATGTTCTCCCGCCGCCGGGCGGCCGAAGCCGCCGAACTCGTCGCCAAGTCGCCGCTGCTGGCGTTCCCCGCCGGGGCGAGGGTGCTCGACCTGTGCTGCGGCCCGGCGATCCACGTGGTCCCGCTGGCGCACCGCGGCGACCGGGTCACCGGGGTGGACCTGAGCGAGGTCATGCTGGCGCGAGCCCGCGAAGCCTGCCGGGAAGCCGGGGTCGAGGCCCGGCTGGTGCGGGCGGACATGCTCGAATTCACCGAAGAGCGTGCCTTCGACGTGGTGCTCAACCTCTACACCTCGTTCGGCTACTTCGACGACCCCGCCGACAACGCACGGGTGCTGCGCAACGCCTGCGCCAGCCTGGACCGCGATGGCACGCTGCTGGTCGACGTGCTGGGCAAGGAGGTCCTGGCGGGCTGGGTGGGCCGCCCGCAGGCGGTCGACGTGCCGGAGGGCACCGTGTTCATGCGCGACACCATCCTCGACGACTGGACGCGCCTGCGTACCGAATGGACACTCGTCGCCGGGGACACCGTGCGGCGGGCCACCATCACCAGTTTCCTCTACAGCGCCGCGGAACTCCGCGCGTTGTTCGAGCAGGCCGGGTTCACCGGGGTGGAGTGCTTCGGCGACTTCGACGGCAGCCCGTACGACAACCACGCCAAGCGCCTGATCGTGCGCGGCCGCCGTGCGGACTGAGGTCGAGGGCGAGCCGCGCTGGCGCCTGCTCGCCGAACCCACGGCGCCCGACGCCCCGAAGCGGGGCGGTCTCACCGGGGCCGTCGTCCTGCTTTCGCTGGTGCTGCTGGTTTCCGTGCTCGCCGGGATCTCGCTCGGCCCGACCGTGGTGCCGTTCGACGACGTGCTGCGTTACCTGCAGGCCGCGTTCACCGGCGGGCGGATCTCCCAGGCCGAGCTGACCGGTTACTCGATCGTCTGGGACGTGCGGACCCCGCGCGTGCTGCTCGCGGTGGTCGTCGGGGCCGGGCTCGCCGTGGTCGGCGTGGCGTTGCAGGCGCTGGTGCGCAACGCGCTCGCCGAACCGTTCGTGCTCGGCATCTCCTCCGGCGCGTCGGTCGGGGCGACCGCCGTGGTGGTCTTCGGGGTGTTCGCCTCGCTGGGGGTGCTCGCCATGTCGGTGGCGGCCTTCCTCGGCGCGCTGGTCGCCACCGTGCTGGTCTACTTCGCCGCCCGCAGCGCGCTCGGGCTCACCCCGCTCCGGCTGGTGCTCACCGGGGTCGCGCTGGCCTACGCCTTCCAGGCGGTGATGAGCATGATCGTGTTCCTGGCGCCGAACAGCCAGGCCGCGCAGACGGTGTTGTTCTGGCTGCTCGGCAGCCTCGGCGCGGCGAGCTGGCAGTCGCTGCCGATCGCGGCGGCCGCCGTGGCGGTCACCGTGGTCCTGCTGCTGCGCAAGAGCAGGCCGCTGGACATCCTCTCGCTCGGCGACGAGACCGCGGCCAGCCTCGGGGTGGACGCGGCGGCGTTGCGGCGGGGGCTGTTCCTGCTCACCGCCGGGGCGACCGGGCTGCTGGTGGCGGTCAGCGGCGCGATCCCGTTCGTCGGGCTGGTGCTGCCGCACGTGGTCCGGATCGTGGTCGGCTCCAGCCACCGGCGGGTGCTGGCCGTCGCGCCGCTCGCCGGGGCGATCTTCCTGGTCTGGGTGGACGTGCTGGCCAGGGTGGTGGTGGCGCCGGAGGAACTGCCGCTCGGCGTGATCACCGCGTTGATCGGGGTGCCGGTGTTCGTCGTGCTGATGCGCCGTCGTGGCTACATGTTCGGAGATCGCTGATGGGACAGGCGAAACTCTCGCTCCACGGGGTCTCGGTCGAGGTCGCCGGGCGCGCGCTGGTCCGCGAACTGCACCTCGACGTCGGTGAGGGCGAGGTGGTCGGCCTGGTCGGGCCGAACGGCAGCGGCAAGTCGACCGCGCTGCGCTGCGTCTACCGGGCGCTGCGGCCGACCACCGGCGCGGTGCTGCTCAACGACGAGGACCTGGCCGGGGTGCCGCTGGCGGAAAGCGCCCGGTCGATCGCCGCGCTCACCCAGGACAGCCGGGCCGAGCTGGACTTCACCGTGGAGGAGGTCGTCGCGCTCGGGCGGTCCCCGCACCAGCGCGGCAACGCCCGGCTCACCGCACGGGAACGGCAGCTGTGCCGCGATGCCCTGCGCCGCATGGACATCACCCACCTGGCGGTGCGCAGCGTGCTCTCGCTCTCGGGCGGGGAACGCCAGCGGGTGCTGATGGCCAGGGCGCTGGTGCAGGAGCCGAGCGTGCTGGTGCTCGACGAGCCGACGAACCACCTCGACGTGCGCCACCAGGTGGAACTGCTGAGCTTCCTGGCCGGCTGCGGGCTGACCGTGCTGGTCGCGCTGCACGACCTCAACCTGGCCGCCGCGGTGTGCCAGCGCATCGCCGTGCTGCGCGACGGGGAACTGGCCGCCTGCGGCACCCCGGCGGAGATCCTCACCCCCGAGCTGGTGCACGACGTGTTCGGCGTGCGGGCCAGCGTGGTCGCCCACCCGCGGACCGGGCGCACCCAGCTGCTCTACGACCTGCACAGTGCCGAGCACCCCGGAAGTCCCGGAAGTCCCGAAAGGACACGAACCGCATGAGAACCCGTCTGGTCGCGCTGCTGGCGCTGCTCCCGCTGGTGGCGGCGTGTGGTGCCACCGTCGAGCCCGCGCCCGCGGGCGGATCCGCCACCGCGACGGTGACCAACTGCGGGGAGCAGGTCACCTATCCCACCCCGCAGCGCCCGGTGTCCTACGACATCAGCGGCACCGAGAAGATGTTCGCCCTCGGCCTCGCCGACCGGATGCGCGGGTACGTGCTGAACGAGGTGGCCGATCCGGCCATCGACGGGTCCGAGTACAAGGCCGACTACACGAAGGTGCCGCGCCTCGGCACCGCGCGGATCACCAGGGAGATCGTGGTCGACGCGCAGGCCGACTGGGTGTTCGCCGGCTGGAACTCCGGGTTCAGCGAGGAACGCGGCATCACCCCGGACCTGCTCGGCCAGCTCGGCATCCGGAGCTACCTGCACACCGAGACCTGCTGGGACTACGGTGCCGCCAGAGCCGACGTCTCCCCGCTCGAAGCGCTGTTCGCCGACCTGGAGAACCTCGGCAAGATCTTCCACGTCGAACCGCGGGCCGGCGAACTGGTCCGGCAGTTGCGCGGCAGGCTCGACGCGGTCCGCCGGGGGGTGCCCGCCGGGGTGGAACCGGCCAGGGTCTTCGTCTACGACTCGGGCACCGACCAGCCGTACACCGCGGGCAAGCACGCCGCGCCCACCGACCTCATCGCCGCGGCGGGCGGGCGCAACGTGTTCGGGGAACTGGCCGACGGCTGGGGCTCGGTCGGCTGGGAACCGGTGGTGCGGGCCCAGCCCGAGGTGATCGTCGTGGTCGACTACGGCGACCAACCGGCCCAGGCGAAGATCGACTTCGTGAAGTCCTTCGAGGGCTTGAAGAACTCGCCGGCGGTGCGGGAGAACCGGTTCCACGTGATGTCGATCGGCGAACTGGTCAGCGGGCCGCGCAACATCGCCGGGGCCGAGAACCTGGCCCGCTACCTGCGCTCGGTCGGCCGATGACGCGCGTGCCGGAAACCCCGGTGCTGGCCGGGGTGCACGAGCACATCACCGACGCGATCAAGGACCCGAGCCTGATCCGCCTCGGCCCGAACCTGGTGCTGGCCCGCTTCGAGACGATGAAGGTCTACGCCGCGCTCGGTGCCGTCCGGTCCCTGCTGGACAGCGGCCTGGTGCGGCCGGGGCAGACGCTGATCGACTCCTCCAGCGGCATCTACGCGCTCGCGCTGGCGATGGCCTGCCACCGCTACGGCCTGCACTGCCACATCGTCGCGTCGACCACCGTGGACGCCACGATCCGCGCGCAGCTGGAGGTGCTCGGGGCGACGGTGGACCAGATGCCGCCGTCGGCGAGCCTGCAACTGGACCAGGAACGCCGGGTGCGCCGGGTGCGCGAACTGCTCGCCGAACGGCCCGGTATGCACTGGATGCGGCAGTACCACGACGAAGTGCACTACGCCGGGTACGCCGAACTGGCCGAGATCGCCACGCGCTCGCTGCCCGCCGGGCCGCTGACCGTGGTCGGCGCGGTCGGCACCGGTGCGTCCACCGGCGGGCTGGTCGAGGTGTTGCGGCGGCGTGATCCGGACGTGCGGCTGACCGGGATCCAGCCGTTCGGGAGCGTGACGTTCGGCAGCGAGCGGTTGTCCGATCCGGAGGCCATCATCGCCGGGATCGGCAGCGCCATCCCGTTCGGCAACGTGCGGCACCGGTTGTACGACCGGCTGCACTGGGTGGACTTCCGGTACGCGATGGCGGGTGCGGTCGGCTTGCTGCGCTCGCACGCGGTGTTCGCCGGGTTGTCCACGGGGGCGGCGTACCTGGCGGCGCGGTGGGAGGCGCGGGCCGACCCGGGGCGGTTGTTCCTGGTGATCGGCGCGGACACCGGGCACCGGTATGTCGACAAGGTGTTTTCGCGGCACCAGGAGGCGCTGGACCCGGAGCTGCTGTTCCCGCTGGAGGTGGCTTCGCCCGCCGAGCTGGCGCTGCCGTGGTCCACGATGGACTGGGCACGGCGGGGGCACGGATGACCATCGTGTTGCTGGAGGCGCTGTCGTTCGGCCTGGGGCGGCTCGCCGACGCGGCGGCCGCGGCCGGGCAGCGGCTGGTGTTGCTCACCGGTGACCGGTCGATCTACCGGTATGAGCTGAGCCGGATCGACGTGGGCGTGGTGGACGTGGACACGTTCGACGCAAACGCTTGCACCAGTGCGCTGGCGGCGGTGCCCGACTTGGCGGGGTTGATCGGCTCGACCGACACGTGGGCCGTCGCGGGTGCTCAGCTGGCCGCCGATTTCGGTCTGGCCGGTCCGCCGGTGGAGGCGGTGCGCACGTTGCGGGACAAGGCACGGGTGCGGCAGTTGCTGCACGCCCGCGGGCTGAGCCGGGGCACCGCCGTGGACGCGGTACCGGAGCTGGCGGGTTTTCCGCTGGTGGTGAAGGATTCGGCGGGGACGTCTTCGCGGGACGTGTCTTTGGTGCGTTCGGCTGCTGAACTGCGGGCGGTGCTGGCGGCGGCTGGTCCGCTGAAGGGGCGGTTGATCGCGGAACCGTTCCTGGCGGGGCCGGTTTACAGCGCGGAGACGCTGACGTGGGCTGGGGAGACGCGGCTGCTGGGTGTGTCGAGCCGTTCGCTGTCGCCGGTCCACCGGTTCCGGGAGGAGTCGGCGGCGTTCCCGGTCGCTTTCGGGGACAAGGACACGGATCTGCTGCGGGATTGGGTTTGCGAGGTGCTCGCGGTCACCGGGCACACGAGGGGGTTCGGGCACGTCGAGTTCGTCTGGGGCGTGGGCGGGCCGGAGCTGGTCGAGGTGAACGCGCGCATCGGGGGTGCCCTGGTCGGCGAGGCGCTGTGCCGATCACTGGGCACGAACGTCTATTCCGCGATGATCGAGATGGCGCTGGGCGTGCGGCCTTCGTTGCTGGACGCGGTGCTGCCCGGGGGGCCGGGGGTGGCGTTCAGCTTGGTCTACCCCGACCGGCCGGGGCGGTTGGCCGGGTGGGGTGGGCTGGAGACGCTGGGGGAGTACCCGGGTGAGCCGGAGTGGTACCCGACGGCTGCTGTGGGGGATGTGCTGGAGTTCGTGGGTGACCAGCGGGGGTGTACGGGGTTGGTACTGGTGCAGGGGGAGACGGCTGAGCTGGCGGGACACCGGGCAGCGAGCGCGGCGAGCGGGATCGAGGTCCTGATGGAGTGACCACCCCGGCTTTTCAGTGTGACTACGGCGGGGAAGCGTTTGTCAAGGCGGGAAAGATGCCTTGACAAACGCTTCCCCGCCGTGTTCCTGGCTGTGGACCGGGGTGGGGCGGGGGGACTGGGTGCTCGGGGCCGCTTCCCGTGCCCGGCTGCCGGTTGGCGGTGGGTGGTTGTGGCCGCTTCCCGTGTCCGGCTGCCGGTCGGCGGGTGGGTGGGTGTGGTCGCCTTACGTGCCCGGCCTCTGGTGGGGTGGCTCCCGTGGTCGCTTCACGTGTCCGGTCGCAGGTTGGGTGGGTGGGTGGTTGGGTTGTGCCCGGCCTCCGGTGAGGTAAGTGATGGTGCCCGGCTGCCGGTGGGCAGGGAGGTGAGCCAGAGCGGGTCAAGGGGCGTCGCCGTGCCAGGAGTGCCAGAGGGTGGAGTAGGGGCCACCGGCGTCGACCAGGGTGTGGTGGGTGCCCAGTTCGGTGATCCGGCCGTCGGCCACCACGGCGATCCGGTCGGCGTCGTGGGCGGTGTGGAGGCGGTGGGCGATGGCCACCACCGTGCGCCCCTCGAGCACCGCGGCGACCGAGCGTTCCACGTTCCGCGCGGTGCGCGGGTCCAGCAGGGCCGTGGCCTCGTCCAGGACGACGGTGTGCGGGTCCGCCAGCACCACCCGCGCCAGCGCCAGCTGCTGCGCCTGCGGCGCGTCCAGTCGTGCGTCCCGGGTGTCCAAACCGGACGGGAGCGAGCGCACCCAGCCCGCGTCGACCACGTCGAGGGCGGCGAGCAGCCGCGCGTCCGAGGCGTCCGGGGCGGCGATGGTCAGGTTGTCCCGGATGGTGCCGAGGAACACGTGGTGCTCCTGGGAAACCAGCACCACCCGCTCCCGCAGCACCTCCGGCGCCAGCTCCGCCACCGGCACCCCGCCCACGGTCACCGAACCCGAACCCGGCGCCGCCAGACCGGCCAGCAGCCTGCCCAAAGTGGACTTCCCCGCCCCGGACGGGCCGACCAGCGCGAGCCGTTCGCCGGGGCGCACGGTCAGGTCGACCCCGTGCAGCACATCCCCGCCCGGACCGTACGAATACCGCACGTCGCGGACCACCAGCCGGTCGTCGGCGGGGACCTCGGTGGTGGGTGCCCGCTCCGGCACCGCCTTGCCGACGCCCTTCAGCCGCGCGAACGACGCGCTGCTGCGCTGCAGCTGGTCCAGCCAGTCCAGCAGGAAGTCCATCGGCTCGGTCAGCTGCCAGGCGTAGAGCACCGCCGAGATCGCCGCGCCGAGGGTGACCAGGTCGTTCGCCACGAAGACACCGCCGGCCAGCAGCATCACCGCGGCGGGCAGCGCGTAGACCAGATCCACCACCGGGTACAGCACCGACCGCAGGAACAGCGTCCGCACCCGCGCCGCGTACGCCACGCGCACCCGGGCGTCCGTCGCCTCGACCTGGCGCCGCGCCAGCCCGAACGCCTCGACCGTGCGGGCGCCTTCCGCGGTTTCGACCAGGCTGTCGGACATCTCCGAAAGCGTTTGCCCCTCGTGCAGGTACGCCGTCCTGGCGCGCCGCAGGTACCAGCGGCTGATCAGCACCAGCAGCGGCAACCCGACCAGCGAGCACAGCCCGAACAGCGGGTCCAGCAGGAAGAGGGCGCCGAAGACGAAGGTCAGCTGCACCGAGGAGATGAACAGCGTCGGCGCCGCGTCGCGCAGGGTGACGCCCACCGTCGACACGTCCGCGGCACCCCTGGCCATCAGGTCACCGGTGCCGGTCCGCTCGACCACCGGCGCGGGCAGCGCCAGCGTGTCGTCGACGAACTCCTCCCGCAGCCGCGCCAGCGTCCGCTCGCCGAAGCGGTGCCCGGCGTTGCGGGCGAACCGGGTGAGCAGCACCTGCGCCACCGCGCAGCCGATGATGGCCGCCGCCATCCAGTCCACCGCGGACACCGTGGCGGTGCCCGCGCCGACCCGGTCCACGATCCGGCCGACCAGCCACGGGGCGGCCAGCCCGGCCAGCGCGGCGAGCCCGTTGAGCAGCAGCACCAGCAGGACCGCCCGGCGGTCGGCGCGGACCAGCCGCCAGGTCGCCCGCCGGACCTCGGGTGCGGTGGCCACCGGCAGGCTCATCGCGCCACCTCCTCTTCGGCACCGCGGTAGACCAGCTCGCGGTACCGCGGTTCGGTCTTCAGCAGGCTCGCGTGCGTACCGGTGGCGGCGACGCGGCCATCGGCCAGGAAGGCGACCAGGTCGGCCTGCCCCGCCTGCAACGGCGACGTGGTGGCCACCACGGTGGTCCGCCCGGCGCGGAACTCCCGCAGCCGGGCGGCGATCAGGGCCTCGGTCGGCGCGTCCACCGCGGACGCCGGCTCGACCAGCAGCAGCACCTCCGGATCGGCCAGCAGCGCCCTGGCCAGCCGCAGCCGCTGCTGCTGCCCGCCGGACAGGTTGGCCCCGCGGGCCGCCAGGCGTGAATCGAGGCCGTCCGGCAGACCGGCGACCACGTCCTCGGCGGCCGCGGCGTGGACCGCCGCGGCGAGCGCCGCGTCGTCGTGCTCCGGGCGGGTGGCCACGGCTTCGCGCACCGAACCGGCGAACAGGTGCTCCTCGTTGCGCGCGACCAGGATGCGGTCGCGGACCTCGTCGAGCCGGACCTCGGCCAGCGGCACCTCACCCCAGGTCACCGCCGATCGGGTGTACCGGCCGAGCCGGTCGAGCGCCGCGGCCGACTCGGCGGGCGTGGCGGACACCACGGCCAGCAGCACCCCGGGCGGCACCACCAGCCCGGACTCCGGATCGGCCAGGTCCGCCGGGCCGTCCGGCCCCGGCCGCCACCCGCCGGCGTCCTCTGGCTCGATCCGCAGCAGCGCGGTGACCCGGCCCGCCGCGACCAGCCCCCTGGTCACCTGGTCGCTGCCCTCGATCAGGAAGAACATCGGGATCACCATCGCGGCCACGTAGCCGTAGACGGCGACCATCTCCCCGATGGAGATCTCCCCGGCGGCGGTCATCCGCGCGGTCAGCCAGGTGACCACGGCGAGGAACACCACCGGCATGCCGGTGGTCAGCGCCTTGACCCAGCTGGTCACCGCGCCGACGCGGTACCCGTCCTCCCGCAGCAGCCGCGACGAGTCGTGGAACCGGCGGGAGAACTGCTCGCTGCCGCCGATGCCGCGCAGCACCCGCAGCCCGCCGACGATGTCACCGACCTGCGCGGTCAGCTCACCCTGCCGCTCGCGGTACTCGGCCTCGCTGCGCTGCAGCCGCTTGAGCAGGGGCACGATGGTGACCGCCAGCGCGGGCACGCCGATCAGCACCACCAGCGCCAGCAACGGCGACACCTCCAGCAGCAGCACGGTCACCGCGGCGAAGGCGAACAACGCCCCCACCCCGGGGCCGACCACCGTCAGGCTGGTGGAGATGGTGCTGATGTCGGCCGCGCCGATGTGCGCCACCTCGCCGGCGGACACCCGGCTGGGCAGCGTCGCGCCGAGCCGGGTCACGTGCCGGGCCACCACCCGCACGGTGCGCAACGCGGCGTCGACCCGGACGAAGGTCATCGTGCGGTGCCGCAGCAGGCCGACCAGCGCGTTGAACAGCGCGGCCGCCAGCACCGCCGCGGTCCAGGCGGCCAGCGTGGCGAAGTCGCCGGTGCGCAGGCCGTTGTCGATGGCCCGCGAGCTGAGGTAGGGCGGCAGCATCGTGCTGACCATCCACACGCTGCCGTAGAGCGAGCCGCGCACCGCCCGCCACGGCTGGCTGCGCACCAGCCACCAGAGGTAGCGGACGGCACCGCGGCTGTCCGGGGTGCCGGGGCCTATTTCCGCCATTCGGACCGGTCCAGCGAGTATTCGACCTCACCGTGTTCCGAACCGTCGATCGGCTCGGGCCAGTCGCCGAAGAACGTGCGCACGTGACGCAGCCCGGCCTTCTCCAGCACCCGCCGGGAGCCGGTGTTGACCGCCATCGTGACCGCGAAGACGCGCTTCGCGCCGAGTTCGGTGAACGCCTTTTCGACCAGGGCGAGCGCGCCCTCGGTGGCATACCCCCTGCCCCAGGCGGCCCGGCGCAGGCGGTAACCCAGCTCCGGCTCGTCGGCCGGGCCGTCGAAGTCGGGGCGGAGGTGGAACCAGCCGGCGAAGGCGCCGGTCGCCTTCTCGTGCGCGGCGAAGAAACCGTAGCCGGGGAAGCGTCGCGCGTACTCCAGCATCCGCGGCAGGACTTCGTGCTCCGCTCGCTCGCGCGAGGTCGGCGCGCCGCCGGTGAGGTAACGCATCACCGCCGGGTCGGAATCCAGGTCGACGATCAGACCGGCGTCGGCCGGGGTGATCGGCCGCAGGCCCAGGCGCTCGGTTTCCAGGTGGGTGTCCGCCGCGTTCATGTCTGCCGAACCTAGCGATCGCCGGGCGGTGACGCCCCCGATTTATTCGGTTACGCTGACCGGGCCGCCAGACATCCACCGAACCGCCGCCCCGTTCGAAATGGAAGGTCGGAGATGTCGAGAAAACGCGCCCTGGCGGGCGTCGCGATCCTGTGCGCGCTCTGGTCCACCCTGCTCGCCCCCGCAGCCAGTGCCCAGGTCGACGGCGGCGGCTGGACCTCGTACTCGCCCTCGTTCAACGAGCAGGAACGCGGCTGCGGTCAGATCAGCGGCCTGACGTTCACGCTCACCTGCGCCACCGGCAGCGGTGACCAGCGGGCCGAACGCCGCTACGCCACCTACACCGGCGGCACCCGCCAGTTCGAGGGCAGCTTCCGGATCAGCAGCCTCGGTGGCACCCGGATCAGCCTGAAGCAGACCTTCCAGGACCCGTCCGGGCCGTTCTTCATGCTGGCGGTGGAACGCGGTGGCCGGCTCTACGCCGTGCACGGCGGCGACACCGTGGCCACCGGCGCGACGGTGGGCACCACGGTCCGGGTCAACACCGTCCACCAGCCGGGGAACAACCACAGGACTTACCTCAACGGGTCGCTGAAGCACACCGTGTCCAGCCCCGGCGGCAGCTTCTACGACAAGTTCGGCGCCTACCGGACCAACAGCGGCGCCGGTCCGGCGACCGTGGTCTGGAGCGGGATCAAGTTCTGGCGCAGGTGATCCGGTCCACCGCCGTCCCGGCCCGGCGCCGGGGCGGCCCCTCCCGCTGAGGACTGCTCATGCGCAAAGCTGTTCTGCTGCTGTCCGTGTTGCTGCTCGCCGGTTGCGCGCCTGGTTTACGGGCCACGCTGGACGGCACCAACGACGTGGTGCTCGACTGGCCGGCTGCCGAACCCGGTGCCGCGGGCCGGGTGCTGGAGTTCGCCACCGAACCCGGCGGTCCGTTCACCGTGCTGCAGTTCATGCCGCCGGGGCAGACCCGGTACACCCACCCGGACCTCATTCCGCACACCCACTTCTTCTACCGCCTGCGGTCCTATGCCGGGCCGGTGTCGGATTCCGTCGAGGTGGTGCTGCCGCCCGGTGAGTTCGACGAAGCGGCTCAGGCGCTGAACCACGACTGGGCCAACCCGGTGAGCACTCCGCAGGACGGCGTCACGCAGCGTTCCGTGCGTGACGCCGCGCCCACTGATTTCCGGGCCATCGTGCGGCACGCCAACGGCATCCAGTTCACCTGGACCGACCACGCCACCGACGAGGAGGGCTACCTGCTGGAACTGCGGACCACCGGCGACTACCGGGTGGCCGCCGTACTCGACCCGAACGTCACCTCGGCGGGCCTGATCACCCTGCCCGAGGAGAAGACGGCGACCTATCGTGTGCGGGCCTTCAGTTACGGGCCGCCGTCCCCGGGCGCCGATGTGCGGACCGGCCAGGAGGACTGACCACCTTCCGGTGGCCGTGGCGAGTGGCCACGGTTGAACACGTGGTCACGCGGCAGACTCGTGTGGTTGGTCGGCGGCTTGTCGCGTCAAGCCGTTTGGAGGGCTTCCAGGATTTGCTCGCCGTATTTGGCGAGTTTGTTCTCCCCGACACCGCTCACCTGGCCCAACTCCTCCAGAGAAGTCGGTTTCCGGGTGGCGATTTCCTGCAGGGTCTTGTCGTGGAAGATGACGTAGGCGGGGACGCCCTGTTCCTTCGCGGTAGCGGCACGCCACGAGCGCAGCAGGTCGAACAGCGGCTTCGCCTCGGCGGGCAGGTCGGCCTGTTCCCGTTTGGCCTTGGCCACCTTCGCCGCCTTGGCCACGCGTTCCGGCTCCCGGCGCAACCGCACCTCTCGGCGGCGGCCGAGCACCTCGCCGCTTTCCTCGGTCAGGACCAGCGTGCCGTAGTCACCTTCGACGGCGAGCAGGCGTTGCGCCAGCAGCTGCCGCACCACGCCGCGCCATTCGGCCTCGGCCAGTTCGGTGCCGATGCCGAACACGGTCAGCGAATCGTGGTCGTGCTGGATGACCTTCGCCGTCTTGCGGCCGAGCAGGATGTCGATCAGCTGCCCGGCACCGAACTTCTGGCGCCGCTCGTGCTGCAACCGGTACACGGTGGACAGCAGCTTCTGCGCGGGCACCGTGCCGTCCCAGGATTCCGGCGGGGTCAGGCAGGTGTCGCAGTTGCCGCACGGATCGCTCTTCTGCCCGAAGTAGGCGAGCAGCTGCACCCGGCGGCATTCGACCGTCTCGCACAGCGCCAGCATCGCGTCGAGGTGCGAGCCGAGGCGGCGACGGTGCGCGTCGTCGCCTTCGGAGGTGTCGATCATCTTGCGCTGCTGCACCACGTCCTGCAGGCCGTAGGCGAGCCAGGCGGTGGACGGCAGGCCGTCACGACCGGCGCGCCCGGTCTCCTGGTAGTAGCCCTCCACGGACTTCGGCAGGTCGAGGTGGGCGACGAAGCGCACGTCCGGCTTGTCGATGCCCATGCCGAAGGCGATCGTGGCGACCACGATCAGCCCCTCCTCGCGCAGGAACCGCGCCTGGTTCTCGGCACGCGTGCGCGCGTCCAGCCCGGCGTGGTACGGCACCGCGCGGAAACCGTTGGCGGACAGGAACTCCGCGGTCTTCTCCACCGAGTTGCGGGACAGGCAGTAGACGATGCCCGCGTCACCGTTGTGCTCGGTGCGCAGCAGCTCCAGCAACTGCCGCTTCGGCTCGTTCTTCGGCACGATCCGGTACTGGATGTTCGGCCGGTCGAAGCTGGCCACGAAGTGCCGTGCGCCACCGAGGTTGAGCCGGGAGGCGATCTCCTGGTGGGTGGCCTCGGTGGCGGTGGCGGTCAGCGCGATGCGCGGCACGTCCGGCCAGCGCTCGTGCAGCTGCGACAACATCAGGTAGTCGGGCCGGAAGTCGTGGCCCCACTGCGCGACGCAGTGCGCCTCGTCGATGGCGAACAGCGAGATCCTGCCGCGGTTGAGCAGGTTGACCGTGGACTCGACCTTCAGCCGCTCCGGGGCGAGGTAGAGCAGGTCCAGCTCACCGGCGACGAACTCGGCCTCGACCAGCCTGCGTTCCTCGAAGTCCTGGGTGGAGTTGAGGAAGCCCGCGCGCACGCCGAGCGCCCGCAGCGCGTCGACCTGGTCCTGCATCAGCGCGATCAGCGGCGAGATGACCACGCCGACGCCGTCGCGGACCAGCGCCGGGATCTGGTAGCACAGCGACTTGCCGCCACCGGTCGGCATCAGCACCAGCGCGTCGCCGCCGCCGGTGACCTGCTCGATGATCTCCTGCTGCTGGCCGCGGAAGGAGTCGTAGCCGAAGATCCGGCGCAGGACCTCGGCGGGTTCGCTCACGGAGAGTCCGGATGCGGTCATGGGGCGATCCTAGGGGTGCGGTGGCGGGCTGACCCGACCTGCCTACCACCCCACCCCGTCAGAAACCGCTCAGGTGCGGGCGGCGCGCAGCGGGGCGCCGACCTCGTGCAGGTGCTCCAGCACGTACCGGTACGACCGCAGCAGCCCGCACTGGGCGTACGGGATGCCCCGGTCCAGGCAGAACTGCCGCACGATCGGCTGCGCGCGGCGCAGGTTCGGCCGCGGCATGTGCGGGAACAGGTGGTGCTCGATCTGGTAGTTCAGCCCGCCGAGGGCCAGGTCCACCCAGAACCCGCCGCGGACGTTGCGCGAGGTGAGCACCTGCTTGCGCAGGAAGTCCCGCGACTCCTCCTCGGTGGGGTTCGGCATGCCCTTGTGGTTCGGCGCGAACGAGCAGCCCATGTACACGCCCCACAGCCCCTGGTGCACCACCAGGAACACCACCGCGATACCGGGGGAGAGCACCAGGAACACCGCGGTGAGGTAGACCGCGAAGTGCAGCGCCAGCAGTGCGCCGTCGATCTTGCGCGAGCGGACCTCGCCGGTCCAGATGGCGCGCGCGCTGGCCACGTGCAGGTTCAGGCCCTCCAGCAGGAGCAGCGGGAAGAACAGGTACGCCTGGTGCTTGGCCATCCAGCGCAGGAAGCCGGTCTTCAGCCGCGCCTGGTTCTCGGTGAAGGCGAGGGCGTCGATGTTGACGTCGGGGTCGTCGTGCTCGTGGTTCGGGTTCGCGTGGTGGCGGTTGTGCCCCTTGTTCCACCAGCCGTAGCTCATCCCGATCAGCCCGCCGTGCAGGCGCCCGACGAGGTTGTTCGGGCGGCCGCGGCGGAAGATCTGCTTGTGCCCGGCGTCGTGGCCGATGAAGGCCAGCTGGGCGAACACGATCGCCAGGAAGGCGGCCACGAACAGCTGCCACCAGGAGTCGCCGATGTGCGCGAAGGCCACCCACGCCCCGGCCAGCGCCAGCAGCGTGAGGCCCATTTTGACGGCGTAGTAAGCGCGACGGCGCTCCAGCAGGCCGGCGTTGCGGATCAGCTTCGACAACGCCGCGTAGTCGCCGAGGGTGTGCTGTTGTTCGAGTGAGGTCGGCATGGCCGGCGCTCCCGTTCCCGGCCCCGTCCGGGCCGGTTGTCTCCGCCGAAGACGAAACCGGTTCGGCTACCGGAGTGCGACAAGCCCTCAACTACTTCCGACTGTACCCGCCGCGGTTACCGGTGGATGGTCGGCGGGTGGAAGTCTTTGCCGGAAATTCGCTTGTCGCGGGGTCGTTCCGCTGGTCACAGTGGGTGGCAGGGGAAACGAGGAGGGCATCGTGCGCGAATACGAGTTCGTCAGGATGGGCGGCGAGAGCACGTTCGCCGCGCTGGTGCTGCCCGAGGGGGAGCGGTCCGAGTCGGCGGTGGTGGTCTACCGCCGCGGGGTGCGGGTGTGCGAGTTCGAGGTGCCCGGCGAGGACACCGGCGAACTGGCCTCCTGAGCGCACCCGGCCGCGGCCCAGGCGCAGCTGACCCGCCTGGGCGGGCACCTCGTGGGCGAAGGCGGCGGGGAACCGACCACGATGATCGGTCGCCCACTGGCGCGGCCGGCGGAGCTTCGTGGCCGGTCCGGTCCGGGGACCCGCCGCGACGCTGACCCACGCGAGCAAACCGCACCCATCGCGTCAAATGAGTTGGCGGCCCGCGCGGCGCTTGCTAACTTGGCCGGGTGAGCTGATCCGACACCCCCTTCGCCGCGCCGCTTCCGCGCGTGCCGTTTCCCGGGTAGCCCTCGCGGCTCGTCTTTTCCGGCCTCCGTGCCGTGCGTTCCACCAGGACGAGGAGGTTTCCTCATGCGTGCCCAGCAAACCAGCGAAGTCACTCCGGCGCCGGCGAACCGGCGCGAGCGCCGCGCCGCGCGGTCCGGGGGCAAGATCCCCGGCCGCGGCAGGTCCACCCCTGTCGTGCTGCCGCGCCAGTACGCCGTCCGCCGCCGCGGGTGACCCCATGGCCGTGGCGGGCCCGGTGCCCGCCACGGCCCCTTTTCTCTCACCTGGTCGCCGCCGGTCGGACCACGATCTCGTTGACGTCCACTTCGGACGGTTGTGCGACGGCGAAGCCGATCGCGTCGGCGATGGCGGAGGCCGGTAGCGCGATCTTGCGGTATTCGCGCATGCCCGCGGCCGCTTCCGGATCGGTGATGCTGTCAGCCAGCTCCGATTCGGTGACCCCCGGCGAGATCACGCTCACCCGCACGTCACCGCCCGATTCCTGGCGCAGGCCCTCGGAAATCGCGCGCACCGCGTACTTCGTGGCGCAGTAGACGGCCGCGGTCGGCACCACCTCGTGCGCCCCGATCGAGGCGATGTTGACGAACTGGCCGTACCCCTGCGCCCGCATCAGCGGCAACGCCGCGGCGATGCCGTGCAGCACACCGCGGATGTTCACGTCGATCATGCGATCCCACTCGCCGACCAGTCCGGCGTCCAGGTTGGACAGCGGCATCACGCCGGCGTTGTTCACCACCACGTCGATCCGGCCGAACCGCTCCTGCGCGAAGGCGACGAAGGCGCGGAAGTCGTCGGCGTCGGTGACGTCCAGTTCCCGGTATTCGGCTGATCCGCCGGCTTCGCGGATGCGCGTGGCGAGGTCGGCCAGCCGATCGGCTCGGCGGGCTCCCAGCACCACCTGGTGCCCTTCGGCCGCCAGCCGCTGGGCCGCGGCGTGCCCGATTCCGCTGCTCGCTCCGGTGATCAACACGATCTTGTTGGCTTTGCTGTTCATGTTCCCGAGTCTGGGCCCGCTCGAGCCCGCTGGGCAGGACGCGGTTCTCCTGGGTGCGGCACACCCGGTTTCGGCGGTCAGCCCGGCCAGACGAACAGGCTGACCGGGGTCGACGCCAGTGCCGTGGTCACGGCCAGCGCGAACCAGCGGGCGGGCAGCAGCCGCCGGCGCCGCGGTTCGGCGATGCGGTCCAGCCGGGCGGCGATGTCCCCGTCGAGCCCCAGCGTGCCGGCGGGGGCGGTGAACCCGCCTTCGTGGAACCGCCGCAGCGCGGCCTGCAGGCAGCCCGGGGTGTGCGCCCGGCACGCCCGGTCGTCGGCGCGCATCTCCAGCAGCAGCGCCACGGCGGCGGAGACCTCCCTGGCGTACCGCGAGTTCGGCAGCACCCGGCGCAACGCGGTGAACGGCACCAGCACCAGGTCGTGCCGCTCGCGGGCGTGCGCGCGCTCGTGGCCGAGCACCGCGGCCAGCTGCCCGGCGTCCAGCAGGGCCAGCGTGCCCGAGCTGACCACGATCCGCGGCCGCAGCCCCGGCACGCAGTAGGCCATCGGCGCCGGGTGGTCCACCACCACGGCACCCGGCGCGGCCGGGTCCGCCCGCCCGAGCAGCGCCAGCAGGTCGCGCTGGCGGCGCCGCACCCGCAGCACACCCGCCGTGGACACCACCACCACGACCGGTACCAGCACCGCGGTGACCCCGGCGGCGGCCAGCCAGCCCAGGTGCGCCGCGGTCAGTTCACGCGGCAGGCCGGTGGCCAGCTCGGCGGTGAACTCACCCAGCGCCGGGAGCATCGGGCGGCCGTAGGGCGCCAGGCCCAGCGCGGCGAGCAGGCCGACCACGCACAGCACCCCGGTGGCCAGCAGCAGCTGCCAGGCCACCACGGCGGCGCCGGGGCTCTGGCTGCTCCAGCGCGCGCCCAGCAGCAGCGGCACGGTGAGCAGGCAGAGCACCAGCGTCACGGCCAGGTGCGCGACCGCGCTCATCCGGACTTCCGGTGCCGGTCCAGCGCCTGGCTGAGCGCTTCGGCCTCGGGATTGCTCACCGAACGGGCGAAGTGGGTCAGTGCCGCTTCGCGGTCGCCGGTGAGTTCGAGGGCGTCGAGCATGAGCTGGGCGACGTAGGCGTCGCGGCCGGCGGCCGGGCGGTAGGCCCAGGCGCGGCCGTCGCGCTCGCGGAGCACGAAACCCTTCTTCGCGAGCCGGTCGAGCACGGTCATCACGGTGGTGTAGGCCGGGTTGCGCTCGGCGAGGGCGTCGGCGACCGCACGCACCGTCACCGGCCCGGCGCCGTCCCCGCGATCCCACAGCACGTCCATCACCGCGCGTTCCAACTCGCCCAAACCGCCTGTTCCCGCCATGCGCCACATGGTAGGTCTATGCTCGGCCGCAGCTCACGGCACTGGAGGCAACATGGGCAAGCCGCTCCTGCTCGGCCTCGGCACCCTCACCGGTTACGCGCTGTGGACCCACGTGCGCCCGCTGGTGCTGCGCACCTCGATCGACATCGACGCGAGCGCCGACCGGGTGTGGCAGGTGCTGACCGACCTGCCCGCGTACCCGGAGTGGAACCCGTTCATCGTCGCCGCCGAGGGGCAGGCGGAGGTGGGCACGGTGCTGCGCCTGACCATGCGGGGCCCGAAGGGTGAGCGGGTGTTCACCCCGGACGTGCTGGCCGCCGACCCCGGCCGGGAGCTGCGCTGGCTCGGCAAGGCGGGCCGCGGCGGCTTGTTCACCGGCGAGCACCGGTTCTGCCTCGAACCGCTCGGACCCGGCCGGGTGCGCCTCGAGCACAGCGAGCGGTTCACCGGGGTGCTGGTGCCGCTGCTGCGCCGCGAACTGCTGACCGACACGCTGCCGCGGTTCGAGGCGATGAACCGGGCGCTGGCGGCCGAAGCCGAACTGTGACCCAGCTCTCACTCTGGCGTGCGTTTGGCCGCTCGCCGGAGTGGGTAATCCTCGCCCGGCTTCGTCCGAGCTGGGAGAGGTACCCGATGACCGAGAGTCGAGGCGCCGCGTCGCTGGAAATGATGTTCCGCGCCTGGCGGACCGAGATCGACCGGGAACCGTTGGCCGAGTGCCTGTCCAGTGCGGCGATCCTCGATCGGCTGCGCGAGCCCGCGGACACCGCTTGCCTGTCCGCGAACCCGCCTCGCCGATCGGGTGCCGTGGCCTGATTCAGTTCCCCGGTGGCTGCCGGCCGTTCTGGGGCCTGCCGCCCGGCAGCTGCGTGGTCCGCTCCGAGATGGTCTTCGCCGTGGCCGCGTCCCCGGTGGTCGCGGTGACGGTGACCGTGTCCCCGCCGGTGATGTCGGCGGCGCTGCCCTGGCGGCCGAACGTGGTGCCGGCGTCGATGGTGTAGGTCTTCGTGAAGCCGTCCTCGCTCTTCACCGTGGCCGACGTGGCGCTGATCTCGGTCACCTCACCGGCCTGCATCGCCTCGGTGGTGTAACCGCCCTTGCCGTCGGAGACGGTGTACTCGCCGTGCAGCGCGGAGGCCAGCCCCTCGGGCAGGCGGATCACCGGGCCACCGCCGTCCATCATCATGCCGCCGCCGGGGCCGCCCTGCTCACTGGCCGAAGTGCCGCTGGCGGCGTAGACGGCGACGCCGCCGGTGGCCGCGATGCCGACCGCGACCGCTGCCGCGGCCGCGGTCTTCTTGCCCGACCAGCGCGCTCGGGGCGCCGGTGCGCCCCACTCCGGGGTGGGTTCGGCGGGCTGGGGATCGACGGGCTCGGTCATCTGGGTTCACTCCTCGTGGTTCCGATTCGGTCCCACGGTCGGGTGGTTCCCTGTGTGTCCGCTGTGCCCGGGCTTGGGGGTGGCTATGGACCCTCGGAGCAGAGCGCGCAGTGCTCCGTTGAGGGTGGTGGTGGGCGGCGGGCATTGGGGGAGTGCGCGTAGCGCTCGGTTGAGGGTGGTGGTGGGCGGCGGGCGGGCTCACAGGGGGTCCACAGGGCCAGCACAAGGAGTACCCAGCCCGCGGGCCCAGCTTGGTCGGCATGACAGCGACTCTGCCCGCGGACACCCGGCGCGCGCCGGTCGAGACGGACGGCCCGGCGCCGGTGCTCGACGTCGTGGTGCCCGTCTACAACGAAGAAACCGACCTCGGCCCGAGCGTGCGGCAACTGCACCGGTACCTGAGCCTGCGCTTCCCGTACCGGTTCCGGATCACCATCGCCGACAACGCCAGCACCGACCGCACCTGGGCGATCGCCGGGGAGTTGGCGGGCGAACTGGCCGAGGTGACCGCGGTCCGCCTGGAGCAGAAGGGCCGCGGGCGCGCCCTGCACACCGTGTGGCTGGCCTCCGACGCGCAGGTGCTGGCCTACACCGACGTCGACCTGTCCACCGACCTGGCCGCCCTGTCCCCGCTGGTGGCCGCCCTCATCTCCGGCCACTCCGACGTGGCGATCGGCAGCAGGCTGGCCCGCGGCGCCCGGGTGGTGCGCGGGGCGAAACGCGAAATCATCTCGCGTTGCTACAACCTGCTGCTGCGCGGCACCCTGTCGGCCCGGTTCTCCGACGCCCAGTGCGGGTTCAAGGCGATCCGCGCCGACGTGGCCCGCGAACTGCTGCCGCACGTGGCCGACACCGGCTGGTTCTTCGACACCGAACTGCTGGTGCTCGCCCAGCGCGCCGGCGCCCGCATCCACGAGGTCCCGGTGGACTGGGTGGACGACCCCGACAGCCGGGTGGACCTCGTCGCCACCGCGCTCGCCGACCTGCGCGGCATCGCCAGGCTCGCCCGCGCGCTGGCCACCGGCACGCTGCCGATCACCCGGCTGCGCGACCAGCTCAACCGCGCCCCGGCGCCGGTGGAGGCACCGGGGGTGCCGGGCGGGCTGGTCCGCCAGCTGGTCCGGTTCGCCGCGGTCGGGGTCGCCAGCACCCTGGCCTACCTGCTGCTGTTCGTGCTGCTGCGTGGTGGCGTCGGCCCGCAGGCGGCGAACTTCGCCGCGCTGGCGGTGACCGCGGTGGCGAACACCGCGGCCAACCGCAGGCTGACCTTCGGCGTGCGCGGGACCGCCGGGGCCGGGCGGCACCACCTCGAAGGCATGCTGGTGTTCCTGCTCGGCCTCGGCCTGACCAGCGGTTCGCTGGCCCTGCTGCACTCGGCCACCACCCCGTCGCAGCCGATCGAGCTGGCCGTGCTGGTGCTGGCCAACCTCACCGCCACCGTGCTGCGCTTCCTGCTGCTGCGCGGCTGGGTGTTCAACCCCCGCCGGAACCGATCGGAGTCCCAGTGACCGCCACCCTGACCGCTCCCGCCGCCGCGGTGCCCACATCGGACACCGCGGCGCCCGCCCGCTGGGTCCGCCCCGCCTTCTGGGGGCTGCTGCTGGCCACCGCCGTGCTCTACCTGTGGAACCTCGGGGCGTCCGGCTGGGCGAACGCCTTCTACGCCGAGGCCGCGCAGGCCGGTTCGATGGACTGGACGGCGTGGTTCTTCGGCTCGCTCGACCCCGGCAACACGATCACCGTGGACAAACCACCCGCCGCGCTGTGGCTGATGGGCCTGTCCGGACGCGTGTTCGGCTTCTCCGGCTGGAGCATGCTGGTGCCGCAGGCGCTGCTCGGCGTCGGCTCGGTGGCGTTGCTCCACGCGGCGGTCCGCCGGTGGTCCGGGCCGGTGGCCGGGCTGCTCGCGGGGGCCGCGCTCGCGGTGACCCCGGTGGCGGCGCTGATGTTCCGGTTCAACAACCCGGACGCGCTGCTGACCTTCCTGCTGGTGCTCGGCGCCTACTGCGTGGTGCGGGCACTGGAACAGGCGTCGCCGAAGTGGCTGGCCTTCGCCGGGGTGGCGATCGGGTTCGGCTTCCTGGCCAAGATGCTGCAGGCGTTCCTGGTGCTGCCCGCGTTCGGGCTGGTGTACCTGATCGCCGCGCCGGCCGGGCTGGGCAGGCGGCTGCTGCACCTGCTCGGCGCCGCGGTCGCGGTGGTGGTTTCGGCCGGCTGGTACATCGCGGTCGCCGACCTGTGGCCTGCCGCCTCCCGGCCGTACATCGGCGGGTCCGCCGACAACACCGTGCTCGACCTGGCGCTGGGGTACAACGGTCTCGGCCGCATCTTCGGCGGTTCGGGCAACGGCGGCGGCATGGGCGGCGGCGGTGGCGGCAACGTCGGTTTCGGCGGGGAGACCGGCCTCGGCCGCATGTTCGGCGACAGCTTCGGCACCGAGATCTCCTGGCTGCTGCCCGCCGCGCTGCTCGGCCTGCTCGCCGGGCTGTGGTTCACCCGCGGCCGCCCGCGCACCGATCGCCCGCGGGCCGCGCTGGTGCTATGGGGTGGCTGGCTGGTGGTGACCGCGCTGGTGTTCAGCTACATGCAGGGCACCGTGCACCCGTACTACGCGGTGGCGCTGGCCCCGGCGATCACCGCGCTGGCCGCCATCGCCGGGCGGGAGCTGTGGCGCGGCCGGGCGCACCTGGCGCCGCGGTTGTTCCTCTCCGCGATGGTCGCGGTGACCGCGGTGTGGGACTACATCCTGCTCGACCGGATCTCCGCCTGGCACCCGGCGATCCGCTGGAGCGTGCTGGTGCTCGGCATCCTGGTGGCCACCGCGATCGCCGTCGGCGTGCAAGAGTTCCGGCGGGTGGCGCGCGCGGTGGCGGTGGCGGCGGTGGCCGTCGGGCTGACCGGCACGCTGGTGTTCGCCGTGGCCACCGCGGCGGTGCCGCACAACGGGTCGATCCCGGTGTCCGGGCCGTCGACCGGGCTGGGGACGGGCATGGGCATGCCGGAGGGCGAGGCCCCGTCGGCGGAGCTGGCGGCGTTGCTGGAGGCGAGCACCGAGCAGTGGGCCGCGGCGAGCAGCGGCACGCGGGGTGCCGCCCCGCTGCAGCTGGCCACCGGGAAGTCGGTGCTGCCGATCGGCGGGTTCAACGGCGGTGACCCGGCGCCGACGCCGGCGCAGTTCCAGCAGTACGTGGCGGAGGGCAGGATCGGCTACTACGTCGGCGAAGGCGGTGGTGGGATGCGCTTCGGCCCCGGTGGGGGCGGCAGTGAGATCGCCGGGTGGGTGCAGGCGAACTTCACCGCCACCACCGTCGGCGGGCAAACCGTGTACGACCTCACCCCGTAGGATGCGGGCCATGGGGACCGAACGGATCAGCCCGCCGATGCGCGGGACCGAGCGCGAAACGCTGCGCGCCCACTTGGACTTCCACCGCGCGACACTGGAGATGAAGTGCGCCGGGCTGTCCACAGAGGAGCTGCGGCGGCAGTCGAGCCCGCCTTCGACGCTCTCGCTGCTCGGCCTGGTCCGGCACCTGGCCGAAGTGGAGCGGAACTGGTTCCGGCGGGTGATCAACCAGGAGACCGACCTGCCGCTGGTGTGGTCGCCCGACTTCGACTTCCAGGCCGCCTACGACGCCTCGAACGCCACCCGTGAGGAGGCGTTCGAGGCGTGGCGGACCGAGGTCGAGCACGCCCGCCGCATCGAGCGGGAAGCGGGATCGCTGGACGTGACCGGGCACGCCGCCCGCTGGGGCGAGGACGTTTCGCTGCGCACGGTGATGCTGCACCTGATCCACGAATACGCCCGGCACAACGGCCACGCCGACTTCCTGCGCGAAGCCATCGACGGTGAGGTCGGCGCTTGACTGGTTGACCACCACGATCAGCACCACCCGTCCTCGGCCGAGCGGTTCAGCCGGCCTTCATCGCTCCCACCGTTCAGCGAGCGCCGTCACGGGGAACGGGCTCGGGGTGGAAGTCGACGTGGAGTTCAGGACGGCCGGGCACGTGCCGGAAGTCCCGCACCGGTGAGGCGAGCACGCGGTCGGTGTCGGGGCCGGGCGGAAGCGGCGTTCCCGTGCCCGGGGCGCACCACCGCCAGACGAGCGGGTCGAGCGACTCGAACCGCAGCGCCAGCGTCGTCCAAGGCCCGCGCGCCTGGTTGTCGACCAACATGCTGTCGGTGAAGTGGCGCAGCGCGAAACCCATCAGCTCGGTGGCCAGCAGGAGGCGGTCGACGGGATCCCACCCGTCGACGTCCGGGGTGAAGCGCACGGTGGCCACCCCGTCCACAGCCCAGCGCACGAAGTCGGCCACCGTGCTGAACCAGTGCAGGAACGGGCCGTGGGACCGGTGAACGGGCCTGAACCACGGGACCAGGTCCACCAATGCCAGTGGTGTGGTCCCGTCCCGCGTCACCAGCCTTCGGCCGGGGTGGGGCTCCAGCATCACCACGCCGGGCGGGGGCACGAAAAGGTCCGGGTAGACGTCGAACAACACGTCTTCGACGTGGTGCGATCGCGGCCCGGACCGGTCCTGCTCGCGAATGTCGTAACCCAGCGTCCTGACCAGTCCTTCGACGGGCTCCGTGGACTCCACCCACTGCCCCGCGCCGAACTCCGCCCTCGTCCCGCGTTCACCGAGCGGGCGCACGAGCGCTGCCTGCCGGTCCGGACGCGGCCGTCTCCTGGGTGCGGCCTCCACCATGGCCAGCACCACAACCTCGACGACGTCCCGGGAATTGGTGCGCATCGTGCTGCGAACGAGGTCGCGGCTGTACTCCACGATCCGGAACAGCTCCGGCCCTTCCCGCAGGAACTCCGTGCGGTGGTCCCACCCCGCCAGCACGAACCCGTCCGCGGCCTCAGCCAGAACAACGTCCGCCTGCCGTTCGCGCACCTGGTCGACCACCTGGGCGTCGACCATCGTGGCCAGTGCCCGCAACGGCTTCGTCCACACCGACGGCCCGGCCGAAGTGCCTTCCCCGGTCACCGCTCTCCTCCGCGCCGTGCTCAACACATCGGTGACCAACCGTACTCCGAGATCATTCGGCTGGGAGTTCTCGGAGCAGTTTGTCCGGGGTGATGGGCAGGTCGCGGACGCGTTTGCCGGTGGCGTGGTGGACGGCGTTCGCGACCGCGCCCGCCACGCCGGTGATGCTGACCTCGCCGATGCCGATCAGGCCCAGCGGCATGGTCGGATCGGGTTCGTCGAGGTAGTGCACGTCGATCGGCGGGACGTCGGCGTGCACCGGCACGTGGTACTCCGACAGGCTCGGGTTCACGATCCGCCCGGTGCGCGGGTCGACCACGGTCGCCTCCGACAGGGCCATGCCGAGGCCCATCACGATGCCGCCCTTGAGCTGGCTGGCCGCCGTCTTCGCGTTGATCACCCGGCCCACGTCGAACACGCTGGTCCACCGCGAAACCCGCACCTCGCCGGTGTCCCGGTCGACCCGCACCTCGCAGAAGTGCGCCCCGCTCGCCGCCTTCACCCAGCGCCGCCGGTCCCGGACGAACCTGGTCATGGTGCGGACCTGCCCGGCCACCGCGCCCAGCCCGGACTCGGCGCCCACCGAGGCTTCCACGTGCGGTTTCCCGGCGGCCGCAACGGTTTCAGCGGGGGAGAGACCGGGGTGCTCCTCCGCCAGGCCGTCCAGTTCCCGCCGCAGCTTCTCACACGCCTTGAGCAGGCCCGCCGCGACGCTGGCGGTCTGCATGGAGCCGCCGGCGGCCGGGCCGGTGGGCAGGTCGGTGTCCCCGTATTCGACGCGGACCGCCTCGACCGGCACGTCCAGCGCGTCCGCGGCGATCTGCGCCTGCGCGGTCGCCCCGCCCATGCCCATCTCGTGGAACCCGCAGCGCACCAGCACCGTACCGTCGGCGGACAGCCGCACCGCCACGTTGGCGGTGAACTGCACCGCCGGGTGGTAGGCCGCCGCCACACCCCAGCCGACCAGCCACCGGCCGTCCCGCATCGAACCCGGTTCCGGGGTGCGCTCCGCCCAGCCGAATTCGGCGGCCCCCCTGGTGAGGCACTCGCGGTGCAGCCGGTGCGAGAACTGCTTGCCGTCCAGCGGGTTCACCGAGGGCTCGTTCCGCAGGCGCAGCTCCACCGGGTCCATGCCCAGCCGGTGGGCCAGTTCGTCGACCGCGGCCTCCAGCGCGAAGGTGCCGATCGACTCGCCGGGGGCCCGCATGAACGTGTTGGGCACCGCGTCGAGTTCGACGTTTTCCTGCCGCAGCAGGATGTTCTCGGCGGCGTAGAGGTGCCGTGACTGCGAGGTCACCTGCTCCGGCCCGCCACCACCGCTGCCGATCTGCGTGATGCTGGTGTGGATCAACGCGGTGAACCGCCCGTCGGTGCCCGCGCCGAGCGCCACCCGCTGCCGCGACGGCGTCCGCCCGCCGACCGTGCGGTAGACGCTTTCGCGGCTGAGCAGCATGCGCACCGGCCGCCCGGTCACCCTGGCGGCCAGCACGGTCAGCACGGTGCCCGCCCACACCGAGCCCTTGCCGCCGAAGCCGCCGCCGACGAACGGGGCCAGCACCCGGATCCCGGCCGCCGGCACGCCGAACTTCAGCGCGAGGTGCCGCCGCACCCAGTCGACGCTCTGCGTGCCGTCGTGCACGGTCAGCCGGTCGCCGTCCCACAGCGCGGTGGTGGCGTGCGGCTCGATCGCGTTGTGGTTGTGCATCGGCGTGGAGAACCGCAGGTCCACCGAAACCGGTGCGGCCGCGAGCGCGGCCTCGGCGTCACCCTTCTTCGCGCCACCGGGCATGATCAGGTTGCTCGCCTGCGGTTCGGCGTTCGGCAACTCGGCTTCGAAGTCCACAGTGGACTTCATCACCGTGTACCCGGCCTTCACCAGCGTGGCGGCTTCCCTGGCGGCTTCGAGCGTGCCGGCCACGACCACCGCGATCGGCTGGCCGTTCCAGAACACCTCGTCGGTGTTGAGGTAGTTGACCCTGGTGCCGGAGGCCAGCGTGCTCAGGTTGACCGGGTTCGGCTTCGGCGGCTTCTTCATCCGCGGCGCGTTCTCGTGGGTGAGCACGGTCAGCACCCCGGGCACGGCGAGCGCGGCCGCGGTGTCGATGGCGGTGATCCGGCCGCGGGCGATCGTCGCGTGCACCATGACCGCGTGGGCCAGGCGGGGATACGGGAACTCCGCGGCGAAGCGCGCCTCGCCGGTGGTCTTCGCGGTGCCGTCGACCCGGTCGAGCGGGCGGCCGACGGCCCCGGTCCGCGGGGGATCCTGCACCTGGGTCATGCCGCGCTCCCGTTCGTGAGCAGGTGCCGCAGCGTCGCGGTGAGCGTGCGGCGGGCGAGTTCGATCTTGAAGGAGTTGTGCTCCCGGCCGGTGGCGCCGGCCAGTTCGGCTGCCGCGGCTTCGGCGAAGGACTGCTCGGTGGCCGGTGCGCCGAGCAGCACGCGCTCGGCTTCACGGGCACGCCACGGTTTTCCGGCGACCCCGCCGAGCGCCAGCCGGACCGCGGTCACCTCGTGCTCGCGGACCTCCAGCGCGGCGGCGACCGAGACCAGCGCGAACGCGTACGAGGCGCGGTCGCGGACCTTGCGGTAGCTCGACCGCGCGGCGAACGGCAGCGCGGGCAGTTCGACCGCGGTGATCAGCTCGTCGGCCGCCAGCTCGGTCTCCACCTGCGGGGTCTCGCCGGGCAGCCGGTGGAATTCGGTGAGCGGCAGGCGGCGGAGCCCGCGCAGGCTCTCCACCTCGACTTCCGCGTCGAGCGCGGCGAGCGCCACGCACAGGTCGGACGGGTGCGTGGCGATGCACGACCCGCTGGTGCCCAGGATCGCGTGGCCCCGGTTGTGCCCGCCCAGCGCGTCGCAGCCGCTGCCGGGTTCGCGCTTGTTGCACGCCGACGCCGGGTCGTAGAAGTACGGGCAGCGGGTGCGCTGCAGCAGGTTGCCGCCCACGGTGGCCATGTTGCGCAGCTGCGCGGACGCCCCGGCGAGCACGGCCTGGCTGAGCACCGGGTACCGCGAGCGGATCAGCGGGTGCGTGGCCAGCGTGCTGTTGCGCACGAGCGCCCCGATGCGCACACCCCCGCCGGGCAGTTCCGCCACCTCGGTCAGCGGCAACCGGCTGATGTCGACCACGGTGTCCGGCTGCTCGACCGCGGCCCGCATCAGGTCGACCAGGTTCGTGCCGCCGCCGAGGAACTTGGCGTTCGGCTCACCGGCGATCGCCCGCAGCGCGGTGGGCACGTCGGTGGCGCGGTGGTAGGCGAACGTCCTCATCGGGCCGCCACCTCGCGGATGGCGTCCACGATGCCGTTGTAGGCCCCGCAGCGGCACAGGTTGCCGCTCATCCGCTCGCGGATCTCGGCGTCGGTCAGCTCCTCGCCCTTCGACTCGGCGAGCAGGCCGACCGCCGAGCAGAGCTGACCGGGGGTGCAGTAACCGCACTGCAGCCCGTCGTGGCGGACGAACGCGGTCTGCAGCGGGTGGTCGAGGCCCTCGACGGTGGTGATCTCCGCGTCCTCGTACTGCACCGCCAGCGCGAGGCACGAGTTGATCCGCACCCCGTCCGCGAGCACCGTGCACGCCCCGCAGGCGCCCTGGTCGCAGCCCTTCTTCGTGCCGGTGAGCCCGAGGTGCTCGCGCAACGCGTCCAGCAGGCTGACCTGCGGCGGAAGGCTGAGCACCGTGGTGGCTCCGTTGACCCGCAAACGCAGCTCGGTCACTGGTCCTCCTGTGTCGTCCGGTGCCGCCGAGGTTAACGGAACGACGGTCTCTTAACAAGAGGACGGCGTTCTTTTAACCGGGGTCGTATGCTGAGCGCCGACATGGGACAGGGATTCGTCCGGGCCAGGCGGCCGGAGCAGAAGCGGCAGCGGCGCGAGGCCATCCTCGCCGCCGCCCGCCGCCTCGCCATGGAATCGGGCGTCCGCGAGGTCAGCCTCGGCAACGTGGCCGCCGCGGTGTGCCTGGCCAAGTCCAATGTGGTCCGCTACTTCGGCACCCGCGAGGAGATCTACCTCGAACTCGCCGCGGAGTGCTGGACCGAGTGGGGTGAGGCGCTGACCGGCAGGCTGGCCGGGGTGGGCTCGGCCGGGGAGCTGGCCACCGCGGTGGCCGAGACGCTGCAGGAGCGGCCGCTGTTCTGCGATCTGCTCGGGCACTCCGCGACCACGCTCGAGCACAACGTCTCGGTCGAGGCGGCGGCCCGGTTCAAGCACCGGGTGCACGCCGTGCTCGGCGAACTCGCCGCGGCGATCGCGGGAACCGGGCTCGGCCTGACCGAGGCGGAGGGCTACGACGTGGCGGCGGCGGGCACGATCTTCGCCGGCGCGCTGTACCCGGCGGCGAACCCGCCGTCCACGCTGCGTGAGGTGTACGCCCGGGACCCGGCGCTGGCCGCGTTGTGCCCGCCGTTCGTGCCGACGCTCGAACGCGCGCTGTGCGCCCTGATGGCCGGCCTGCCCGCGCTGCGATGATCCACGGCACGGTCGCGCCGGGGTTCGAGGACGTGCGCGAGGCGTTCGCGCTGGACCACGGCGGTGGCGCCCAGCTGGCCGTCTACTCCGGCGGGGCCGCCGTGGTCGACCTGTGGCACGGGTGGGCGGCCGATCGGATCGCGGTCACCATGTCGTGCACCAAGGCGCTGGTGGCGCTCTGCGTGCACCTGCTCGCCGAACGCGGTGAGCTGGACCTGACCGCCCCGGTTTCGCGGTACTGGCCCGGATTCCGGGCCGAGCTGCCGGTTTCGCACCTGCTGTCCCACCGGGCCGGGCTGCCCGTGTTCGACCTGGACGGGCCGGACCTGCTCGACTGGGACCGCTGCACCACGGCGCTGGCCGCGATGACCCCGGCGTGGCCGCCCGGCACGGCGTTCGCCTACCACTCGACCACCTTCGGCTACCTGGCCGGTGAAGTGGTCCGGCGGGTCACCGGGGTAAGCGTCGGCCGGTTCTTCGACCGGGAGATCGCCCGGCCGCTCGGGCTGGACCTGTGGATCGGATTGCCGCCGGCGCAGGAGCACCGCGTCGCCCCGATCGGGCCGAACCGGACCGCGCTCGCCGAACTGCTGACCACCCGTGCCGGACGGGCCGCGGAAATCCCGTCGGCCAACGGGATCGGGAACGCGCGTTCGCTGGCGAAGCTGTACTCGGCCGTCCTCAATGGACTCCTGCGGCCGGGCACTCTGGACCGCGCGTGCGCTCCTCAGACCGACGGGCTGCCGACACCGGTGGAAATGCCGCACCCGCAACGGTTTTCGCTCGGGTTCGAACTGGAGCGCAGTGCGTCACCGATGCTCGGGCCGGCCTCGTTCGGGCACGCCGGGGCCGGTGGCCGGCTGGCCTTCGCCGATCGCGAGACCGGGCTGGCCGTGGCTTACCTGTGCGCGCATTCCGGCTGGCAACCGGGCCGGGGGCCGGACGAGCGCTGGCTGCCGTGGCTGGCCGCGCTCAGGCGTCGGCGAGGCGGTCCAGCCACTCGCCGAACAGGGCGCGTTCGGCCGGGCTGAACGGCGAGTCCTCGGTCAGCGCGGCCCGCAGCGCCACCGCACGGGCGGACCGGCCCGCAGGCGGCGCGGGGGCGGACTCGCCGGTGGTGATCGTGCCGAGCACCATTTCCCTGGCCACGGTGGCGAACTCCGGATCGCGCGCGCCGGCGGGCTGGGCGATCAGCGACAGCACCACCCCGACGCCGGTCGAGTGCGTCAGCTCCGCGGCGCGTTCCACGCTCATCCGCAACCGCCCGGCCTCGGCGATCCGCGAGATGATGCCGTGCAGCAACGCGGCGGCCTCCTTCGCGGCGGGCGACGGGCCGCCGCGCCTGGCTTCGCCGTACATCAGCGCGTAGAACTCCGGGCGCGCCAAACCGAACTGGACGTGCAGGTCCCAGCCGCGGCGCAGGTCCTCGACCGGGTCGCCGGTCCGGCCGAGGTCGTGCTTGCGGCCCAGGTACTCCTCGAAGCCGTAGGACGCGACCGCGTCGAGCAGGCCGTCCTTGTCACCGAACAGCCGGTACAGCGCCGGCGCCTGGACCCCGGCCGCCGCGCTCACCGCCCTGGTGGACACCGCGTCGCGACCGCCCTCCTGGAGCAGCTCCGCGGCGGCACGGAGGATCCGGTCACGGGTGGGTACCACCTGGTCGACGCGCACGTTTCCAACGATAACAAATTTTCGGTAGCGCGCTGGCGGCCACAGCGGCGTCCACCGGCCCGCGCGGCTCGGCCCGGGGGGTGCCGATTGAGGACACCGGACCGGCGCGGCGGCGGGCAGCCGGTACGCCGAGCCGATGGTGGCCACCCCGGGCAGCGGGCACTGATCGTCGCTTGTGGACGGTTCGCGAGCGGAAGTGCCGGGCGGGCACGGCAAGTTGTGTCCGGAATGTCGTTTTCCTCGGGGACGTGCCGATTTGGCGGCTACCACTGGCCGGTAGGCCGAACGGCGGCATCGATGCAGGTGAGGCGCGTCGGTGGTGACAGTGCGTGGAAAATTTTCCCGATCATTCGTCCGTTGTGCCATCATTAGGCCGTTCGCGGTTAGAGGGAACCGGCGAATGGGGGACACAGAGCTACCGGCCCGGGAAATCGGGCCGAACTGGGTCGCCCGGTTGGTGTAACGAAGATCGTAGGGGAGGAGATCGTCATGACCACGACCGAGACCGCTCCGGTGCAGGAAACGCCGGTCGAGAAGCCGGAGGACCGGTACGAGGGGCACACGCACGAGGCGACCACGGACTGCGCGGGCGGCTGCCCGCAGTCGCCGCCGCCCGCGCCGTGAGCTGAGTCCTTCGCACCGGTCAACCGGTGATCTTCAGCCCGCCCGCCGCCATCCGGCTGGGCGGGCTGACTTTTTGGCTACGTTCTGTGTTGTCATAGAAGGGTGCCGGTAATCGAGCAGCGCCCGATCGACGTGATCCGCAGGGCACGGGAGCTCCACCAGAGCGGGGTGGACGCCTCGTGCGCCCAGCGCCAGCACGAAGCCACCCGGCTGCTGCGCCGCGGGATCCGGCTGCTGGACTCGATCCACCCGGTCCCGCCCGGGCAGCAGGACGACTGGCTGCGCACCCGGATCCGGCTGCTGACCACGCTGGCCTTCGCCGAGGCGGAGACCAGCGGTCTCGACGACGGACTGGCCAGGCTCGCCGACGTGCGCCTGGTGATCGCCCGGTTCGCCGATCCGGCGGTGCGCGCCGAGCTGACCGCGCCGGTCAACCACAACCGCGGCCTGCTGCTGATGGGCGGTGGCCGCAACGAAGAGAGCATCGAGTGCTTCGACGAGGCGCTGGCGTACCGCGAAGAACGCCTCGCCGCCGCGGCGGATCCGGTGCCGGTGGTCGAATCCCTGCTGAACACCTTGGCCACCCGCGGGCTGGCCTGCATCCGGCTCGGCCGGGTGAAGCGTGCGCGGGAGGACCTGACCCGCGGCATCAAGCTGGCCGAGAAGTACGAGCTGCGGGTATCGGCGGCCGAAATCCGCCGTCACCTCGGCACGCTGGAACGGCGCACCGGCAACGTGCCCGCCGCGCTCCGCTGCTACGAAGAAAGCGAACGGGCTTATCGAGCACTCGACGTGGAAGTGCCACCGCTGCTCCGGCACGAGCAGGCGCAAGCGCTGCTCACCGCCGGGTTGTCCGACGAGGCGGCCAGGCACCTCGACGAGGTGCTGCCACGACTGCGCCAGGAACAGGGCAACACCAGGGAACTGGCTCAAGCCGAACTGTTCCGCGCGGAAGCGGCGCTGATGTCCGGTGACCTCGACCTGGCCCGCGGGCTGGCGGAATCGGCGTGGCGGCGGATGCGCCGGTGGGGCTGCCAGACCTGCGTCGCCAACGCGGTCATCATCGGCCTGCGCGCGGACACCGCGGACGCCCTGCGCACCGGGGAGATCCCGGCCGCCCTGCCCGCCCGCGCGCTGCGGCACGCCCGGTCGATGACCGTGCCGAGGCTGGCCGGGCAGGCCGCGGTGGCCACCATGCTCACCGTGCGCCTGGAGGTCCGGCGGGGCAATCTCGAGCGCGCCGAAGCACTGCTGGCCGAGGTGCCGCGGCCGGGGCAGCTCACCCCGATCGACCACCGGATGCTGCGCCGGCTGTGCCGGGCCGAACTCGCCGTCGCCGGGGGCGACCGGCGTGCGGCGCTGGGGGAGATCCGCGCCGGGCTGGCCGAACTGGACCGCGTCCGCAACCGGATGGGCGGGCTGGAACTGGTTTCCGGGACCGCGCTGCACGGTCGTGAACTCGGTGAGCTGGCGGTGCGCCTGGTGCTCGGCGGCGAGCACCCGCGACGGCTGTTCGACTGGCTCGAGCGCACGCGGGCGCAGACCTACCGGTACGAACCGCTCGCCAAGGCCGAGGACCCCGAACTGGCCGACTGCCTCGCCGAGATCCGCGGCCTGACCCAGTCCATCCACCAGGCGCTGCACGACGGGCACCCGACCGCCGCGGCCAAGGCGCGCCGCGCGGAACTGCTGCGCGAGGCGCACCGGATGGGGTGGCACACCGGTCGTTGGGGCAGGCCCCGGCCGGTGGCCAAAATGGACGAAGTGGCCACGCGGCTCGGCGACCGGGCGCTGATCAGCTTCGCGGCCTCGGCCGACGAACTGGTCGCGGTGGTCGTGGTCGGCGGCAGCGCGCGGATCGTCCGCCTCGGCTCGGCGCGGCAGGCGGCGGAAAGCGCGCGCATGCTCAACGTCGACCTGAACGCGGTGGCCCCCGACCACACCCCGGCGCCGCTGGTCGAGGTGATCATGACCTCGGCGCGGCGGCAGGCCGAACTCCTCGACGCGCAGCTGGTGCGCCCGCTGCTGGCGCTGACCGGCGACCGCGACCTGGTGATCGTGCCGACCGGCGGGCTGTACGCGGTGCCGTGGGGCGTGCTGCCGAGCCTGCACTACCGGCCGACCGTGGTGGCACCGTCGGCCACCGCGTGGCTGTCCGCCGAACTGGCCGAAGCCGACCGCGTGCGCAAGGTGGTGCTGGTGCGCGGCCCCGGCCTGCCCGCCGCCCGCGCCGAGATCGACAAGCTGGCCACGCACTACCGCACGTCGAAGCAGTTGTCCGGCCCGGGAGCCACGGCCACCGCGGTGCTGCCGGCGGTGGACGGCGCGAAACTGGCGCACATCGCCGCACACGGGGCGCACGAGCCGGACAACGCGTTGTTCTCCCGGCTGGAACTGGCCGACGGCGCGATGTTCGCGCACGAGATGGCCGGGCTGCGGCGCCCACCCCGGCAGGTGGTGCTGGCCGCGTGCGAGCTGGCGCTCAACCGCATCCGGCCCGGTGACGAAGCGCTCGGCTTCGCCAGCGCGCTGCTGGCCAGCGGTTCCCAGACGGTGATCGCGCCGCTGAGCAAGGTCGGTGACCAGGCTTCGGCGGCGGCGATGGACGACTACCACCGGGCGCTGGCCGGTGGCGCCGGCCCGGCGGTCGCCCTGGCCGACGCGGTGGCGGTGGACCCGATGCGCCGCCCGTTCGTCTGCCTCGGGACGGGCTGACTTGACCTGAACCGGGGTTGAAGTTGCCGGATTGACGGCATGTCGTTCACCGAAGCGGAAATCGCCTTGCTCAACGCACCATCGAGGTGCGCGGGGTGAACCTGGCGAAGAGCCGGAAGTTCCGCAACATCGCGGCGAACGGCCGGGTCGCCTTCGTCGTCGACGACCGGCCGTCCACCGGCCCGCCGCGGGTGCGCTGCCTGGCGATCCGGGGCCGCGCCGAAGCGATCACCGGCTTCGAGCCGGACGGGCACCTCGACGGCGCGGTCATCCGCATCCACCCCGAGCGGATCATCAGCTTCGGCATCGACCAGCCGGACACCGACCCGCACGAACCGATCGCGAACAACCGCGACGCCGGGTGATCAGGCGCGCCGGAGGCCGCGGCCCAGTGCCAGGCCGAAGGCGATCATGGTCACCGCCAGGCCCAGGTGCAGCCAGTTGTCCGCGCTGTTGACCGGCACGAAGTTGGCGCTGGAACCGTGGTCGATGACTAGGCCGTAGAGCCACAGCACCAGGTAGATCACCCCGCCGCCGAGCAGGAAGGCGCGGGCCCCCGCCGGGGTGCGCGCCATGATCAGCCCGGCCACGCCGAACAGCACGTGCACGAGGTTGTGCAGCACGGACACGGCGAACACGCCGAGCAGCAGCGCGGACGACTCGTGCCCGGCGAAGGTGAGCGTGTCGAAACCGGTGGTCACGCCCGGCACGAAGCCGAGGAGGCCGACCAGCAGGAACACCACGCCGTAGACCATCGAGACCAGCTGGACCGGGGTGCGCCGGACGGCCACGCCGCCGGAATCCGAGTGCTGGTGGGGGCGGGACATGGGGTTCTCCTCCCGTGGAATTTTCGCCGACGCCCACGGCATTCCCCCTTCCGCGCGGTTCACACGCGTTGGTGACGCCCGGCTGGGTATCCAGCGGGGCATGACGAGCCTGAAGTCCGAAGTCAGCTTGGAAGTACCGGTCAGCGCGCCCGCGGTGTACGCGGTGCTCGCCGATGGCTGGTCCTACTCCTCCTGGGTGGTGGGCAACGCGCACATCCGGGACGTCGATCCCGGCTGGCCCGAGCCGGGCAGCCGCATCCACCACTCCGTCGGGGCGTGGCCGGTGCACATCAACGACACCACCGTGGTGCGGGAAAGCGTGCCCGATCGGCTGATCGACCTCGAAGCTCGGCTCTGGCTGCTCGGCACCGCCAGGGTGCGCCTCCGGCTCGAACCGCTGTCGGCCTCGTCGACGCGGGTGATCATGGAGGAGGGCGCGCTGTCCGGGCCGGGCCGGTTGCTGCCGGGCCCGGTGCAGGCCCTGCTGCTCCGCCTCCGGAACGCCGAAGCGCTGTCCAGGCTGAGCGATCTCGCGGTGGGCCGGGCGAAAGCGCATTAAGCCTGCCGGCTGGGCCGGCCGAGGCGCAGGTCACCGAGCCGGGAGCGCGGCGGCGCCAGCGGCGGGCTGTCGTTCCCGGCTCGGCCCGCCCAGCCGTCGAGCAGTTCGCACAGGGTTTCGGCGGCGCTGTGCCGCGGTTCCCACGCCAGCACCTCCTCGGCCCGGGAGGTGTCGGCGAGCGGGGCCCGATCGGCCAGTTCGAGCCACCCGGGGTGCAGCGGCTGGAGCCCGCCGCGCCAGGACAGCTTCGCGGCCACTTCGAGCACCCGGCGCGGCACCGGCACCCGCGGTCCGCCGATCAGCGTGGCCAGCCGGGCGCTGGCGAGCACGTCGGGCGCGGCGAGGTTGAACGCGCCCTCGGCGTCGCGCCGCAGGACGCGCCGGATGGCGTCGGCGACGTCGTCCGCGTGCACCAGTTGCAGCCGCAGGTCACGCCACAGCGGCAGCGGCACCCGGCCGAGCAACCCCAGCGGCAGCAGCGGGCTGAACAGCCAGCGGTCGAACTCCCCGGCCGCCTCGCGCTGCACCACGCCGCACGGGCGCAGGCGCGTGAGCCGGACCCCGGGATTCGCCGCGGCGAACTCGTCGAGCTGCCGTTCGAGGACGACCTTGCTCTGGCTGTAGGCGCTGGCGGCGATCCCGCCGATCGGCCAGTCCTCCGTCACCCGGGTCCAGCGCGGTGCCGGGCGGTAGGCGGCGATCGAGGACGCGACCACCAGCCGGGGCACCCCGGTCGCGGCGACCGCGTCGAGCACCGCCTTGGTGCCGCTCTCGTTCGTCCTGGCCATCGGCGGGTCACCGGCGGCGGGGGAGATCGCCCACGCCAGGTGCACCACCGCGTCGGCGCCGCTGAACACCTCCCGCAGCGTCGCCTGCGACGCGGTCCCCAGATCGGCCGCCACCCACTGCACCGGCGGGTTCGCCGGCGGGCGGCGCGCGAGGCCGATCACTTCGTCGCCGTCGAGCACCCGCAGCAGCGCCGTCCCGATGTTGCCGCTCGCTCCCGTCACCACGATGCGCATCCGCCCGGATTGCCGGTCGGCGGTGCCCGGAAACACGATTGGCGGATGAGCGCACCGGGTAGGTCTCCGGGCATGACGGCGGACGCGGTGGTGATCGGTGCGGGCCCGAACGGCCTGGTCGCGGCGAACTTGCTGGCCGACGCCGGCTGGGAGGTGCTGGTGCTGGAGGCCGCCGCCCAGCCGGGTGGCGCGGTCCGCACCGCCGAGCTGATCGAGCCGGGCTTCCGGCACGACCTGTTCAGCGCCTTCTACCCGCTCGGCGCGGCCTCGCCGGTGCTCGCGTCGCTGGAGCTGGACATCCGCTGGCGGCACGCGCCCGAGGTGCTGGCCCACGTGCTGCCCGACGACCGCACGGTGCTGCTCTCGCGGGATGCCCACCGCACCGCGGCCTCGGTCGCCGAGTTCGCCGAAGCCGACGGCGAAGCCTGGCTGAGCGAGTACGAGAACTTCCGCGGCATCCGCGACCACCTGCTCGACGCCCTGTTCACCCCGTTCCCGCCGGTGCGCTCCGGGCTGAAGCTGGCCCGCCACATGGGCCTGGCCGACCTGCTGCGGTTCGGCAGGCTGGCCACCATGCCGGTGCGGACCTACGGCACCCGCCGGTTCGCCGGCGAAGGCGGTCAGCTGCTGCTGGCGGGCAACGCGCTGCACACCGATCTCGGCCCCGGCCAGGCGGGCAGCGCCATCTTCGGCTGGCTGCTCGGCATGCTGGGCCAGGACAAGGGCTTCCCGGTGCCGGAGGGCGGCGCGGGCAGCCTGAGCACCGCGCTCCTCCGCCGGCTGGAGGCGCGCGGGGGCCGGGTCCTCTGCGATCGGCCGGTCACCAAGGTGCTCACCGCCGGTGGGGCGGCCCGGGGGGTGGTCGACGCCACCGGCGAGACCACCCGCGCGCGGCGGGCGGTGCTGGCGACCGTGCCGGCGCCGGTGCTCTACCGCGACCTGCTCGACCCCGGTGACCTGCCGCCGCGCCTGCGCGCGGACCTGGACAACTTCGTCTGGGACGACGCCACGGTCAAGGTGGACTGGGCGTTGTCGAAGCCGATCCCGTGGACCGCCGAGGACGTCCGCGGGGCGGGCACCGTGCACCTCGGCGCCGACATGACCGGCCTGGCCGACTACAGCGGCGACCTGGCCGCCGGGCGGGTGCCGGAGCACCCGTTCCTGCTGCTCGGCCAGATGACCACCACCGATCCGACGCGCTCACCCGCGGGCACCGAGACGGCCTGGGCGTACACCCACGTGCCGCGTGGCCGCCGGTGGACCGCGGACGAGCTGCGCCGCTTCGCGGACCGGGTGGAGTCGGTGGTGGAGCGGCACGCCCCGGGCTTCCGCTCGGCGATCCGCGGCCGGTACACCCAGGGGCCGGACGAACTGCAGCGCGAGAACCCGAGCCTGGTGGAGGGCTCGACGAACGCCGGTACGGCCGCGGTGCACCAGCAGTTGTTCCTGCGCCCGGTGCCGGGGCTGGGGCGAGCGGACACGCCGGTGGACCGGCTCTACCTGGCGGGTGCGTCGGCGCATCCGGGTGGGGCGGTGCACGGTGGTCCGGGGGCGAACGCGGCGCGGGCGGCGTTGGCGAGGAACCACGGTGTCGGCGGGAGTGCCTATCGGGGGCTCATCGGTGGTTTGCACCGCTTGCTGTACCGCTGATCAAGGCTTGTCCGCGCTGCCCGCGACACCGCTGAACTGGCGTCGCGGGCGGTCCGAGGAGGGCCAGACGTAGGGCAGGTCGTCCGGTACACCGGGGAACAGCGGACCGTAGTGCTCGGGGTCCTTGCGCACCAGCGCGGACTGGTGGCTGCGGTGGAACTCCGGCTCCCCCAGCCACGGCGGCAGTTCGTGCGCGGCTTCGAGTTCGGCTTGCGTGCGCACCCGGGGCACCCCCGCCTCGGTGACCAGTTTCACCGCGCAGGTGTCGGCGCCCCCGGTGGCGGACCAGGCCGCGCACACGTCGAGGCCGTACCGCACCAGCGCCTCCTCGTACCCCGCCCACATGGCCACGGCGGGGTGGTGGCGCCAGCCGTAGTTCGGCACGGTCAGCGCCCGCAGCACCTGCAGCGTCTCCACGCGCTGCTTGCCCAGCCGTTTGCGGTCCAGGACGAGCGCGGATCCGGCGAACCCCGGCACCGGCAGGAACGTCTGCATGCGCCCGGGTCAGAGGCTCAGCCAGCCGGTCGCCAGCGCGACCAGCAGGGCGGCGACCAGCAGCGTGAGGATGCCCACGCACACCAGCGCGACCACCGGCACCGCCTTCGACGGCATCGGCTGCGGGTGGGACAGGCCGGAGACCTGCCCGGATTCGGGCGGGGTCCCGCCCTGCGGCACCGCGCCGCGGTCGTCGAGGTCGGCGGTGGCGTCCGGTTCGGGATCGGGCGGTTTGGTGCTCATCTGGCCCGGCTACCCGTCCCCGGACCCGCCTAACCGTGTGCTAGCGGTGGGGCGTGAACCCTTTTCGCCGGTGCTGCGGACAACCGGCATGAGCTCAGAAGACGACGTGGTCGTGATCGAGCGCTCGTGGGCCGAACCGGCCCGCTTCGCCGAGATCTACGACCGCCACGCCGCGCACATCCTGCGGTACCTGGCCCGCCGCATCGGTGCCCAGGCCGCCGAGGACGCGCTCAACGAGACGTTCCTGGCCGCCTTCGGCAGGCGGCACCGGTACGACCGCGAACGCCCCGACGCGCGGCCGTGGCTCTACGGCATCGCCACCAGGGTGGTCGGGCAGCACCGCCGTGACGAGGTGCGCGAGTACCGGCTGCGGGCCTCGCTCGTCCCGGCCGAACCGGTGGACGGGCCCGCCGACCGCGTCGCCGCCAAGGTCACCGCCCAGGCGAGGTCGGCGGCCGTGGCCACCGCGCTGACCGGCCTGTCCGACGGCGACCGGGACGTGCTGCTGCTCATCGCGTGGGAGGGGCTGACCTACGAGGAGGTCGGCGTGGCCCTGGCCATCCCGGTCGGCACCGTCCGCTCACGACTCAACCGCGCCCGCCGCAAGGTCCGGGGCGCACTCGAACCGGAACTCCGCACCTTCGAGGGGATCAGCAACCATGGATGAGCTGCAGTCGGTCCGTGACTTCGCCGGACCGGCCACACTCGCTTCAGCCGGAGAACTGGCGCCGGGCCGCGACCGCCTGACCGCCGCCTTCGAGACCCGCCCCCGCCGCCCCCGCCGCCTGGTGTGGGCCGGGGCGACCGCCGTCGGCCTGGCCGCCGCCACCACCGGCGTGCTCGCGCTCGCCCCCGGTGAGGTCGTCGCCCCGCCCGCCGCCCACGCCGACCCGGTGCTCGTGCTGCGGGAAGCCGCCGCGGCGATGCGGAGCGAACCGGCGGCGGACCCCCGGCCGGACCAGTTCGCCTACACCCGGACCCAGCGCCCGGACGGGGTCCGCGAGGTGTGGCTGTCCATCGACGGCACCCACGACGGCTCGATCCGGAACCCCGGCGGCCCGGCCTGGCCGTCTCCCGGGTGCCGGAACGGCGAGCGCGCCGTGGTGAAGGGCGCCGAGGTCCTGCCCGGCCGCACCGAGGACTGCGTGCCGGACCCGGCGTTCCGCCCCGACCTGCCGGAAACGGCGGAAGCCGCGCTCGAGTGGCTCCGCCGCAACGCCGGGGACGCGAAGGACAACACGAACGCGCTCGCCAAGGACGCGGTGTACCTGCTGGGGGAGGTCTACACCCGGCCGGCCGCCCGCGCGGCGCTGCTCGAAGCGATCTCCGGTGTTCCGGGGCTGAAAGCGGTGCCCGGCGCCGAGGACGCCGCCGGCCGGTCCGGCATCGGCATCACCTGGGCCGGGGCGGCCACCACCTTCGTCTTCGACGAGAAGACGCACGTGCTGCTCGGCAGCAACGGGGAAGCGGTGCTCGATCGGGGCATCGTCGACCGGGTGGGGCAGCTGCCGGAGTAGGGCAGAATGCCGGGGGTGGGGCAAGGTGAGTCCGTGGTTTCCCGGGTGGTGCGGATCGTCGAGACCTTCGGGTCGGAGACGCCCGCGCTGCGGGTGTCCGACGTCGCCCGCCGCGCCGGACTGCACGTGGCCACCGCCTCCCGGCTGATCGAGGAGCTGAGCAGGCACGGCTGGCTCGAACGCGACGAGGACCGGCGGGTCCGCATCGGCGTCCGGCTGTGGGAGCTGGCGTCGCGGGCTTCGCCGACGCTCGGGCTGCGTGAGGCCGCGATGCCGTTCATGGAGGACCTGCACGCCGTGGTCGGCCACCACACCCAGCTCGGCGTGCGGCAGGGGCACGAGGTGCTGTTCGTGGAACGGCTTTCGGCGCCGGGCGCGGTCATCAACATCACCAGGGTGGCCGGGCGGCTGCCGCTGCACGTGTCCTCCTCCGGGCTGGTGCTGCTCGCCCACGCACCCGCCGAGGTCCAGGAGGAGGTGCTGGCCGGGCCGTTGCGGCCCCGGACCGGGAACACCCCGGTCACGGTCACCGATCCGGTGCGGCTGCGGCGGTTGCTGGCGGCGGTCCGGCGGGACGGGTACGTGCTGTGCCCCGGGTTCATCGACGCGGAGACCGCGGGCATCGCGGTGCCGCTGCGGGGGCCGGGTGAGCAGGTGGTGGCGGCCCTGTCGGTGATCGTGCCGAACGACCGCAACGCCAGGATGCAGGTCCCGGCGTTGCGGGCGGCGGCACGCGGGGTGTCCCGGTCTCTCGCTGGATGAGAATGCCGTAGTCGGCGGCGGGCGCGTCCGCCCATTCTTCGCCCATGGCGATGCGAACCCGGGTAGCGATCATCGGAGCCGGTCCGGCCGGGCTGCTGCTGTCCCACCTGCTGCACCTGGAAGGCATCGACTCGGTGCTCGTCGAGCGGCAGAGCGCGGAGTACGTGGCGGCCCGCATCCGGGCGGGCATCCTGGAGGCGTCCACGGTCGACCTGCTCAAGCAGGCCGGTGTCGGCGAGCGGCTGGCCGCCGAGTCGATGGAGCACCGCGGCATCTACCTCCAGTGGCCGGGGGAGCGCCACCACCTCGACTTCGTGCGGCTGGCCGGGCGCTCGGTGTCGGTGTACGGGCAGACCGAGGTCACCAAGGACCTGATGCAGGCCAGGGAGAAGGCCGGTGGTCAGGCTTTCTACCAGGCTTCGGACGTCGCGCTGCACGACGTGACCGACCGGCCGTGTGTGACCTTCGTGGACGGTGAGGGACGGCCGCAGCGGCTGGAGGCGGAGGTGATCGCCGGGTGCGACGGGTTCCACGGCCCCAGCCGCGGCGCCATCCCGGCGGCGCGGACCTGGCACCGCGAATACCCGTTCGCCTGGCTCGGGGTGCTGGCGGAGGTCGCGCCGTCCACCGACGAACTGATCTACGCCTGGCACCCCGACGGGTTCGCCATGCACAGCATGCGTTCTCCGCGGGTGAGCCGGTTCTACCTCCAGGTGCGGCCGGACGAGGACATCGACCAGTGGAGCGACGACCGGATCTGGACCGCGCTGACCACCCGGCTGGCGGCCGGCCAGCGGGACTGGCGGCTGGGAACCGGGCCGATCACCGAGAAGAGCGTGCTGCCGATGCGCAGCTTCGTCACCACGCCGATGCGGCACGGCAAGCTCTTCCTGGCCGGGGACGCCGCCCACATCGTGCCGCCGACCGGCGCGAAGGGCCTCAACCTCGCGGTCGCCGACGTGGCGTTGCTGGCGCGGGCGCTGACCGCGTGGCTGTCCGGCGGCTCGGCGGAGCCGGCCGAGTCCTATTCGGACACCGCGCTGCGGCGGGTCTGGCGCTGCACGCACTTCTCCTGGTGGATGACCACCATGCTGCACCGCCACGGCGACGACTTCGACGCGCAACTGCAGTTGTCGCAACTGCGGCGCACGGTGACCGCCGAACCGGCGGCCACCGAACTCGCCGAGAACTACGCCGGACTGCCGATCGGCTACCGGTAGGCGGGCGCTTCCGAGACCACCGGCCAGCGTTCCGCCCAGCGGGCGCCGAGCGCGTCGAACTCGGCGTCCGGGAGGTCGTAGGTGTTCAGGATGGCCATGGCGGTGCCGCGGCCGCTGCCGACGACGAGCAGGCCGTCGCCCCATTCGTCGACGGTCAGCCCGACCTGGTTGGCTGACCGGAACCAGACCTGGCCGTGCAGCGACTGGCCCGCGATTTCGGCTTCGTACGGGCCTTCCTGCGGGAGTGCCGGGAGCAGTCGTGCCGCGTTCCCCTTGCCGCTGAAGAAGTGCGTGCGGCGGGGGGTGGCCTTTTCGCGGGTGAGCACGAACCGGAGCTGCTGGAGGAAGGAGATCCAGCCTTCGGTGATGTCGTCGTAGTAGGCGTCCCACTCGGCGTTCCCGCTCAGCGGCGCCCGCGTCAGCCGGATCCGGGCGCCGTCGCCGTCCGCGGTGACGCTGAACCGGTCACCGCCGTTCGCGGTCAGGACGTGGTTTTCGGCGTCTTCGACCACGTCGCCGAAGAAGATCTCGTCCACTTCGCGGTCCAGGTCGTCCGCCTGCCAGCCGTGCCACTGGAGCACGGCTTCCTTGTCGCGCAGGGCGCGCCAGGCGGTTTCGACGGTGACCGGGAGGTGGATTTCCAGGCCGGGCTGTTCGTTCACGAGGTTTTTCCTTCCACTGGCTGGGGGTGTCCGCCCACGACGATCCGGTACGGCCGCCCGGTGGTGCTCTCGTACCGCGCGGCCAGCTGGGCGATGGCTTCGGTCAGCTCGTCGGTGAACTCCCGCGCCGCGGCGGGGCGGGCGAAGCGCACCTCGGCTTCGATGGTGAAGGTCAGCAGCTTCTTGCCGCTCCCGGCGGCCTTTTCCCGCATCCGCGCGACGTCGCGGACGGTGGCGGCGGCCACCTCGACCAGGTGCTCGGCGGCGTACTGGTCGTGCTCGGGCGCCGCAGCGGGTTCTCCGAGCACCGCGGGATCGACCACCAGCGCCCCCGGCTTCACCCGCAGGATCCGCTCGACCGCACCCCGGCGCTGCCGCAGTTCGGCCACCTCGACCAGCCCGGCCGCTTCGAGCGCACGCAGGTGGTAGTTCACGCGCTGGCGCGGCAGGCCGAGCCGCGCCGCCAGCTGGGTGGCCGACGCGGGTTCGCGCAGCAGCGCGAGCAGTTGGCGCCGCAGCGGGGACAACGCGGTGAGCACCCGGTCGGGATCGTCCAGGTAGTTGATGACCATGCCGCCCATGGTTCATTGGACAGTTTCATTTGTCAATAAGACCGGTAGGCTGGTGCTGGACGTGCGCACGCGGACGCAGGGGGGTTCCGATGGAGTTCAACGTCGACCGGATCATCGCGGGGTGCGCGATCGGGACCGGGCTGGCGAGCCTGGCCGCCGGGTTCGTGGTGCCGGAAGAGGCGCTGGCCGCGCAGTTCGGCGTCGGCACCTGGGTGCTGTTCTGGGGTGCCGGTTTCCTGTTGCTGCTCGGGGCGGTGTTCGCGGTCGTCCGCGACTGAGCCCGCTACGGCAAGCGGCCGACGCCGGCGTAGGGCAGCAGGTTGATCGAGGGGTCTTCGGACACGTCCCCGACGCCCTGCGGATTCCACATGGCGCAGCCGACCAGGCCGGGCTCGACCATCTCGAAGCCGTCGAAGAAGCGCATGACCTGGTCGTGCGTGCGCGGGAACGGCTGGTTGCGCGTGCTCTGGTACGCCTCGATCGCCTCGTCCAGCCCGGCCGAGCCGGCATCGGCCGCGACGTGGGACACCGCCAGGTAGCTACCGGGCGCCAGCCGGTCGCGGTAACGCGCCACCAGTCCGGCCGGATCCCACGAATCCGGCACGAAGTGCAGCAGCAGCAACATGAACAGGCCCACCGGCTGGTCGAAATCGAGCAGGGCGGTGGTTTTCGGCGAGGTCAGGATCTGCTCGAAGTCCCGCAGATCCGCCTGCAGCGCCGTGCAGCGGTCGTTGCCTTCGAGCAGCAACTGGCTGTGCGCCACCGCGACCGGCTCCCGGTCGACGTAGACCACGCGGCAACCGGGGTCGAGCTGCTGGACGATCTCGTGCAGGTTGCCCGCGGTGGGAATGCCGGAACCGATGTCGAGGAACTGCCGCACGCCGGACTCGACCATGAAGGTGGCCGCCCGCCGCAGGAACGCGCGGTTGAGCCGGGCCGCGTCCCGCACGCCGGGCATGATCTGCAAGATCTGCTCGCCGAGTTCGCGGTCGGCGGGGAAGTGGTGGTCCCCGTCCAGCCAGTAGTCGTACACGCGGGCCGGGTTCGGCACGGTGACGTCGACCTCGGGGGGCACCCAGCTCAGTTCCGGAATCACCGCGACTCCCGTCGGTTGCGCGAAAACCCGTTCGGCGCGGCAGTGTAGCCCGGCGCCGCGGCCCGGCGCCGGGGAGCAACGCGCTCCGCCATTCGTGTGCGCACCGTTCTCGGCCGGTGTGCACCCGGCCTACTGTGTCCGCCGTGCCACGACCCCCGGAGACCGCGCCCGGCCGCTGGCCACTGCTCGGCCACACCGTGCCGCTGCTGCGCGACCCGCTCGCGTTGTTCTCCGCCGTGCGCGAGCACGGCGAAGTGGTGCGGCTCTTCCTCGGCCCGCTGCCGGTCTACCTGGTCACCACGCCGGAACTGGCGTGGCAGCTGCTCGTCACCGACGCCGCCAAGTTCGACAAGGGCATCGTCTTCGACAAGATGCGCCCGCTGTTCGGCGACGGGCTCGCCACCTCCAACGGTGACCAGAACCGGCGCCAGCGCCGACTGGTGCAGCCCGCCTTTTCGCGCGAGCGCATCGCCGGTTACGCCGAACAGACCATCACCGGACTGGCTGCCGGACTGGCCGATTCCTGGCTGCCGGGCGAAACCATCGCCTTCGACGAGCAGGTGCAGGACCTCGCGCTGACCGTCTCCGGCCGCACGCTGTTCTCCGCCGAACTCGGTGACGACGTGCTCGCCGAGATCCAGCGGTCGATCCCGATCATGCTCAGGTATGTGCTGCTCCGCGCGTTTTCCCCGAAACTGGTGGAAAGGCTGCCGATCCCGGCGAACCGGCGGTTCGACGCCGCGGCGGCGCGCCTGCGCCGGGTGATCACCGAAGCCGTGGTGACCGCGCGGTCCTCCGGTGACTACCACGGTGACCTGCTTTCGATGCTGCTGCTCGCCCGTGACGAGGAGACCGGCGAAGGCATGAGCGACCAGCAGGTGCGCGACGAGGTGATCACCATCCTCACCACCGGCGCGGAAACCACCGCGGTGGCGCTGGCCTGGTTCTTCCACGAACTCGGGCAGCACCCGGCGGTGGAACGCCGGTTCCACGAGGAGGTCGACCGGGTGCTCGGCGGGCGGCCGGTGCGCTTCGAAGACCTGCCCGCGCTCGAATACACCCAGCGCATCATCAACGAGGTCCTGCGCCGGACACCACCGCTGATCCTGATGCGCCGGGCCCGTGAGCACACCGAACTCGGCGGCGTGCGCATCCCGGCCGGTGCCGAGGTGGCGGTCAGCCAGCACACCCTGCACCAGGATCCGCGTTGTTTCCCCGATCCCGGCCGGTTCGACCCCGGCCGCTGGACGCCGGAACTGCTTTCTTCGCTGCCGCGGGGCGCGTACCTCCCGTTCGGCGCCGGTGCCCGGCTGTGCCCGGGGCACCTGCTCGCCCCGGCCGAGATCGCCATCGCCGCGGTGACCATCGGCGCGCGCTGGCGGCTGGTGCCGGTACCGGGGAAACCGGTGCACGCCAAGATCAAGGCGACCATGCAGCCCAACCGCCTGCCGATGCGCGTGACCCCCCGGCGTCGCACCACCGGGTGAGCGATCGACTACCGGGTGTACCCTCTGTAGCTCCTCAGTCACCTGTCGGACCTGCCGGAGGTAAGCCCCCGTGAGAACGCCGACCAAACTGACCGCCGCCCTGCTCGCCTCCGGTGCCCTGCTCGGCAGCACGATCGCCGCCGCCCCGGCCTCGGCCGGGCCCGCGGTCGAGTGCTCGGACACCGCTCTCCCGGTCACCGGCCCGGACGGCCCGACCAGGGTGCACGGCCGGTTCTGCCTGCCCGCGGGCACCACCCCGGACGCGGTCCAGCTGCTGGTGCACGGCGGCACCTACAACAGCGCGTACTGGGACCTCCCGTACCAGCCGGAACGGTATTCCTACCAGCGCGACATGGCCGCACACGGTTACGCCACCTTCGCCATGGACCAGCTGGGTGCCGGGCGCAGCGGCAAGCCCGCCAGCCCGCGGCTGCTGCTGCCCGCCGCGGCGAAGGCGGTGCACGACGTGGTCGGGCACCTGCGCGCCGGGCGCGTCGGCGGCCTGGCCTTCGGCAAGGTGGTGCTGGTCGGGCATTCGGTGGGGTCCGGGGTGGTGGCGGCGGAAGCGGCCACCTACCGCGACGTGGACGGTGTGGTCCTCAGCGGCACGACCCACCTGCCCGCGGTGCCGGTGCTCGCGCTCGGGGTGTTGTTCGGCCTGCAACCGGCTTTTGCGGAACCGCGGTTCCTCAGCAGTGACCTGCTGTATTTCACCACCCGGCCCGGTTCGCGCTCGTGGCTTTTCTACCATTCGGAAAACGCGGATCCCGGGGTCATCGCGGCCGACGAAGCGACGAAGGATCAGGTTTCCGTGCCCGGCATGGGAACCGTGGCCGTCTTCGGCATCGTGTTGCCGATCACAAAAGGCATCGATGTGCCCGTCTTTCAACCGGTCGGGCAAAAGGACGTGCTTTTCTGTGGTGTGCTCGCGCTCCGGGACTGTTCCACCGCGGAAGGGCTCCGGGCCCAGGAAGCGCCGTACTACGGCCCGGCGGCGGACCTGTCCACCCACGTGCTGCCGGACGCGGGCCATTCGCTGGCCCTGCACCGCAATGCCGCGGCGTACCGGGAAGCCACCCGTGCGTGGCTGACCGGCAAACTGGGCCTGGCGCCGGAGGGTTACCACCCGATTGGCTGACCCTTCGCCGCGGAACCGGGGTGAAGAATCCGGAAGGATCAATTCGGTTCCACGGCAGTGCCCGATCGCCGAGACCACGGAGACCCGCAGCAGTGACCGTCCCGAATCCGCACGAAGACGCGTCTTCGACGCCCGGTGGGCCGCCATCGGCTCGCCGGCGCGCGACACTGGCGCGTAAATGGGCGTATCTGATCGGCGCGACGGCGTATCTGCCGTACACCCACAAAGAACTCGAAGCACGGCTTCGGGAATTGGTGGACCAGGTGATCGACGCGGTCCGCAGTGAGCCGTTCGATCCGGCGGGCGCGGGCCGGGCGGGTGCCCGGCTGGTCGAACTCCGCTGCGTCGGCCCGGACAGCCTGCGGCGCACGCTGGAGGTGCTCGGCAAGGCGCTGTCCCGCGACCAGCCCGCCGATCGGGTGGTGCTCGCGCTCGGTGCGCTCACCACCGGTTACAGCGAGGCCCAGCGCCAGCTGTTCCAGAAGCAGCAGAAGGAACTCAACCGCACGCTGCTCGACGTGGAACGGGAGTCCCGCCGCCAGCAGCTGATGACGCAGGCGCGGTTCGAAGAGATCTTCGCCGGTTCGGCCAGCGGCATCGCGGTGACCGAGCTGGACGGCACGCTGGTGCGGATCAACGCCGCGCTCGGCAAGACGCTCGAGCGCGCACCGGGGGAGATCACCGGGGTCAGCCTGTTCGACCTGATCCACCCGGAGGACGCCGAAGGGCTGCGGCAGGGTTACCGCGAACTGCGCGACGGGCGGATCAGCCGGTTGCGGATCGGCCGCAGGCTGGTCGCCGGGAGCGGCGAAACGATGTGGGTGACGCTGACCGGCGGGGTGATCCGCGACGCGGCGGGGGCGGCGGAGCAGTTCGTCACCATCATCGACGACGACACCGATGTTTCGCTGCTGCAACGGAGGATGAGCCACCAGGCGCTGCACGACGCGCTCACCGGCCTGCCGAACCGGCAGTTCTTCGGCTCCCGGCTGGAAAAGGCGTTGCGGCTGGCCGATCCGGCCACCGGCATCACCGTGTTCCACCTCGACCTCGACGGGTTCTCGGTGGTCACCGACGGGCTCGGGCCGGAAAGCGGTGATCGGCTGCTCCGCAGCGTCGCCGCGACACTGGAATCGGTGGTGGCCGGGGAGAACGCGCTCGTCGCCCGGCTCGGCGGTGACGAATTCGGCATCCTGATCGAGAACACCGAGACCACCCCGGACGTGGGGACCACCATCCGGCGGATCAACCAGGAACTGGCCGAGCCGGTGTACCTCGACGAGAACACCGGCGTGGCCGCGTCGGCGAGCATCGGCGTGGCGCACCGGCCACCGCCGGACCTGCCGCCGAGCGAACTGCTGCGTGCCACCGACATGAGCCTGCGGCGGGCGCAGCGCAACGGCCACCGGCAGTGGCAGCTGTTCGACCCGGCGCTGGATGAACGGGAACGGCGTGAGTTCAGCCTGGCCGCGTCGATGGCCGGGGCGTGGGAACTCGGCGACGTCGAAGTGGCCTACCGCCCGGTGGTCCGGCTGGAAGACCGGTGCACCACGGGGGTGGAAGCGGTGCTGCGCTGGAACCACGGGCGCGAAGGCGTGCTGGGGCACCAGACCTGCGTGGAACTGGCCGGGCGCACGGGATTGCTGCTGCCGCTCGGGGAGTGGGTGCTGCGGAAGGCGTGTGCGGAGGTGCGCGAGGACAGGACGCTGGTGGTCGGGCTGACCGCGGACCAGGCGGCCGACCCGGACCTGGTCGGCACGATCCGGCGGACACTGGGCGGAACCGGCCTGGACCCGGCGCGGCTGCGCCTCGGCTTCCCGGTGCGGGCCCTGCTCGCCGACCGCGGCGAGGCCGCCGACAACCTGCGGGTGCTCGCGGAGATCGGGGTGTACAGCGAACTGCTGGACTTCGGCGCCGCGGGCGACGTGGAGTGCCTGGGAGAACTGCCGATCCGCACCGTCCGCCTGGCGCGGCGGCTGGTCGACCGGCTGCGGGAAGACCCGCGGCTGCTGCTGACGCGTTCGGTGGCGAACCTGATCGAACTGGCGCACCTGGCCGGAGCCACCGTGCTGGTGGACGGCATCCACACCGGGGACCAGGCGGGCTGGTGGCGGCAGACGGGCGCGGACGCGGGGCTCGGGCCGTACTTCGGGTGATCGGGCACGGTCCGCCCGGCTCCGGAGTCCTGGCGGGGTGGCGCTGCTCCCGGAACCGGCCCGCTCAACCGTCCGGGAAGAGGTAGTGGGCGACGGTCCGGGCGGTGGCCAGCGGGTCCTCGTGGGACAGCGAGCCGGTGAGCACCAGGGTGGCGTAGCCGTGCATCAGTGACCAGGCGGCCACCCTGGCCATCGCCGGGTCGGGGCCGGTGCGGGGGTCGGCGGCGATGCCGTCGGCGAGGGCGTCGCCTGCCCGGGTGCGCGCGGCCACCAGGTGTTCGTCGTCGGGGCGGTAGAAGTCCGGGCGGAACATGACGTCGAAGTGCGCCCGGTGCTCGGTGGCGAAGCGGACGTAGGCCACGCCCAGGTCGATCATGCCGCCACCGGATTCGTTGACCTCGGTGAGCGCGTCGGCCAGCAGGCCGTAGCCCTCGGCGGCCAGCGCGGTGAGCAACCCGGCCTTGTCGCCGAAGTGGTGCGCAGGCGCCGCGTTCGACACCCCGGCCCGGCGGGCGAGGTCGCGCAGGCTGATCGACGCGGGCCCGGACTCGGTGATCGCGGCGACCGCCGCGTTGAGCACGGTCCGGCGGAGATCACCGTGGTGGTAGGGCATGCGCCCAGCGTAGCCGAATCTGGTCATTGACAAGATGCGACCGGCCGGGGCAATCTTGCCGCTGACAAGTTCGAGGGAAGGTGGGGGCGGAAATGGCGCCGTTGATCATTCTGGTGGTGGTCACGCTGGTGGCCCTGGGCCTGGGCGCGGCCGGTGTGCGGCGGCTGAGGCCGTGGCCGGTGGCCGTGCGCCTCGGGCTGGCCGCGATGTTCGTGGCGACCGGCGTGGCGCACTTCGTCGGCCTGCGCGCGGAACTGGTGGCGATGGTGCCGCCGTCACTGCCCGCGCCGGAGTTCCTGGTCACCCTGACCGGGGTGCTGGAACTGGCGGGTGCGGCCGCCCTGCTGTGGCCGGTGACCGCGCCGTGGGCGGCGGGCGGGCTGACGCTGATGCTGCTGGCGATGTTCCCGGCGAACGCGCACAAGGCCGTCACCGAACCCGGCCTGCCGTGGGACGACCAGCTGGTGCCGCGGACGATCCTGCAGGTGGTCTTCCTGGCCGCGACGCTCAGCGTGGTCGTGCACCACGTGCGGGCGAGGCGGGCTCAGGAAGCGCCGACGATCCTGTCGACGAACCCGTAGTCCAGCGCCTCTTCGGCGTCGAACCAGCGGTCGCGGTCGGCGTCGGCGGTGATCCGCTCCACGGTCTGGCCGGTCTGGCCGGCGGTGATCTCGGCGATCCGGCGCTTCATCCGGCCGAACACCTCCGCCTGGATGGCCACGTCCGCCGCCGACCCGCCGATGCCCGCCGACGGCTGGTGCATCACGATCCGCGTGTTCGGCAGCAGGAAGCGCTTGCCGGGGGTGCCCGAGGACAGCAGGAACTGCCCCATCGAGGCGACGAAACCGAGGCCCCAGGTGGACACGTCCGGTTTGACCAGCTGCATGGTGTCGTAGATGGCCATGCCCGCGGTCACCGAGCCGCCCGGCGAGTTGATGTAGAAGGTGATGTCGCGGTCCGGGTCGTCGGCGGCCAGCAGCAGCAACTGCGCGGTGATCCGGTTCGCCACCTCGTCGGTGACCTCCGAACCGAGGAAGACGATCCGGTCGCGCAGCAGTTGCTCGTAGACGGAGTCGTTGAGGGGCAGCCCGCTCGACGCGGTGTTCAGCTCGGGGAGCAGCTCGAGTGTCATGAGCGCGACCGTAGAGCCGGGAAACCCCGCGCTGGGGCCGAGTTCGCTCACAGCGAGGCGAGTTCGCGGCAAGCGATCAAGTCCGGCCGATCAGGTCCTGCAGCCACGGCTCGAAACCCAGGCGCCGGTACAGCTCCGCCGCGCCGGTGTTCGCCGCCAGCACCCCGATCGACCAGTACCCGATGTCACGCCGCTTGAGTTCGGCGCGGCAGTGCTCCAGCAACGCCGTGCCGATCCCGCCGGCCCGCGCCCCGGGATCGACCACCAGCGAGTCGACCTCACCCCGCTGCTCGCCGAAGTCGAAGGTCGCCCCCGACGGCAGCAACCGGCAGCACAGGTACCCCACCGCCGCCTCCGCTTGGTAAGCGGCGAAGACCAGCGCGGCTTCGTTCCGCAGCCAGGTGCGGTACTGCTCGTGGCGGACGGCCCACGAGGCGTCGTTGCCGTGCACCGGCAGCCGGTCGCCGACCAGCGACCGGTGGTGGTCGGTGAGCGCCTTCCACAGCGGTTCCAGCACGCCGAGGCCCGCCTCGTCCACCGGCTCGATCCTGATCGTCACGCGCTCATCTCCTCCCGGACGCCGAAGGTGCGCCGGTAGGCCGACGGCGCCACCCGCATCGCCGAGGTGAAATGGTGCCGGAAGGTGACCGCGGTGTCGAAACCGACGGCGGTGGCGATCCGCTCGATCGGCGTGGTGGTGGTCTCCAGCAGCGGCAGGCTGGCCTGCACGCGCTGGGCGATCAGCCAGCGGATCGGGCTGGTGCCGGTGGCGCGCAGGAAGTGGCGGAGGTAGGTGCGGGGGGACATCGCCGCCACCTCGGCCAGCCGCTGCACGGTGATGGTCTCGGCCAGGTGCTCCAGCGCCCAGGCCATGCTGCGCGCCACGTGGTCGTCGCCGGGGTCGGGGGCCACCGGGGCCTCGATGAACTGCGCCTGCCCGCCGTCGCGGTGCGGCGGGACCACCAGGTGCCTGGCCACCGAGTTGGCCACCGCGGCGCCGTAGTCGGCCCGCACCAGGTGCAGGCACAGGTCCAGCCCGGCCGCGCAGCCCGCGCTGGTGAACACCCCGCCGTCCTGGACGTACAGCGGGTTCGGGTCCACCTCGACCTGGGGGAACCGGCTGCCGAGCAGTCCGGCGTGACGCCAGTGCGTGGTGGCGCGGCGGCCGTCCAGCAGGCCCGCCCCGGCCAGGGCGAAGGCACCGGAGCAGATCGACACGATCCGGGTGCCGCGGTGGTGGGCCCGCCGCAGCGCGGTGACCAGTTCGGGGGACGGGTCGGCGGTGGGATCGGACACGCTGGGCACCACCAGCGTGTCGGCGTCGGCGAAGTCGTCGAGGCCGTACGGCGTGTCCAGGGTGGCGCCGCCGAGCATCCGCACCGGACCGGGCTTCTCGGCGCAGATCTTCAGCCGGTACCAGGGCACGCCGAGGTCCAGCCACTCCAGCCCGAACACCTCGGTCACGATGCCGGTCTCGAAGGCGGACATGCCCTGGTAGGCCAGTACCGCGACGCTGGGACCCAGTGCTTTCGCCATGGCTTCAGCGTAACCACCGAACGACGGACGGCCAGTGGCGTGCACGCCAGCCACCACCAAGATCCCGCCACCGGGGGTGAGCCCCCTGCGCTCCGGGCGGCGGGGGGAGCGGATTCGCGCGAGAATCGGGTACGGCCGGTGACCCACTACGGAGGAGACTCCCGATGTCCGACTACAACGCACCGTACGCGCGCGGCGACCGGCCCGGGGTCGATGCGGGACGGTTGTGGGCCGGCGGCATCGCCACCGCGGTGGTGGCCGCGCTGCTCGCGATCGTCGGCCTGCTGATCGCCCGCGGCCTGTTCGCGGTGGAGGTGCTCGCCCCGGAGGGCGCCGGTATCTGGGGCAACGCCAGCACCCCCGCCTACGCGGTCACCGCGGCGGTGGTGGCGATCCTGGCCACCGGGCTGATGCACCTGCTCAGCGTGGCCACGCCCGCGCCGGGGCAGTTCTTCGGCTGGATCATGGCGCTGGTCACGCTGATCGCGGTGGTGCTGCCGCTGACGCTGACCGTCGACCTCGGCGCGAAGATCGCCACCGGGCTGATCAACCTGGTGCTGGGGCTGGTGATCGGCGTGATCGTGCACAACATGGCGGTGAACGCGCGCACCCTGCACCGGCGCAAGCGCACCACCGATCCGGAGGCGCCGACCCGGCAGTGGAACCAGCAGCAGCCGCCGCCGACCACCTACTACGACCGCTGATCCGGCACGAAGTACACGTCGTACCGGTCCTGCTCGGCATGCAGGCTGCCGAAGCCGGCTTCCCCGCGCTGGATGCGGCCCAGCTGCCGGAAGTAACCGAACCGCTCCACCCCCGGCGTGAGCACCACGAGCAGGTCGGCGGGGTGGCCGGGGGCGGCGCCGAAGGCGTGCCGCAGACCGGGCGGGACCACCACCAGATCACCGCGTGACACCGTCTCCGCGGTGCCGCCGAGGTCGAACTCCACCCTGCCGTCGAGCACGTAGAACAGCTCCGTGGATTTCGCGTGGTGGTGCGGCTTCGCACCGGTCGCGCCCTCGCCGAGGCGCAGCCGGTTGGCGCCGAGCGCGCCACCGGTGTGGCCGGCGTCGGCGAGCAGGTGGAAGGCGCCGCCGGGCAGGGCGACGAGTTCCGCGGTGTCACCGCGGCTGATCAGTGCACGTGGGGTCATGGCTCCAGTCGACTACGGGAACAATGCGGGTACCAGCGGCAGTTGCCGATCACCGGGATCACCGATCGAGATGGAGCGGCGATGGAGTTGCGGCAGCTGCGGTACTTCGTGACCGTCGCCGAAGCGGGCGGGTTCGGCCGGGCCGCCGACCGGCTGCACATCGTGCAGTCCGCGGTGAGCCAGCAGGTCGCCCGGCTGGAACGCGAACTGGGGGTGCGGTTGTTCGACCGGGCGGGCAGGCGGGTGCGGCTGACCCCCGGCGGTGAACGGCTGTTGCCCGAAGCGCGGGCGGTGCTGGCGGCGGCCGAGCGGACCAGGGCGGTGGCCGCCGCGGTGGCCGAGCGCGGGCTGGTGCGGCTGGGCACCGTGCACGGCCCCGGCGACCGCGTGTACCGCGCGCTCGGTGAACTCGCCGCCCTCGCCCCGCAACTGCGGGTCCGGCTCAGGCGGCTGGCACCGGCCGACCGGCTCGCGGCGGTGCGGTCCGGCGAACTGGACGCCGCGCTGGTCCGGGCCCTGCCCGCCGCCCGGCACCTGGAGTTGCTGCCGGTCTGGCGGGACCCGCTGCACGTGGCCCTGCCCGCCGCCCACCCGCTCGCCGGCAAGTCCGCGCTGCGCCTGGAAGAACTCGCGGACCTGCCGCTGCGGCTGGCGCCCCGTGCGGAGAACCCGCCGTTCCACGACTTCATCCGCGAGGCGTGCGCCGGGATCGAGCCACCGGACGGGCCGCCGTTCACCGGGCTCGCCGAGACGCTGGCCGAGATCGCCGCTTCCCCGTCCTGGACCGTCTTCTACGAGGTGTCCGGGCAGCCGTCGTTCCCCGGGGTGGCCATCCGCCCGCTGATCGGGCCGGAACTGGTCACCTCGCTCGTCCTGCCGCCCGGCCCGCCGACCGCGGCACGCCACCTGCGCACCGCGTTCGGCCGGGCCGCGTGAACCTGGTCGCCGAGATCTTCGCCGTCGCGTTGCTGGCACTGGTGCTGGCGGCCGCGGTGGTGCGCCCGCGCGGGTTGCCGGAGGCGGTGGTGGCGGTACCCGCCGCGGTGCTGCTGATCGCGATCGGCGCGCTTCCGCTCGAACACGCCACCGAGGAGGTGCTGCGGCTGGCGCCGGTGGCCGGGTTCCTGGTGGCGGTGCTGGTGCTGGCGCGGTTGTGCGCGGACGAAGGGCTGTTCCACGCCTGCGGGGCCTGGCTCGCCCGTGCCGCGGCGGGCGGGCCGCAGCGCCTGCTGGGCGGGGTGTTCGGCATCGCGTCGGTGGTCACCGCGGTGCTCAGCCTGGACGCCACCGTCGTGCTGCTCACCCCGGTGGTCTTCGCCACGGCACGGCGGCTGGGCGTGCCGCCGAAACCGCACGTGCACGCCTGCGCGCACCTGTCCAATTCGGCGTCGCTGCTGCTGCCGGTGTCGAACCTGACCAACCTGCTGGCGTTCAGCGCCAGCGGGGTGGGCTTCCTGCGGTTCGCCGGTTTGATGGCGTTGCCGTGGCTGGTGGTGCTCGCGGTGGAGTACCTGGTGTTCCGGAGGTTCTTCGCCGCCGAACTGCGGGTGCGCGGCGAGGCGGACGCGCCGGAACCGGTTGCCGTGCCGAAGTTCGCGCTGGTCACCGTCGCGCTGACGCTGGCGGGTTTCGCCGTCGCCTCCGCGATCGGCGTCGACCCGGCCTTGGCGGCGGCCGCCGGGGCGCTGGTGCTCGCCGTGCGCGCCCTGCTGCGGCGCCGCACCACCGCCGGTGCCCTGGTGCGTGCGGCTTCGCTGCCGTTCCTGGCCTTCGTGCTGGCGCTCGGCGTGATCGTCCGGTCCGTTGTGGACAACGGCCTCGCGGACGGCCTGCGGCGGCTGGTGCCCGGCGGCAGCGGCCTGCTCGCGCTGCTCGGCATCGCCGTGGTGGCCGCGGTGCTGGCCAACCTGATCAACAACCTGCCCGCGGTGCTGGTGCTGCTGCCGCTGACCGTGCCGGCCGGCACCGGAGCCGTGCTGGCCGTGTTGATCGGGGTGAACGTCGGGCCGAACCTCACCTACGCCGGGTCGCTGGCGACGCTGCTCTGGCGGCGGGTGCTGCACGACCACGGCACCGAGGTCAACCTGCGGGAGTTCACCCGGCTCGGGGTGCTGACCGTGCCCGCCTGCCTGGTGCTGGCGGTGCTGGCGCTGTGGGCGGGGCTCCAGGTGTAGTGCTCAGAGCTGCCAGAGGCGGTCGAGGATGCGCTTGCGGAGGTCGGTGTGCTCGAACCAGTCGAGATCGGCCTGGGTGGGCCAGGCGACCTTGACCCGCAGCCCGCTCAGCCGGGCGTGCGTGCGGTTGCGGCGGGGGAACGCGCCCGGGGTGCCGATCGGGAACAGCGCCGCGTCGGGCTGGAGGGTGCCTCGGTGTGCGGGAAAGGTCATGACGCCCCGGACTCGAGCAGGCATTTTGAGTGGACAGCTGTTCACTGTGTCCGAACGGGCTAGTCGCGTCAAGCGTTCGGACGAGTGACGTTCGTCGTCGGAAAAAAGGCTCTCCGGACTGTCGAATCCGCCGTTCCTCGTGCGCCGGGTGGGTGGAAGCAAGCACACGAGTGGAGGCAAGACATGGGCAAACTGGTGGTCACCGCGTTCACCTCGCTGGACGGGGTCATGCAGGCACCGGGCGGGCCGGAGGAGGACGGCGACGGCGGCTTCGCCCACGGCGGGTGGGCCGTGCCGTCGATGGACGACCACGCCATCGAGCTGATGACCGCGCTGACCAGCCGGGCGGCGGCGTTGCTGCTGGGCCGCCGGACCTACGAGGGCTTCGCCGCGACCTGGCCGCTGGCCGAGCCGGACGACCCGATCGGGGCGAAGCTGAACTCGATGCCGAAGTACGTCGTGTCGCGCACGCTGGCGGAACCGACCTGGACGAACTCCACCCTGCTCACCGGGGAGACGGCCAAGGCGGTGCGGGAACTGAAGGCGCGGGAGCCGGGGGAGATCCAGGTGCACGGCAGCGCCGGGCTGATCCAGGAGCTGCTGCGGCACGACCTGGTCGACGAGTTCCACGTGCTGCTGTTCCCGTTGCTGCTCGGCCGGGGCAAGCGGCTGTTCGGCGAGGGCACCGGCCCGGCCGGGCTGCGGTTGCTCGGCTCGACCACGCTGAGCAGCGGGGTGCTGGTAGCCAGGTACGCGCGGGAGGGCGAGCTGGCCTACGGTGCGATGGGTCCGGAAACCGGGAACTGGTGAGGGGAAGGCCGTGCCGCAGTACGCGATCTTGATCTACGAGAAGGAACTGCCCGGCGGGGTCGACGACATCCCGCCCGAGGTGATGGAGGCCAATCTCGGCGTCGGCGACAAGATCACCGCGATGGGCGCGCGGGTGGTGCACGAGCAGGGCCTGCGGCCGGTCGCCGAAGGCCGGACCATCCACAAGGGCGGCCTGGTCACCGACGGGCCGTTCCTGGAGACCAAGGAGGTGATCGCCGGGTTCTTCGTGGTGGAGGCGAAGGACCTGGACACCGCGGTCGCCATCGGGAAACTGCTGCCGATCATGGACGGCGCGGTCGAGGTGCGGCCGTTGTTCGAGGGGTGAGCACCGCCGCCGCCGCCGCCGTGGCGGACGCGCACCGCCGCGAATGGGCCGCGGTGCTCGCCGCGACGGTGCGCGTCACCCGCGACCTCGGCCTGGCCGAGGAATGCGTGCAGGACGCCTACACCGCGGCGCTGACCGACTGGGCCCGCACCGGTGTCCCGGCCAGGCCCGGGGCCTGGCTGACCACCGCCGCCCGGCACAACGCCCTCGACGCGCTGCGCCGGGCGAAGACGCTGCGGTCGAAACTGCACCTGCTGGTGGAACCGGCCGAAGCGGCCGAACCGGCCAGTGACGACCGGCTGCGCCTGGTGTTCCTGTGCTGCCACCCGGCGCTGGCGGTCGAAGCGCAGGTCGCGCTCACCCTGCGGCTGGTCTGCGGGGTGAGCACGGCGGGCGTCGCGAACGCGTTCCTGGTCGCCGAGACCACCATGGCCGCGCGGCTGACCAGGGCGAAGAAGAAGATCGCCGCGGCGGGCATCCCGTTCCGGATGCCCCGGCCGGACGAGCTGCCGGACCGGCTGGACGCCGTGCTGACCGTGCTGCACCTGGCCTTCACCGCCGGGCACACGGCACCGGCAGGCCCGTCGCTGACCGACGACGACCTCGCCGGGCGCGCGGTGGACCTCGCGCGCCTGCTGCACGAGCAGCTGCCGTCGGAACGGGAGGTGCGCGGCCTGCTCGCCCTGCTGCTGGCCAACCACGCCCGCCGCGCCGCCCGCACCGGGCCGGGCGGCGAACTGCGGCCACTGTCCGAACAGGACCGTTCGGTGTGGGACACCGCGGCCATCGCCGAAGCCGACCGGCTGGTGGTCGGCGCGCTGCGGGGTGGCCGGCCGGGCCGGTTCGCCCTGCAGGCCGCGATCGCGCTGCTGCACGCCACCGCCCCGGCGTACGAGGACACCGACTGGAGCCAGCTCCTGGTGCTGTACGGGGAACTGGTGCGGGTGTGGCCGTCGCCGGTGGTCGAGCTGAACCGGGCGGTGGCGCTGTCGATGGCGGACGGCCCCGCCGCCGCACTGGCCGAGGTCGAACGCCTCGAAGGCGATCAGCGGCTGGCCGGGTACCACTACCTGCCCGCGGTGAAGGCCGACCTGCTGCGCCGGCTGGGCCGCGCGGAGGAAGCCGCGGCGGCCGGCGCACAGGCGCTCGCCCTGGCCGGGAACGACGCCGAACGCGCGTTCCTGGCCGGGCGGCTGCGCCGGTGAAACAGGGCGTCAAAGTCCACACACAATCCGCAATTGTCCAACGCCGCTTCCGTAATCTCGAGCTTCGTCCGGCGGTGGAACGGAGCAGCGGATGGTGGCACTGGGGGAGCGGAGGCGCCGCCGCCGTCGTGACTCCCGCACGCCGTACCTGCTCATCGCGCCCGCGGTGCTGGCGATGCTGGCCTTCCTGGTCTACCCGGTGGCCAGCGTCGTCTACTACAGCCTGCAGCACCGGCAGCTGAGCAAACCGTGGCTCGGCGGCTTCGCCGGGCTGGACAACTTCACCCGGATGCTCACCGAGGACCCGCTGTTCTGGCAGAGCCTGGCGTTCACCGCGAAGTGGGTTTCGGTCGAGGTGTCGCTGCAGTTCGTGCTCGGGCTGGCGCTGGCGCTGATCGTGAACGAGACCTTCGTCGGCCGCGCGGTGGCCAGGGCGCTGGTGTTCTCGCCGTGGGCGGTGTCCGGGGTGCTCACCACCGGGATCTGGGTGCTGCTCTACAACCCGACCACCGGGCTTTCCCGCTACCTGGCCGACCTCGGCCTGATGGGCTACGGCGCGGCCCCGCTGGCGGACCCGGCGACGGTGTTCCCGGCGGCCGTGCTCGCCGAACTGTGGCGCGGGGTGCCGTTCTTCGCCATCCTGCTGCTCGCCGACCTGCAGGGCGTGCCGAAGGACCTGTACGAGGCGGCGTCGGTGGACGGCGCGGGCCGGGTCCGGCGGTTCGCCCACATCACCCTGCCGCACCTGCGGGACACCATCGTCCTGGCCACCCTGCTGCGCGCGGTCTGGGAGTTCAACAACGTCGACCTGCTCTACACGCTGACCGGCGGCGGGCCGGCGCACCAGACCACCACGCTGCCGCTGTACGTGGCGGCCACCGCGGCGCAGTCCCACGACTTCGGCTACGGCTCGGCGCTGACCATGGCCGGGTTCGTCGTGCTCACCTTCTTCTCCATCCTCTACCTCAGGCTCGGCCGGTACGGAGCGCAGCGATGAGCACCGGATTCGCCCCGGCCGCCACGCCACCGGAAGCCCCGCCGGTGCCGAGGAAGCGGAAGCGGCGCTGGGAGATCTACCTCCCGCTGGGGCTGTACCTGCTGTTCACCCTGGTGCCGTTCTACTGGATGGTGGTCTTCGCGGTGCGCCCGCGCGGGTCGTCCTCGCTGGTGCCGTGGCCGGTTTCGCTGGAGAACTTCGAGACCGTCTGGCACGGCATGGGGTTCGGGGTGTTCTTCGGCAACAGCTTCCTGGTCGGGGTGGCGTCGCTGGTGGCCACCACGGCGATCGCGCTGCCCGGCGGGTACGCGCTGGCCCGGTTCCGCTTCCGCGGCAGGCGGGTGTTCCTGGTCTCGCTGCTGTGCAGCCAGTTCATCCCCGGCGCGATGATGCTGATCCCGCTGTTCGAGATCTTCCGCGCGCTCGGCCTGGTGAACAGCCTGAGCAGCCTGGTGATCGCCGAGACGGTGTTCCAGCTGCCGCTGTCGCTGGTGCTGATCAGCGGGTTCATCGCGAGCATCCCGGTGGAGCTGGAGGAGGCCGCGCAGGCCGACGGCTGCACCCGGCTGCGGGCGTTCCTGCTGGTGGTGCTGCCGCTGCTGCGCCCGGGACTGGTCGCGGTCGGCTCGTTCGCCTTCATCCACAGCTGGAACAACTTCCTGTTCGCGCTGATGTTCGTCAGCGACCAGGACAAGTTCACCGTGCCGGTCGGGCTGGCCTTCACCCTCGGCGAGTTCAGCGTGGACTTCGGCGCGCTGGCCGCCGGGGGCGTGGTGGCCGCGCTGCCGGTGGTGCTGGTGTTCGCGGTGGTGCAGCGCTACCTGGTGCAGGGCCTGTCGGCGGGTGCGGTGAAGGGATGAGCGTGGAACCGGTGCGGGTGGTGCTGGCGGGGGTGCACGGGCACGGCCGGTGGCACCTGGACAACCTGCGCCGGCTGGCCGACCGGGGCACCGTGCGGCTGGCCGGGGTGTGCGACACCAAACCGGTCGACGCCGCGCAGCTGGCCGGGTTCGGCCGCCCCGAGCAGGCCACCCGGCTCGGCCCGCTGATCCGGCGCACCGGCGCCGAACTGGTCATCCTGGCCACGCCCATCCACACGCACGCCGAACTGGGCACCGAGGCGCTGCGCGCCGGGGCGCACCTGCTGCTGGAGAAACCGCCCGCGGGCAGCTTCGCCGACTACACGCGACTGTCCGAAGCGGTCTCCTCGACCGGGCTCGCCTGCCAGGTGGGGTTCCAGAGCCTCGGTTCGGCCGCCCTGCCGTACCTGCGTGCCCTGCTGGCGGACAACGGCCTCGGCCGGGTGCGCGGCATCGGGGTGGCCGGTGCCTGGGCCCGCCCGGCCGCCTACTTCGAACGCGCGCCGTGGGCGGGCAAGCGGCGGCTCAACGGCATCGCGGTGACCGACGGCGCGCTGACCAACCCGTTCGCCCACGCCATCGCGAGCGCGCTGTGGCTGGCCGGTGCCGAGGAACCGGAGTCGCTGCGCGAGATCGACGTCGAGCTGTACCGGGCGAACCCGATCGAGGCCGACGACACCTCGTGCGTCCGGCTGCGCGTGCACAGCGGGGTGGTGATCACCGTCGCCGTGTCGATGTGCGCCGACCGCCGCCACGAACCCGCGGTGGTGGTGCACGGGGAGCACGGGCGGGCCGAGCTGGCCTACACCACCGACGAGGTGTGCCTGCGGCGCCACGGCACCCCGGAGCAGGTCACCCGGCACGCCCGCACCGATCTGCTGGAGAACCTGGTCGCGCACATCCGCACCGGGGCGGAACTGCTGGTGCCGCTGCGGCGGACCGGCGCGTTCATGCGCGTGGTGGACGCGGTCCGGCGCGCCGCCGAGCCCCGGCCGATCGCGCCGGTCCACCTGGCCGGGCGCAACGGCGGCGGGCGCGTGCTGGCCGGCATCGAGCAGTTGACCCGCCGCAGCGCCGAGAACCTGGCGCTGTTCTCCGAGCTGGAGGTGCCGTGGGCCCCGGCCGAGCAGGTGCTGCGGGCGGGGGAGCGGGAGGTGGCGGCCTACCGCTGGCGCACCGATCCCGCGCTGCCGGAAACCGTGTCCCCGCGGCCCTACCTGCACGCCGTGCGCACGCTCGGCGGCGTGGAGGTCAGCGAGACCGCGCCGGTGGACCACCCGCACCACCTCGGCGTCGGGCTCGCGGTGTCCGATGTGGACGGTACCAACTTCTGGGGCGGGCGCACCTACGTCCGCGGGCAGGGCCCGCGCTGGCTCGACGACCACGGCTGCCAGCGGCACCTTCGCTTCACCCGCCGCGAGTCCTGCGGTTTCACCGAACTGCTCGACTGGCTCGACCCCCACGGCAACCCGGTCGCCCGCGAGCGGCGCACGGTGATCGCCCGCCGCCACCCGTCCTCCCGGCTGCCCGGCTGCTGGGAACTGGACTTCACCTTCCGGCTGGACGCGCGCCGCGTGCCGCTGACCATCCGCAGCTCCCACACCAAGGGCCGCGCGGGCGCCGGGTACGGCGGCTTCTTCTGGCGCGCCCCGGCTTCCTCGATCCGGCGCCGGGTGTTCTCCGCCGAGGGCGACGGGGAGGACGCGATCAACGGTGCCGCCGCCGACTGGGTCGCGCTGTCGGGCACTTCGCCATCGGGCCGGGCCTGGACGCTGATCTTCACCCAGTGCGGCCCCGACCGCGACCGCTGGTTCGCCAGGGAACGCGAGTACCCCGGCATCGGGCCGGGACTGGCCTGGGAACGGCCGCTGAGCACCGGCTCGGTGACCAGGCGGATCCGCACCGTGGTGGCCGACGGGCGGCTGGACCGCCGGACCGCGGCGGCGCTGATCCGCCGGACAAGCGAAAGGTAGGTTCTCCATGGGCAAGCCCCGACGCCCGCGGCGACTGGCCGCGGCCCTGCTGCTGGCCCTGGCCACCGCGGTCACCACGCTCACCGCGTGCGGTTCCGACGCGGCGGGCGGGGTCACCAGGATCACCTTCTGGGACGACAACGGCGGCCCGGCCCGCACCCCGGTCTGGCAGCACATCATCGCCGAGTTCGAAAAGGCCAACCCCACCATCGAAGTGGAGTACGTGGGCATCCCGATCGCCCAGGCGCAGCAGAAGTACGACACCGCGGTGGCCGGGGGCGGCCTGCCCGACGTGGGCGGGGTGACCACGGCGATGCTGGCGAACCTGGTGCCGCAGCGCGCGCTGGAGCCGGTGGACGAACTGTTCGCCGCCAGCCCCATCGCCGGTCAGCTGAACGGGCGCATCGTCGACTCGGTGCGCTCGACCGTGCCGGACGGCAAGCTGTACCTGGTGCCGATCTCCACCAACACCGGGGTGTTCTGGGCCCGCAAGGACTGGCTGGCCGAAGCCGGGCTGCCCGCCCCCGAGACCTGGGACCAGCTGTTCACCGCGATCGAGCGGTTCACCGCACCGGCGCAGAACCGGTACGGGTTCACCCTGCGCGGCGGGTCCGGGTCGATCGCGCAGATGCTCGAAGTGGTCTACGGGCAGTCGGGCATCACGAAGATGTTCGAAGCCGACGGCCGGTCCACGGTCAACGACCCGCGCAACGTGGCCGCGCTGGAACGGCTGGCCGGGCTGTACAAGCGGTTCACCCCGGAAGCCGATCTGACCAACGACTACGCGAAGATGGTGGCCCAGTTCGGCGGTGGCAACATCGGTGTCATGCAGCACAACGTCGGGTCCTATCAGGACCAGGTGAAGGCGCTGGGCGCGGACAGGGTGGTGGCGCTGCCGGTGCCGAAGGCGGCGGACGGGACCAGGGCGGTGCTCTCGCACCCGACCACCGGGCTGGGGGTGTTCGCCGGCGGGGAGCACACCGAGGCGGCGTTCCGCTTCGCCGAATTCGCCGCGAGCCCGCCGATGAACACCTACTGGGCCGAGCAGACCGGCGTGCTGCCGGTGAACAGCGCGGTTTCCCCGAGCGACCCGGCGAACCCGCAACCCGGGGTGACGCTGGCGAAGGTGCTCGCCGAACCGTCCACCACGGTCGTCCAGCTGCCCTACCACCTGCCGGAGTTCAACTCCATCACCAAAACCGAAGCCGAGCCGGGCTTCCAGAAGGTACTGCTCGGCGCACTGTCCGCAAAGGACTTCCTGGACGAGCTGGCCGGGAAACTGGGCAAGGCGCAGGCGGAATACCAGCAGCGCACCGGTTGAACCCCGCATGTTCCACCCGTTGTCCGTGATTCTCCACATCGGCCTGCCTACCGTGAGGACAACAGCAAAAACGGACAACCGGAATTGGAGTTCAGCCATGCGCAGTTCGTTCGCCAGGCGAAGCCTGCCCGGCCTGCTGACCGTGGCGGCGGCCGCCGCGCTCACGGTGGCCACCGCCGGGCCGGCCTCGGCCGCAGGCACGCCGACCGGCTTCGCCGCGGGCACCACCGGCGGCGGCAACGCCACGCCGGTCACCGTGACCAGCGCGTCGGCGCTGATCAGCGCGATGCAGTCGAGCAGCCCGGCGGTGATCCGGGTCAGCGGCACCATCTCGATCAGCGGGATGCAGGACGTCAAGTCGAACAAGACGCTGATCGGCGTCGGCTCCGGCGCCACCATCACCGGCGGCGGGCTGGACGTGGACAGCGCCACCAACGTGATCATCCAGAACCTCAACTTCCGCGGCTGGGCCGACGACGCGATCAACGTCACCGACGCTTCGACGAAGATCTGGATCGACCACAACACCTTCTCCGACGGCTACGACGGTGCCGTCGACATCAAGCGCGCCTCGGACTACGTGACCGTGTCGTGGAACAAGTTCACCTCGCACGACAAGACCATGCTGCTCGGGCACAGCGACGGCAACGGCAGCCAGGACCGCGGCCACCTGCGGGTCAGCTACCACCACAACTGGTTCGACGGCACCGGCCAGCGCCACCCGCGGGTGCGCTTCGGCAACCCGGTGCACGTCTACAACAACTACTACGGCGGCGTGACCGACTACGGCGTCGCGTCCACCGTCGAAGCCGGGGTGCTGGTCGAGGGCAACTACTTCGAGAACACCGACGACCCGTTCCACCGCGGTGAGGGCAGCTCGCCCGGCGGTTCGCTGGTCGCCAGGAACAACCACTTCGTCAATTCCGGTTCCGGTGACCAGGGTGGTTCGGTCAACGCGATCCCGTACTCCTACAGCCTGGACCAGGCGTCCTCGGTGAAATCCACCGTGCAGAGCGGCGCCGGTACCGGAAAGGTCGGCTGAACCGGTTCAGCGGAGGACCCCGGTGACCCCGGGGTCCGTTTCCGTAATCGCTCTTTTGTTACCGATAACACCCAATTCGCCCTATCCGCTCCCGGTCCGCCGCCGCTAGGTTGCAGGCAGTTCCGCCGCCACCACAGCTTTGTCAGCGCAGACGAGCGAGGCGACCATGACCGGACACCGCCGGGCCATCGGCCTGGTCACGGCCAACATCGATCTGGGCGTGGCGCCCGCGGTGTGGGCGGGCGTGCTGGCCGCGGCCAGGCAGCACGACGTGGACCTGATCTGCTTCCCCGGCGGGGAGATCGGCGCCGCCGAGCAACCGGCCAACGCGGTCTACCACCTGGTCACGCCGGGGCTGGTGGACGGGCTGATCTGCTGGGCCTCCGCGCTCGGCCTGCCGGAACGCCACCCGCGCGCGGAGAAGTTCGGCCGCCGGTTCGGCCGCGTGCCGATGGTCTGCCTCAACGGCGCGATCGGCGCCCACCGGCCGTTGACCCTGGACAGCTACCAGGGCATGTGCAAGGCCATCGACCACCTCATCGGCGTGCACGGCCGCCGTGACCTGGCCTTCCTGCAGGGACCGGTGCGCAATCCGGTGACCGCCGACCGGCTGCGCGCCTACCACGACACCCTCGACCGCTACAAGATCCGGCCCGATCGCGCCCTGGTCTCACCGCCGGTGGACTTCCGGCGCGACGCCGGTGCCGCGGCGATGCGCGTGCTGCTGGACGCGCGGCGCCTGGTACCCGGCCGCGACTTCACCGCACTGGTGGCGTGCAGCGACTTCCTGGCCGCCGAGGCGATCGGCGTGCTCACCGAACGCGGGGTGCGGGTGCCCGGGGACGTGGCGGTGATCGGGTTCAACGATTCGCCGGAGGCCCGGTTCTGCTCGCCGCCGCTGACCTCGGTGTCCATGCCGTTCGCCGAACTCGGCGGGCAGGCGGTGGAAACCCTGCTGGCCCGGCTCGGCGGGGATCCGGCACGCGGGCGGTCGGCACCGGTGGCCGAACTGGTGGTGCGCCAGTCGTGCGGGTGCGCCGGGGAGGCGGTGCCGCCGAACGCCGGGTTGCCCGCCACCCTGCGCAAGCACGGGATTCCGGCGGAAAACGGGCGGCTGCTGCGGAGCGAGTTCCACGCCGCGCTTTCCGGTGACCCGACGGCCGATTTCCCCGGGCTGGCGGCGGAAATGGCGGTCGGCGGCAATGCCGAGGCGTGGGACGAGATCATCGTCGCGCTGCGCCAGGACGGGGATCTCGCGGAGAAACTGGTTTCCCAGGCCCGCGCCGCGGTCGCCCGCGATGCCCGGCGGCTGCTCGAATACGAGCGCTGGCAGGCCGAGCAGGTGGCGCAGCGGCTGCGGGAAACCGGGGTGGCGCTGTCGTCGGTGGTGGACGAACGCGATCTGACCACCGTGCTCGCCCGCCAGTTGCCGTTGCTCGGGGTCGGGGACTGGAAGCTGTCCATCGGCCCGGCCACCGCGCTCACCCGGTCCGATGTGCTGCACCACGAGCGCCGCAGCACCTGGATCGCGGTGCCGTTGCAGGTGCGCGACGAACCGCTGGGCATCGGCCTGTTCGAAGCGGGACCGCCCGACGGCGGGTTCTACCGCGCGCTCGGCGAGCAGATCAGCTCGGCGGTGCAGGACATCCGCCTCTTCCGCGAGGTCGAAGCCGCCGAAGAGGCGGACAGCGTGAAAACCAGCCTGTTCGGCAAGGTGACCGAGGAACTGCGGGCCCCGGTCGAGGCGATCCTGAAGGAATCGGCGGCCGCGTTGTCGGCCGGTCCGCCACCGGAACTGCGTGGCGCGCTGAACCGGATCACCGCCGGGGCCGAATACCAGCTCGGCGTGCTCGGCGACCTGCTCGAACTGGCCGACGCCGAACTCGATTCGCTCAAGCTGCGCTGCGGGCTGATCGACCCGCGTGAACTGCTCGCCGAGGTGTTCGGCGCGGACGGGCTCGGCCGGTTGCCGCTGATCGAGGCGGACGGGCAGCGGCTGCGGCAGGTGCTGCTCACGCTCAGCCGCAGCGTCGGCCGCCGCGCCCGGCGCACCGTCGAGGCCGACGTGCTGCCGCCGCACCTGCGCATCCGGATCAGCTACCGGGGCGCCGGTTCACCGAGGGGCGGGCTCGGGCTGTCCATCGCGCGGCGGCTCATCGCCCTGCACAACGGTTCCCTGCGGTTCGAGACCGGTTCGGCCGGGGGCACCTTCCACCTGTTCCTGCCGTTGCCGGGACCGCAGGGGCGGGCGGTGCCGGACGAGGCGGCCGACTCGCTGCTGTGCGTGGCCGACGGCCCGGCCGCCGAGGAAGCCGTTGCGGCGGCCGGGCTGGCGGGGTTGTCCGTGCTGAAGCTCGGCACCGGTGACGACGTGGCCGCGGTGGTCGAGGAGAACCGGCCGGCCGCGGTCGCCTGGGACACCGCGGCGCTGCGGCCGGAGCACTGGGCGGTGCTGCGGCAGCTGCACGACCACCCGAAGCTGCGGAGCACGCCGTTCCTGGCCTACGCCGCCGGGCACGGCCGGGACCTGCGTGAGGTGATCACCGCGGTGCGGCCGGTGGAACTGGCGGGGCTGGCGGTGATCGCCGATCCCGATCCGCGGGCGCAGGCGGGCACCCAGCAGCTGATCGCGCAGCTGCGCCCCGGGCACCTGGCGCTGACCGCGCCGGACGGGGCCACCGCGTTGTCGCTGATCGGGCACGACGTGCCGAACCTGCTGATCCTGTCCCGCCAGCTGCGGGACATGGACGCCTTCGACGTGCTGGAACGGCTGCACGGCGACGCGCGGCTCAGCGATGTGCCCGCCCTGGTGCTCAGCAACGACGAACTGACCTACGACGACGTCCGGCGCGCCGCCCCGCACGCGCGGACCGTGCTGCTGGGCAAGGGAATCCTGTCCGACGCCGAGACCCTCACCCTGCTGCGGCGGCTGCTCGACCCCGGGCGCCGGGCGCCGACCCGGCAGGAGGTGCAGCGGGCGGTGGTCTACCTGCACCAGAACTACCAGCACCAGATCACCCGGCGGCAGGTGGCGAAGGCGGCGGAGATGAGCGAGGACTACCTCAGCAGGCGGTTCCACCGGGAACTGTGCGTCTCCCCGTGGGAGTACCTGACCCGGCTGCGGATCGCCAGGGCGAAGGAGCGCCTGCAGGAAAGCGACGACAGCATCCAGGCCATCGCCCGCCAGGTCGGCTTCCACGACCGGGCCTACTTCAGCCGCATCTTCCGCAAGCACACCGGCGTGCCGCCGCAGGACTACCGCCACCCACCGCGGCGGTGACCCGCCGGGGTGGCCACCCGGCTCCGCGTGGCACCACCCGAAGAGCTGACTTCCGGATTCGTGTGGCCGAGTCGCGGGCTCGCGGGTCCGGTGTTCGTGTGGCTGGGTCCACACGCGCGTGATCGGGTCGCGGGTCCGAGCGCACCCGAGTTGCGCGGCCGGACAGTTGGCTTGGTGTTCAGGCAGCTGAGTTGCGCCCTTGGTCACCCCCGGGTCGCGTGCTCGCCGGGCTGACTTCCGGATTCGTGTGGCCTCGTCGCGGGCTCGCGGGTCCGGTGTTCGCGTGGCTGGGTCCACACGCGCGTGATCGGGTCGCGGGTCCGAGCGCACCCGACTTGCACGTCTGTACAGCTGACCTGGCGTTCAGGCAGCCGAGTCGCCACCCGGCCACCCGAGTCGCGTGTTCAGGCCGCCGGTCCGAGCCTGCCTTCGCCAGGGGTCCGCTGGTCCGGGCTTACCAGCGCGCATTACTCAGTGATTGTCCAACCAATACCTAATTTTGTACTGAACAAACGAAAGTAGGTAACGAGACGGGGTGTCCTGGGTCACTCTTCGTAGGCCGGTTGTCACCGGTGTCTCCCCCGAACCCACTTCCCTGCCGAAAGTGAGTTGCCGGTCATGTCCAAGAAGACCCTGCGGCGCACCCCCGCCGCCATCGCCGTGCTGGCGGGCGCCACCGCCCTGTTCAGCGGCGCCCCGGCTTCGGCCGCCGTCGAAGGTTATTCGGCCGAGGTGCAGGACGCCGCGGTCGCCTCGATCACCGCCAGCCAGGGTGTCAGCGCCGCCGCGGCGCAGCAGGTGCTGCGCGTGCAGGACGCCAGCGCCCGCACCCTGGACGCGGTCGAGTCGAAGCTGGCCGGGCGGCACGCCGGTGGTTTCCTCGACGCCGCCGGCCTGCCGGTGGTCAACGTGCTCGACGCGGCCGGTGCCGCCGAGGCGCAGCGCGCCGGCGCGACCGCCAACGTCGTCCGCTTCTCCCTGGCGCAGCTGGACTCGGCCCGCGCCGCCCTGGAAGCCCTGCCCGCGGTGTCGCACACCACGATCGGCACCGACGAGAAGGCCAACCAGGTCGTGCTGACCGTGTCCGACGCGGCCGTCGGCGCCGAGAAGCTGGTCGCCAAGGCCGCCACCCTCGGGGACGCGGTGCGCGTCGAGCGCACCACCGGCCAGATGAGCAAGGCCATCTACAACGGCGAGGCCATCACCGGCGGCGGCACCCGCTGCTCGGCGGGCTTCAACGTCAACCGCGGCGGCCAGCTGCACATCCTCGACGCCGGTCACTGCACCCGCGCGGTGTCGCAGTGGAACGTCGGCCCGTCGGTGGGCGCCAGCTTCCCGACCAACGACTACGGCCTGATCCGCAACACCACCGGCAGCGGTCCCGGCGCGGTGACCCTGTGGAACGGCTCCACCCAGCGGATCAGCTCCGCCGCGAACGCCCGCGTCGGCCAGCAGATCTGCAAGAGCGGCAGCACCACCCGGCTGACCTGCGGGGTGGTCGAGGCCACCAACGTCACGGTCAACTACTCCGAGGGCCCGGTCTACCAGACCGTGCAGACCAGCGCCTCGGTCAACCCCGGTGACTCGGGTGGCTGCCTGTTCTCCGGCAGCGTCGGCCTCGGCATCACCTCCGGCATGGGCGGCGGCAACTCCTACTTCCAGCCGGTCGTGGAGGCCCTCAACGCCTACGGTGCCACGCTGACCTGAGCTCCCCGGTGAAACACCGGCGTGCCCCCGGGGTCTCCCGCCCCCGGGGGCACGCTCGTGACCGGGTGGCTGGTGCCGAGCGCCGGTGAGCTGTTCAAGAGCCGCGTGTTCAGCGAGGGGTGAATCGCTTGCCGCCGGGAACACGGCGCTGGAATCCTGCCGCGGCAACGCCCACTGGATTCCTGGAGGCCGTGATGAAGCGTCTCGCCCTGTTCGTGCTCGCGACGGCGGCGCTGCTGCTGGGTGGGTCCCCCTCGGCGGGCGCCGAGCCGCCCATCGGCATCCCGCCGGACTGCAGTGGCTGGTACGCCGGCGACACCGCGTGGGTCTACTGCGGTCAGCGCGCCTTCCGCCCGGTGGTGATCTGCGACGGCAACGCCTACTTCGGCCCGTGGACGCAGGCCGGGTACCAGAACACCGCCTACTGCGCCGGCCGGGTCGCCAGCGGCTGGAGCGTGGACTACCACGACTGAGCCCAGCGCATGGCGGGAGACGACGGCGTGGGCGGGCCCCTGGCACCGTGGTGGCAGCACACCCGGCGGAGGGAGAAGGCGCGGTGCGGATCCTGGTCACCACGGTGGCGTTGCCCGGGCACTTCTTCCCACTGGTTCCGCTCGCCTGGGCGGCCCGCGCGGCCGGGCACGAGGTGCTGGTCGCCTGCGCCGCGCAGTTCGTGCCGACGGTGCTCGGCTCGGGACTGCCCGTGGTCTCCACCGGGCCGGGGTTCGACGACGTCACCGCCGACGACAACCCGGCGGCCGGGGTGGTCGAGCAGCGCACCGCGCACGGCCGGGTGTTCGGCCGGATGGCCGCCCGCAACCTGCCCGGCCTGGTCCGGCTGGCGAAGGCGTGGCGACCGGAACTGGTGCTCAGCGAGCGCGCCGAGTTCGCCGGTCCGCTGCTCGCGGCGAAGCTCGGCATCCAGCAGGTCGAACTGCACTGGGGCGTGGCCGAACTGCCCGAGTACCGCTCGGGGGCGGCCGCCGAACTGGCCCGGCGCGGCCTGCCCGGCCCGCCCGAACCCGGCTGGCGGCTCAACCCGTGGCCGCCCTCGCTGCGCCGGCCCTACGCGGCGGCCCACGGCGGCATCCGGACGTTGTCCTACAACGGTGAAGCCCGGGTCCCGGACTGGGTGCTGCGACCGCGTGACCGGCCGCGGATCTGCCTGACCCTGGGCACCGTGGTGCCGCGCAACGGGAGCAGCCAGGTGGCCGGGGGCGCGGTCGAGATCATCCGCGCGTTGTCCACGCTGGGTGCCGAGGTGGTGGTCGCCATCGACGACCGGATCGCCGCGGGCTGGCCGCCCCTGCCGCCCGAGGTGCGGCACGCCGGCCGGGTGCCGCTGTCCCAGCTGTTCCCGGCCTGCGACGTGGCGATCCACCACGGCGGGCAGGGGACTTCGCTGACCGCGCTGGAAACCGGCCTGCCGCAACTGGTGCTGCCGGTGTTCGACGACCAGTTCGACAACGCCGGCGCGGTGGTGCGGGCCGGCGCCGGGGAACTGCTGACGCCGCAGCAGGTCGAACCCGCCGCGATCGCCCGCCGCTGCGCCGAAATCCTGGCCGGTGACCGGTACCGGCCCGCCGCCGAGGCGGTGGCGCGGGAAATCGCGGCGCAGCCGTCACCGGCCGAGATCGCCGGCGCCTTCTCGTCCTCCCGGCTGCGCCGCGTGGCCTGAACCGCCCCGGGGGAACGGACCGCGCAGGTGGGCCTGCAGACGCGGCCCGAGCAGGGCGACCACCCGTTCGGCGGGCATCGAGGCCAGTGGTTCCAGCAGCAGCACGTAGCGGTTGATCACCAGGCCGACGATGTCGATGGCGACCATGGCGAGCCGTTCCTCGCGGTGTTCGTCCGCCAGGACGCGGGTTTCGAGGTAGGCCAGTGCCGAATCGGCGAAGGCGCGGCGGACCCGTTCGGCGATTTCGCCGCCGCCGCACGCCGCGCGCAGCAACGCCAGCAGCGGCTCCCGGTCGCGCCCTTCCCAGTCGTCCAGCCACACCCGGACCACCTGTTCGCCGAGCCGGTCGTCCGGGGTGTCGCCGAGGACCGGCCACCCGCTGTCCCGGTCGAGCACCTCGAAGAACAGCTGCTCCTTGGAGTTGAAGTAGCGGATGACCGCGGCCGGGTCGACGCCGGCCGCGGCCGCGATCGAGCGCACGGTGGTGGCCTCGTAGCCGGTCACGGCGAACCGCTCCTTCGCCGCGGCGAGGATGCGTTCCCTGGTCCGGGCGGCCTGACGGGCACGCAGGCCCAGCTCCTTCTCGCGCACGCCAGGACGGTAAGCCGGAACCCGGGTTCGATCAACAACCGTTGCGCCGACCGGGGTGGCGGGGTTAGCGTGTTCGCGCAACAGGCGTTGATCGAAGGGGGACCGGTGACCAGAGTCCTGCGTGACGAGGCTGAGCTGCGGGCGGTGATCCGCGAGCCGAACCGCCTGGTCGCCGAGAAGCACATCGACCACATCGACCCGGAGTCGCGGCGGTTCATCGAGGCCAGCCCGTTCTTCCTGCTGGCCTCCACCGCCGCCGACGGCAGCTGCGACGTCTCCCCGCGTGGCGACCCGCCCGGCAGCGTGCTGGTGCTCGACGAGCACACGCTCGCCTTCGCCGACCGCAAGGGCAACCGGCGGCTGGACACCATGCGGAACATCCTGCAGCGCCCGCAGGTCGGCATGCTGTTCGTGGTGCCGGGCATCGGGGACACGCTGCGCGTCAACGGCACCGCGCAACTGGTCACCGAGGCGCCCTACCTGCTGCGGATGGCGGTGGCGGGCTCGGTGCCGGTGCTGGCCGTCGAGGTGCGGGTGCAGGAGCTGTACTCGCACTGCACCAAGGCGTTCCTGCGGTCGAAGCTGTGGGACCCGGCGTCCTGGCCGGACCGGAGCGAGGTGCCGACGGCCGGGCAGCTGACCCGGGGCCAGCACGGCACCCGCATCCCGGCACGCCTGATCGACGCCGCCCTCCGGAGCGAAGCCAAGCGGAACCAGTACTGAGCAGGAACGGGTTCTACTCGGCGGCTGCGGGAGCCGGGGCCCAGCGGTTCGCGGTGAGGCGGAAGCTGGGCAGGTCGTCGAGCGAGTGCGTGGCTTCGAAGGTGCGCTGGTAACCGGTGCGCGCGATGCGCCAGCGGCCGTCGCCGCCGCGGCGGTAGGTGTCCTGGTAGAAGGCGGCGCCGCTGATCACCACGCGGTGCTCGGTGGCGATCACCAGGTCCTGGAACGCCCAGACCCCCGTCGCCGCGTCGCCGTCGAGGTCGATTTCCGGCTGGCAGGCGAAGTGCGTGGTGATGATGCCGGGGCCGAGGGTGTCGCGCAGGAAGCCGAGCACGGCCTCGCGGCCGGTGAAGCTGAGCGGTTTGCCGTAGGCGGGGGTGCCGTAGTCGGCCACCGCGTCCGGGGTGAGCGCGCCGGCCAGCTCGTCCCAGTTCTTGGTGTCGACGCAGCGGAGGTAGCGGTACTTGAGTCGCTTGATCTCTTCGAGTGCGGCGAGGTCCATGCGCTCCAGCTTCCGCCCCCTCCGCGGCGTACGCAAGAACATGTTCTAATTCTGTGCCTGGCTCAGGCGTACAGCTCCCAGGCGAACCACGCCTTGTCCGGGTTCCGGTAGCAGTCGAAGTCCCGCCACTTGCCCGCCAGGATGCCGCTGTTGCCCGCGTCGACGCAGTTGAACTGGTACATGTGCGTGCTGCGCAGGGTGGGCCACACCCCCGCCGAGGCGGGCTGGGCCATGGCCACCGCCGCGGTCAGGGCCACGCCCGCCCCGGCCAGCGCGACCCGCGTCTTCTTCCCCATGTCATCTCCTTCGGTGATCGACTCCGCCGGGAAAGGTAGCGGGCGCCCGGGCGCGGCGCGGGCCGATTCAGGTGAGGCTGAAAACCGCCGGCCGGGGGCGGGCGTGACGGAGCCCTCGGTCTGCTTGGCGCCTCTTCGGGCGCCCCGGCCTCATTCCGGCCAGGTGGGGGAGCGGCCGAGCAGGGCCACGATCCGGTCCAATCCGGACAGTCCAGCCGGATCGACGGCTGGGCCGAAGGCGGCGCCCGGTTCCAGGCGCATCTGGTTGTCCGGGACCGACTCGGCGATGCGCAGGGCTTCGTCGAGCACTTCGCGGTCGAAGCGGAGTGGCAGGCCGAGGGTCCGGGCGACGTCCCAGGAGTGCACCACGTAATCGACGAAGTGGAAGCTGAGCGCCTGCTCGGCGGTGAAGGTGAACTCGGTGGTGAACTCCGGCAGCGGGAACTTGCGGTCGGCGAGGTCGTTGGCGGCGAAGGCGTTCAGCACCCGGTTCACCGATTCGCGGTAGGTGGCGATCGGGTCGTCGCCAAGGGGGAGGAGTTTCCAGTGGGCCGGGTCGCCGTCGCCGTGGGCGGCGGCGGCGAAGCCGTGGTGCTGCGTGGTCATGTGCGCCAGCAGGCCGTGCAGGGTCCACGCCTCGCAGGGGGTCGGCTTGGTCAGGTCGGCGGGGGTCAGGCGGGTGACCAGGTCGAGGCTGGCGCGGGTGGCGATGGCGTCCAGGAAGCGCAGCTCAGTGATAGGCATACGCCTATCATCTACATATGCGTACGATCAGTCAAGCTCGGTAGGGTCTGGCGCATGGCGGAGCAGGAGCGGCCGGACCTCGCGGCGATGCTCGGCGGCCTCGTGCGCAAGCTGATGGCGCTGGAAACCCCGGTGCTCGACGAGCACGGGCTGAGCATGTGGGGCTACGTCGTGCTCAGCACGCTGGACGACGGCCCGGTGCGCACGCAGGCCGCGCTGGCCCGTGCGATCGGCGCCGACAAGACGCGCATCATCGGCACCCTGGACAAACTCCAGGAAGACGGGCTGATCAGCCGGGACCCCGACCCGGCCGACCGCCGGGTGCGGTTGCTGGCGATCACCGACGAGGGCCGGGCGCGGAGGCGTGCCGCGCAACGGCAGATCCAGGCGCACGAAGAGGAACTGCTCGTGCAGCTGTCCGAAGCCGATCGGGCGGCCTTCCTGCGTGCCGCGCGAACGCTGTCTGCTTAGAGACCCCGGCTGAGTGACTTCAGCTGGTCGACGGAGGCGGCGTCGCCGTCGAAGTCGAGTCGGACGGCGTCGCGGCCGAAGGCGAACAGCAGGAGTTCCACCGGTGTGCCGGTCACCGTGACGGTGTCCGGGCCGCTGCGTGCCGCCACCTCGCCGTGGCCGGGTGCGCGCAACACCACTCCGACGGGTGAGCTGCGCAGCGTCAGCTTGGCGAGGGCGCGGACCGACCGCCAGGCCGCCGCGTCCCGCCCCGGTTCGGCCGGCCGCGGTTCCCAGTCCGGCTGCGCGCGGCGCACGTCCTCGTGGTGGACCAGGAACTCGGCGCTGTTGACCAGCTCGTCCAGCGGGGGGAGGCGGGTGGGCCAGAACCAGGCCGGCCCGGAGCGCACCTTGCGCACGAGATCAGCCCACGGCAGGGCCGCGTACCGGGCCTGCACCGAGTTCGTGTGCGCGGCCAGGAGGGGCACCATGATGCCCGCCGCCGCGTCGGGGCGGTGCTCGCGCAGGACCAGGTGCGCGGCCAAGTCGCGGGTCTGCCAGCCCTCGCACAGCGTGGGCGCGTTCGGCCCCAGCTGCTCGAACAGCTCGGCCAGGGTCCGTCGTTCCTCGGCTGCCACACCCATGCCCCCGACCCTACCCACCTCGGCCCGCCCCGCCACAAGGATCCACAGTGGACGGTCAACCGGCCTGGTCGTGCCGGTTGACCGGCGAGTGGGTGGCCCGCGAGGCGTGCCCGGCGCGGAGCGGGCGACCGGAAAGGTGAACCGCCGCCGGTGCGGTGCAGGCGCCGTCGCGGTGGCTGCCCAGCCAGAACCGCCCGCAGTCGGTGGTGGTGCACCAGGTCCACTCGGCGTTGGCGGCCAGGGTGAACCCGGGCTCCGGGCAGCGGACGCCCGGCCAGCCGCAGAGGAGTTCCCGCCGATGTCCGGCCGGGCGGACATCGGGGCGGGCGGGCCGCCCGGCCCGCGGGAGAATTCGCCCATTCCGCCCCTTTCGCGTGCTGGTGACCGCCCTGGCTGCCCGCACCGTGCGGGATGTCCGGATTTTGGTCAACCGCCGCGTGCATGAACGCGGAATCGCTGGGAAGCCGGAGGGGACATCACCACCGAATCCCAGGAGGTTGTACAGGTGTTCCGGCATACGAAATTGCTGCAGTTCGAGGCCAAGCCGGAGAAGCCCGATCCGGTGTACGCGCGCAAGCTGCAGGAGCTCATCGGTGGTGCTTACGGTGAGATGACGGTGACCATGCAGTACCTGTTCCAGGGGTGGAACTGCCGCATGGAGGGCAAGTACAAGGACCTGATCATGGACACCGCCACCGAGGAGATCGGGCACGTGGAGATGCTCGCGACCATGGTGGCCCGCCTGCTCGAGGGGGCGCCGGCGACGGTGACCGCCGAAGCGGTCAAGGATCCGGTGATGGCCGCGGTGATCGGGGGGATGGATCCGCAGCAGGCGATCATCGGTGGCGGGGGTGCGTTGCCGCACAACTCGCAGGGGGTGCCGTGGATCGGTTCCTACATCGTGGCCAGTGGGAACCTGCTGGCGGATTTCCAGGCGAATGTGGCGGCCGAGGCGCAGGGGCGGTTGCAGACCGCGCGGTTGTACAACATGACCGACGACCCGGGTGTGAAGGAGATGCTGAAGTTCAACCTGGCTCGTGACACGGTGCACCAGAAGCAGTGGCTGGCCGCGATCGAGGAGTTGCGGGCGGACGGGATCGAGGAGACCCCGATCGCGCCGAACGCGTTGTTCGACGAGGAGGACCAGGTGCACAACAACACCATCTGGCACCTGTCGGACGGCCCGGACGGCGCCAAGGGCGGCTGGAGCAAGGGCAAGGACTCCATCGAGTACCTGATGGACCCCGAGCCGCAGGGCGGCCCGGGCACCGCCCCGGCACCGGACCCCGCGCTCTACGGCACCTACTCCGCGGTCAAGGACGCGGTCGGTACCGCCAAGGGGAAGGCCAAGCAGGCCAAGAAGAAGCTGTCCTGACGAAAGCGAGGAGAAACCATGGCCACCGGTGAGACCGGTTTCGACGATGTCAGCTACGACCTCGTCTCCGTGCAGTACCACGCGTTGAAGGCGGGGCACGACTACGGGCAGTACGTCCGCGACGCCGACAACGCGGGCCGCCAGGACATCGCCGACTTCTTCCGCAAGGTGATGGAAGAGGACTCGGCGCGCGCCAAGCAGTGTCACGAATTCCTGAAGGACCTTTCGGGTTCCTCGGAATCGGGGCCCGCGGTCTCGTGATCACCACCGGATCGACCCGGTCGCGGGCTCACCGCGCCCGGGTCATCCGGCGCACGGCGACGACCAGCCCGGCGAGGCAGAGCGCCAGCACCACGCCACCGAAGAGGCGCGCTTCGGCCGGGGTGTCCGGCGTCCAGCGACGCCCGGTGTCCGTGCCGCCCGCGGGGCCGAACACCAGGAACAGCACGCCGATGACCGCGCCGAGCCCCAGCCCGGCGAGCACGTGACGCAGGCGTTTGCGGGTGTCCAGCGGCTCGCCCCGGTCCTGCGCCCTGGCCACCGGGACCATGACAAAACCGATCAGGCCGAACAGCAGGCTGATCCAGCCGGGAATGGCTGATCCGGCCCACAGCAGCAGTCCGCCGATGGCGGCGAAGAACACTCCCGCCAGCACCATGACCCAGGTTTTCAACGTTGCCCCCAATCGTCGTGGTGCCGGATTACCCGCCGGCCGGGCCGCGTGAAACCTCAGCGGGGCTCGGGCGGGTAGCTCATCACCAGCAACGCCCGTCCACCGCCCGCGCCGGCGGCGTAGCCGTGGCGGACGTGGCCGTCGAAGTGCGCGGTGTCGCCCGGCTCCAGTTCGAGCAGGTGCTCGGCCGGTCCGCAGGCCACCGTGCCGCCGGTGCAGTGCACGAGTTCCCGCGTGCCGGGCTCGTGCGGCTCGCTCTCGAACCGCGCACCGGGCGGCAGCACCAGTTCGAAGACCTCGGTGCGGTGGTGGCTGTGATCGGTCTGCAGCAGCCGGCCCCGCATACCGCCGGTGGACTCCACGATGTTGCCCTCGCCGGCGCGCTGGACCCTGGCGGGCGCGACGCCGGCCGGCTCGATCAGCTGCCCGACGCTCAGGCCGAGGGCGTGGCCCAGGGTCCACAGCGTTTCCAGCGACGGATTGCCGTCGCCCGCCTCGATCCGGGCCAGGCTCGTCTTGGACAGGCCGGTGAGCTTGCTGAGTTCACCGAGCGACTGGTTGCGGGCCTGGCGGTGCCGCCGGACCGTCTCCGCCAGGTGCCGTGCCGCCGTTGACTGGGTCACCATCGTTCCCTAGATTGAACGAACCGTCACATATATGTGCCACAGTCTAGGGGGAACACGTGCTGGAAGACATCCGGGCCTGGCTCGCGCCGCGGGCCGAGGAGATGGCCGGCTTGCTGGCCGAGCTGGTCGCCGTCGAATCGGAGAACCCACCGGGCCGCGACCTGGGTCGCTGCGCCTGGCTCCTGCGAGACGCGATGGCCGGGCTCGGCCTGGAACCCGAGATCATCGAACTCGCCCCGGCCGGGGGCCTGCAGGACCCGGCCGTGGTGCGCGGCACCGCCGGGCACGGCGCCGGGCTGCTCTACTTCCACGGCCACTTCGACGTGGTGCCGGTGCAGGACCGCGGGCAGTTCACCCTCGAACGCCGGGACGGGAAGCTGATCGGCCGGGGCACCGCGGACATGAAGGGCGGCCTGGTCAGCATGCTCTACGGCGCCGCGGCGGCGAAGGAACTGGGGCTGCTCGACCGCGGCCGGATCGTGCTGCACCTGGTGTGCGACGAGGAAACCGGCAGTGTCGCCGGCGCCGGGCACCTGCGGGCCGCGGAGCTGATCGACCCGCGGGCGCTGGCCATGGTGACCGCCGAGCCGAGCGGTGGCGCGATCTGGCACTCGGCCCGCGGCGCGATCTCGCTGCGCGTCGACGTCCGCGGCCGGGAGGCGCACGTCGGCCAGGCGGACACCGGGGTGAACGCGTTCACGCACCTGCTGCACGTGGCCCGCCCGCTCCAGGAGTACGCCGAGGAGGTGGCCGCCCGGGGCAACATGGTCGTGCTCGGCGGTTTGTCCGGCGGTGGCTCGAACTTCAACGTGGTGCCCGGTTCGGCCTTCTTCACCCTGGACAGCCGGTACCTCCCGGAAGAGGACCTCGACGCGGAGCTCAAGCGCCTCACCGGCCTCATCGACGACGCCGCGCTGGAGATCGGCGCCGACGTGTCGGTGGAGGTGACCCAGTTGCAGCCGTCGGCGGGCACCGACCCGGCCCATCCGGCAGCGGCTTCGCTCGCCCGCTGCGTCAGCGAGGTCGACGGCACACCAGCGCGGTTCGAGAGTTGCCCCGGGATCCTGGACATCCGCTGGTACGCCCAGCTCGGCATTCCCGCCTTCGCCTACGGTGCCGGGCGCCTGGAGGTCTCCCACGGCCCCGCCGAGTACGTCGACGAGGCCGCGATGCACCGGTGCGCCGCCGTTTACGCGTTGTACGCCGGGGAGGTGCTCAGCCGCTGATCGCCTGGATGGCCGGACGCTGATCGCCCGGCGGGTGGCAGCGAGACAGGTGCCCAGCGCCGCGGTCGCCACGGTCACCCCGTAGCTCAGCGGGCTCTCGTCCGGTACCACCGATCCGGTCCGCAGCAGGCTGTACGGCACGATCGCGGCCACCGCGGCCAGCGAGCCGAACAGGATGCCGGTCACCGCCAGCAGCCCGCCCTCCACGCCGACCATGCCGAGCACCTGCGGTGGTGTCGCCCCGGCCAGGCCCTGCCCGCCGAACTCGCGCGGCGGTGGCTCATCGCCGCGGCCAGGGTGTTGACCAGCATCACCGCGGTGAACAGCGCGATCATGCCGACCACCACGAAGTTCAGCGTCTCGATGCTCCGGCGTGCCGGTGGCGATGCCGGTGAACAGGATCACCGCGACCAGGCCGTCGGCGAACTGGCGCGTGCGCTGCTGGGCGGTCAGCACGGTCGGGTAACCGCCGACGCCGGTCAGCGCCCGCACCGGACCGCCCAGCACCGCCACCACCGCCCCGGCCAGGGCCGGGGAGAGCATCGCGAGGCCGATCGAGCACAGGATCACCGCCTGGCCGGCGATCGCCATCACCTCGAGGCCACCGCCGTCGAACACGGTGGCGGTCAGCCCGGCGCAGCTCAGCCCGGCCACCAGCACCAGCACCACGGTCACCACGCGCTTGCGGCTCATCCGCGGGTTGCCGGTCACCGCCAGCGCCGCCTGCCGGGCCGGCACCACGGCCGTGCGGCGCGCCGCCACGACGGCGGCCAGCACGGCCGCGGTGAACGTGAGGCCGATGCCGAGCCCGAGCCCGCCGAACCGGTGCTCGATGCCCGCGGTGAGCGGACCGGTGCCGATGAGCAGCCGCAGCAGCAGTTCCCCGCCGAACACCGACGGCACGATCACCAGCAGCCCGGCGACGACCGCGACCACCGCCGCCTCGCCGGCCACCAGCAGCACCGTCTGCGCCGGAGTCGCCCGGAGGCTGCGCAGCAGCGCCATTCCCGGTTCCGCTGGCGCACCAGCAGGGTCAGCGCGGAACCGACGGCGAAGGCGACGATGACCAGAACCCAGCCGCCGACCACCGCGGCCACCAGCCGCAGCGTGGTCGCCGAGGTCTCGTCGACGCCGGGCACCAGCCCGGTGTCCAACATGGACGCGAAGGTCATCAGGATGAACGCGCCGAGGAACAACGCGACGAAGCCGGCCGCGAAACGCCGGGGCGGTGGCGCAGCGAGCGCAGGGCGAGTCCGAACACGGCTCACCCACCCACCGCGGCCGCCGGGTGGGGGGTGCGTGCGCCCAGGTGCGCCAGCCGTTCGGCCACGACCCGCGCGGACGGCCGGTCCAGCCGGTCCACGATCCGGCCGTCGGCCAGGAAGACCACGGCATCGGCGTGGCCGCGGCGACCGGGTCGTGCGTCACCACCACGGTCTGGCCCAGCGTGCGCACCGCATCGGCCGGCAGCGCCAGCACCTCGCGGGCGCTGTGCGTGTCCAGTGCGCCGGTCGGTTCGTCGGCGAAGAGCAGCTGCGGCCGGGTGACCGGCGCCCGCGCGATCGCGACGCGCTGCTGCTGGCCGCCGGACAGTTCGGCGGGCCGGTGGCCGGTGCGCTCGCCGAGCCCGGTGCGCTCCAGCACCTCGCGCACGTACTCGTGGTCGATCTTCCGGCCGGCCAGGCGCAGCGGCAGCGTGGTGTTCTGCCGGACGGTCAGCGTGGGCAGCAGGTTGAACTGCTGGAAGACGAAGCCGATCCGGGACCGGCGGAACTTCGTCATCGCCGTTTCGCCGCCGTGGACCAGCACCCGGCCGGCGGCCGGTGCGTCGAGACCGGCGGCGCAGTGCAGCAGCGTGCTCTTGCCGGAACCGGACGGCCCCATCACCGCGGTGAACGTCCCGGCGCGCAGCGCGAGGGAGACCTCGCGCAGCGCGTGCACCGGATTTCCCGCGGTGCCGTGGGTTTTGCTCACCCCGTCGAGCCGGAGTGCCGCCCGGTCGGTCATCGCGAACCCCCCTCTGCCGCTTGTTGCCCCGACGCTACGAGCGGGCAGGTGCGGCGACCATGGGGTGCGCCACCGTGGGGAGTGGGGTTTGCCCTACCCGAGTGGGCCGGGTCAGAGCAGGGTGTAGAGCCGGGCGGCTTCGTCGGGGGTGGTGATGAGGGGGAGGGTGTCGAAGGTGAGGGTCCAGCCGGTGCGGCGGTCGAAGCGTTCGATGATGCCGAACGAGGTCGGGGTGGGGCGGTCCGGCGTGGTGATGGTGCCGTACCACTCCTGGTGCGTGGCGCCGTCGGCGTGCACGGTCTGGCCGGGGCGCAGCTGCACGGTTTCGGCCTTCTCGAAGAACCGCCGCAGGTAGGCGAGTTTGCCGCCCTGGGTGCGCAGGCTGCCGCCGCCGAGGCCGGTGCCGGTGAGCGGGGCCTTGCCGGTGGCGCCGACCAGTGCTCCGGCGTCGCGGTTGTTCCAGGCCGCGAGTCTGGCCTGGAGGTCCAGCGAACCGGTGACCGGGCCCGGCCCGGCGTCCCGGATGCCCTCGAACAGGTTCTCCAGCGACGGCTCCAGGCCGCTGAACCAGGTGTAGCGGTCGTAGTAGCGCCGCCCCTGGATCACCTTCCCGTCGTCCCCGAGCACCACGCGGTAGATCGCCGGGTAGGTCACCGTCTCGCCGTGGATCTCGACTTCGTTGTGCGCGCCGTACAGCACCACGTTCCCCTCCACCGCGACCCGCGTCGGGTACATCCGGAACGACGGCAGCTTCGTCAGCGTGCCCGTGATCGCCGCGCGGATGGCTTCCCGGCCCTGGATCACCGTGCCCGCGGCCTCCCAGAGCGTGGCGTGCTCGTCGAAGATCTCGTTCGCGTACAGGTCGATCCGCTCGGGACCGGTGGCCATCGCGCCGAACCGGGTCTGCCGGTCGATGAACGCCTGGGCGTTCGCCGGAACCCCTGCCCCGGCCGACGCGGTGGTCACCCCCGCCCCCAGCATCGCCGCGACCCCGGCCAGCACACCCAGCGACTTCAGCAGTTTCATCAAGTCCTCCAACGTTCTTCGGTGACTTGATCACCTTCGCCGCCGAGGGGGCGTGCTGTCGATTACGCCCGAGGTAATCGGTTCCGCGCCGAACTGCCGGGAACCGCCTGCCCGGCGCGCCACGTCCGAGGTCCGTGATCACCGACTTCGACGCGACCGGATTCCAGCGCGTGGACGAGAACACCTGGCAGGACCCGCACAACGGGGACCGCATCACCGTCCGGTACCACGGCGGACCGCCGGCCGAGCCGTTCTGGCTGGAGGACGTCGAGTCGATGCGCCGCAGCCTGGCGCACCGCCACCGCGAGGCGGGCTGCCTGATCGAAGCGAAGCCGGTGCCCGTCGGCGGCCTGACCGCGGTGTACCAACTGGCCAAGTTCCCGCATTCGAACGCGCCGACGGGACAGGCGTTCTCGGCGAGCCTCCACCTGGCGAAGGCGAGCGCGCACGCGGTGCTGACCTACTACGCCGAGGAACGCGGCATCACCGGTATGCGCGAGGCCCAGCTCAGCGTCCAGCTGGGCCTGCCGCCGGACTGGTTGCTGCCGCACCCCTACGACCCGGCCCTGCGCGGCAGGCTGCCCTACCACCGCGGTGACGACCCGGTGTGGGACGAACAGTTCCCCGAGCACCCGCTGTCCCGGGTCCGGGCGTGGTTCGCCCGCAGCGCCGGAACCATCACCGTCGATCCGGAGTTCGCCGCGCTGCCCGAATTCACCCCGAGCTAGCGGTTCGCGCGTTCGATGGAGCGCAGCACCAGGTTGCGCAGGCCGGGCAGGCGCATGGCGCGCATGGTCAGGTCCTGCACCCAGACCTGCGCCCGGCCAGCCGGTGCGAACCGGCTGATGCCCCGCCGCGCCAAGGCTTGCCGCTTGCCGACTTCGGGGCGCAGGGAGGCTTCCCATTCGGCCAGTGCCGCGGGGAGGTCGTCGTGCTGGTCGAGGGTGGTGACGAGGTGGTCGGCGCCCGCGAGGGCGAGGGCGGCGCCGTAACCCGCGAACAGCGTCACGCACCAGGCCGCGTCTCCCAGCAGCACCACCCGGCCGCGGCTCCAGCGGTCGGTGACCACCTGGCTGACGCTGTCGAAGTAGGCCGAGGCGCCCACCTGGCGCAGCGCGTCCGGCACGGCACCGCCCAGATCGCCGAACGCCCCGGCCAGCGCGCCTGCCGGACCCAGTGCCAGTTCGGCTTGCGGGTCTTCGGTGCGGTGGGTGAAGAACGCGCACGACCGCCCGGGCCCCAGGTTCATCACCGCCGCGGTGCGTCCGGGGCCGATGAACGTGGTGCCCGAGTTCGGCGGCACGCCCGCCGGAACGCCGTCGAGCGGGAACGCGGCCACCATGTGCTCCAGGTCCACCTCGGCACCCTTGCCGAACACCAGTTCCCGGGTGCCGGAGTGCAGTCCGTCGGCGCCGACGAGCAGTTCGGCCTGCTCGGTCGTGCCGTCGCTCAACGTGAGCCGCACGCCGTCGGCGTCCTGGTCGATCTCCCGGACGGTGGTGCCGAAGCGGATCACCACGTCCGGCGGCACCGCCTCGTACAACACGGTTTCCAGGTCACCGCGGAACACCGTGAGCGCCCGAGCGCCGACCGAAGCCTGCGCGATTTCGGCGGGCACGGTGAACTTGGTGCTGCCGTCGGCCCGCACCAGGATCGAGGTGAACACCCCGAGGTCCCGCTCCCGCAGCGCGGGCAGCAGGCCCAGCCGTTCCGCGGCGTCGTAACCGAGGCCCAGCAGGTTGACCAGGTAACCGCTGCTGCGGCGGCCCGGGGCGCGTTCCACCACGAGCACCTCCCAGCCCGCTCGCCGCAGCCGTAGTGCGGCCGCCAGTCCGGCGATGCCCGCCCCGGCGACCACGACCCGTCCGTTCCCGTGCACTGGACCTCCTAGAATGAGCATGTGTTCAAACTCAGTATGAGCACATGTTCATCCTGGGTGCAAGGTAGACTGGCCCGCGTGCCAAGAGGGGTTGCCATTCCGGAGGTCCGGCAGCACCTGTTCGCCGCCGTCGAACGCGTGATCCTGCGGGACGGCGCCGCCAAGCTCAGCGGTCGCGCGGTCACCGGGGAAGCCGGTGTGGCGAACGGCCTGCTGTACGCGCACTTCGCGGATTTCGACGACTTCCTGGCCGCCTACGCCGTCGACCGCAGCTTCCTGATCTCCGCCGGAGCCGCCGCCCTGCCGGGGCGGGCGGGCACCGGCAGCGTCGCCGGGAACCTCGGCGACGCCCTGTTGCCGGTGCCGCCGGTGACCGTGCTGGCACTGGCCCGCCTCCTGGTGGCCCGGCCGCGGCTGACCGGGCTCACCCGCGAAGTGCTCGGCGAGCAGGCCGCCGGGCTCGACGCCCTGGAAGCCGCCGCCACCACCTACCTCGCCGAGGAGCAGCGGCTCGGCCGCGTCACCGCGGGCGCCGATCCCGCGGCGCTGGCGCTCGCCCTGGTCGGGGTGCTCCAGCGCATCGCGCTCACCGCCGAGTCCGAATCGGACGTCCACCCCCGCCTGCGGCAGGTGATCGCCGCGCTCGCGGGCGGTTTCACCCCGGCGGCACGCGGCTGAGCAAGGCTCCGGTGAGCGGAGCCGGAACGCTGTGGACGATCGGTGCTCGTGGTCCGGTGTACTACCGTGGTCTTCGCGGGGAGCGGAAAGGACGTCGGTGTGGGCGAGCGGATGCAGATCGGCGAGGTGGCCGTGCGCACCGGGCTCTCCCTGCGCACGATCCGCTACTACGAGGAAGTCGGGCTCGTCGTGCCCAGCGCCCGCAGCCAGGGCGGGTTCCGCCTCTACACCGAACCCGACATCGACCGGCTGCAGCTGATCAAGCGGATGAAACCGCTGGGCTTCCAACTCGAGGAGATGCGTGAACTGCTCGGCATCCTCGACCCCGGCGAACCGCAGTCCGAGCACAACGACGCGCGGCTGGTCCAGTTCAGCGAGTCCGCCGAGAAGGCGTGCCAGGACCTGCGGGCCAAGCTGATCATCGCCGAGGAGTTCGCCGCGTTGCTGCGCTCGCACCTGGCGCTGGCGCGCAAGCGCGCGGATCAGCCCTCGGCCAGCAGGGGTTCCAGCGCCAGTTCGGGGTGACCCCGCAGCATCGTGCGGACGTCGAACTCCTCGGCGAACACGGCCAGCTCGGCCCCGTCCCGGCGGGTGAGCACCTCGCTGCGGCGCCCGGCGTCGACGATGGGCCGCTGGCTGGGGTCCCCGAGCCGCCGCACGGCGTGGTACTCCAGGTGATCGAGCCGGATCGGCGAACCGAACTCCAGCTCCATCCGGTGCGAGGCCACGTCGAACTGCATCGGGCCGACCGCGGCGAACACCGGTGCCGCGTCCCCGCGCAGGTCCGAGGTGAGCACCTGCACCACCCCCTCGGCGCCGAGCTGCTCGACACCGCGGCGGAACTGCTTGGCGCGGCTGAGGTCGGTCGGCCGCGCGACGGCGAAGTGGGCGGGGGCGAAGCTGGGCAGGCCGGGGAACCGGACCGCCGGCTTGCCCGCGTGCAGCGTGTCGCCGACGCGCAACGCGGTCGCGTTGACCAGGCCGATCACGTCGCCGGGGTACGCAGTGTCCAAAGTGGTCCGCTGCTGGCCGAACACCTGCTGGGCGTACTTGGTGGCGAACGGTTTCCCGGTGCAGGCGTTGGTCACCACCATGCCCCGTTCGAACACCCCGGAGCAGACCCTGGCGAAGGCGACCTGGTCCCGGTGCGCGGGGTCCATCCCGGTCTGCACCTTGAACACGAACGCGGAGAACGGATCGTCCAGCGGCCGCGGCACCCCGTCGGCGTCCGGCCGCGCGCTGGGCTCCGGCGCCAGTTCGACGAGCAGGTCGAGCAGGCGCCGGACGCCGAAGTTGCGCACGGCGGCGCCGAAGAGCACCGGTGTCGCCGTGGCGGCGTGGAACCGGTCCTCGTCGAAACCACCGCCGGAGGCCTGCAGCAGCTCGGCCTCTTCGCGGGCCTGCCGCCAGTCGCTCCCGGCGGCGGCTTCGGCTTCGCCCGGGGCGAGGCGGTCGTCGTCCGAGCCGGCGTCGTCGTTCTCCTGGTGGTAGCGCACCAGTTCGCCGGTGGTCAGGTCCAGCACCCCGCGCAGGTGCCCGGCGGCGCCGACCGGCCAGGTCAGCGGCATGGGCTGCAGGCCGATCCGGTCGGTCAGCTCGTCGCAGAGGTCCAGGGCGTGGCGGCCGGGGCGGTCCCACTTGTTGATGAAGGTGATCACCGGGATGCCGCGGTGGCGGCAGACCTCGAACAGCTTCAGCGTCTGCGGTTCCAGGCCCTTCGCCGCGTCCAGCAGCATCACCGCCGAGTCCACCGCGGACAGCACGCGGTAGGTGTCCTCGGAGAAGTCGGCGTGGCCGGGGGTGTCCAGCAGGTTGATCACCGCGTCCCGGTAGGCGAACTGCAGGGCCGCCGAGGTGATCGAGATGCCGCGGGCGCGCTCCATCTCCATCCAGTCCGAGGTCACCCCGCGCCGCCCGGCCTTGCCGTGCACCGCACCCGCCTCGGAGATCACCCGCGCGTGCAGGGCCAGCGCCTCGGTCAGGGTGGACTTGCCCGCGTCGGGGTGGCTGATCACCGCGAAGGTGCGGCGGCGGGCCGCCTCGGCGGCCACGGCCGCCGGGTCACTGATCGAAAGCACGGCCCACCCTAACGCGGTGCTCAGGCGGGCGCGTGCTGCCCGGTGTAGTCCTCACTGGCGTAGGTGGGCCCGCGCCACCAGCCCGGCCGGGTCACCGTGGTGACCCGCGTGCCGAAGCCGTCGGTGGGGTAGCGGTACCGGACCTCGAACAACGCGCCCCAGGCCGCCGGATCGGCGTGCCCCGGCAGGGCCGCCGGGACCTCGTGGAAGGTCGCCACCGGGCCCAGCCCGGCGAAGCCGCCGCCGTGGGGCCGGAGGCTGCGGGTCAGCTCGCCGTGGTGGGCCAGGTGGGCGGGTGGGCGCAGCAGCAGTCCGGGTGGTTCGACCAGGCCGTCGGCGAGGGCGGGCAGCCGGGCGCACGGGTACCAGACCGAGATCGGCCAGTCGGCCAGCACCGGGCCCTCGGTGCGGCCGATCCGCTCGCGCAGCGTGCTGCCGTCGGCCAGCCGCACCGCGTCGGCGGCCCCGCAGCTGTCCCCGGTCAGCGATTCGAGGTTCGCCTGCGCGGTGGACCACGAACCGGCCCGGTACTGGTTGAGCGCGGCCTTGCCGTGCAGGCCGAGCACCACCACCGGCATCAGCGCCACCGATCCCCCGGCGATGGCCAGCGCCGCCCAGCCCGCCAGCCGGGTGGGCCACGGCTGCTCGTCGGGGATCGTGGTGCCGCGCCGCCGCAACCGGAGCAGGAGCACCGCCGCGACCGCGCCGCCGGCCAGCAGCAGCACCAGCGGGTTCGCCGGCACCCCACCGGCCAGCCGCTGGTCCAGCCACGGCATGCCGAAGCGGTGGTAACCCCACCACGAGTTCGGCCCGTACCAGACCAGGCTGAGCACCACGGTGAGGCCGAACAACGCGGACAGCCGGATCACCCAGCCCGCGCGTTCGCGGGCGAAGGCGCGGGGCAGCCCGGCCAGGCCGTTGGCGATGACCAGCGCGGAGAAGAAGTCCAGCGCGGAGAAGTGCGAGGCGATCTTGGTCGGGGTCAGCAGCAGGGCGGCCAGGCCGAGGCCGAGCCAGGCGAACGGCCAGCCGAACACCCCGGAGAAGGTGTGCCGCTGGTGCCGCGGGCTGAGCACCACCACGAGCAGCAGCAGCGCGATGCCCAGCAGCACCGGCAGGCGGCGGGCGGGGTGCTGCTCGAAGGCGAAGTCGTTGCCGACCCCGCCGAGCAGCATCTGGTAGCGGTTGAACTCGCCGTACCAGCTCTGCGCGGCGCCGTACCAGTAGCGGGCCCCCGCGGAGTCGGCGAAACCGCCGATGCCGGAGTTCAGGAACACCAGCGGGGACGCCACCGCGACGGCGGCGGCGACCAGCCCCAGCAACAGCAGCGTGCGCGGCCCCCCGAGCGACCGGCCCGCGGTGACCAGCAGGCCGAGCAGCAGCGGGAGCAGCGCCAGCATGCCGGTCGAGGTCACCGCGAAGCAGGCACCGGCCGCGAGCCCGCCGGCGACCAGCCACCCGGGTTGACCGGTCAGCCGGGCCCGGACCGCGGTGTACGCGCTGATCCCGGTGCACAGCACGACGAACGGCTCGGGGCGCAGGCCGACGCCGCTGGACGTCCACACCGCGAAGAAGGCGGCGGCGAGCAGGGCGGTGGGCACCCGGGGCGCGGTGGTGCACCGGCGCAGCAGCCGGGTGACGCCGAGCAGCAGCAACCACACCGCGAAGCCGGCCAGCAGGGCGGGCACCCGGGTGAGCAGCGGTGCCCAGCCGAGCTGGAACAGCGGCGCGAACAGGTACTGCAGCAGGACCGCCGGGGTTTCGGCGGCGTTGAGCGCCATGTAGTAGTCACCGGCGAACCCGGCTTCGGCCAGGTTCCGGTGCATGCCGAGGAACCAGCCGTCGTCCACGGTCTGCGGTGCGAGCACGCCCCAGGCGGCGATCCCGGCACCGACCAGCGCGGTCCACGCGGCGTCCGCCCGCCGGGGCAGGCGTGGCGCCGGGTTCCCCCGCGCCCGCCCGAAGAGCCGGAACCCGGCGACGACGCAGCCGAGCGCACCGACCGCGAACGCCACCATCAGCCCGGCTTTCAACGGGGTGGGGTGGGTCTGGAACCGGGCGTCGGCCTGCGCGCGGGCCGACACCGCCGCGCCCGGGGGCAGGTCGGTGACGAACGCGACGACGTGCGGGACCAGCGCGTCCGTGCGCAGCAGTTCTCGTCCATCGAGAAGGACGCGCAGTTCGCCGCCTTCGGCGTGCACCCGGTACACGCAGTCGCCCGCCGGGACCGGTCCGAGCGGGTGCTCGCGGTCCGCGGTGACGGCGACCAGTTGCCGCTCCCGGATTTCCAGCGCCAGCCCCAGCCGGCGGGCTTCGGCGGCGTCAGCGGGGAAGGTGGCGAAGGCCGTGGTGGTGCCGGGCGCGGCCGAGGCGACCGCCGCACACGGCACCGCCACGTCCAGGGACAACGGCCGGTACGGCAGGAACATCGCCACCGCCGACCCGGCGGGCCTGCCCGCCTCCGGCCACCGCACCTCGACCTGCTCGGCGCGGACCGGCGCGAACGGAATGGCGAGCGCCAGCACGAGGGTGACCAGGGGGAGCGCGAGCCACCACCGCGACGGCCCGGGCGCCGGCCGGACCGGCCGCACCACCACCGCGTGGTCCGCCTCCGGCACCGCGACCGACGGGCTGCCCACCGACCGTACCTCCCCGCTTCCGGCTGCCCTCCCATCCTGACCAACATTCACGTTAGGGCAGGGTTCGACACGGTTTCCGTTCCGGTGATGTCCGTGGCGCCCCCGTCTCACCCTTCCGGGGGTTCTTGGGGCCACCTCGGATATCCGTGCGTGATCTGGGCCGCGGTCCGCGGTGCCGCTGACCCGATCGGGGTGGGGTTGATCTAACGTAACGTGAGAGTTGATCGCGCCACCGGTGCCCGAGTGAGTCAGGTAGTCATCCGTGCCGAGTCCGTCTTCCCCGTTTTCCGCGCGCCCGTCCCGGTGGTCGCCGAAGGTCGTCCGCACCGAAGTGCTGGCCGGTCTGGTGGTGGCGCTGGCGTTGATCCCGGAGGCGATCTCGTTCTCGATCATCGCGGGCGTCGATCCCGGCGTGGGGTTGTTCGCCTCGTTCACCATGGCGGTGGTGATCTCCGTCGTCGGCGGGCGCCCGGCGATGATCTCCGCGGCCACCGGGGCGATCGCGCTGGTCGTCGCGCCGCTGGCCCGCGAGCACGGTTTCGGCCACCTCGTCGCCACGGTCGTGCTGGGCGGGGTGTTCCAGGTCGTGCTGGGCTCGCTCGGGGTGGCGCGGCTGATGCGGTTCGTGCCGCGCAGCGTGATGGTGGGCTTCGTCAACGCGCTGGCGATCCTGATCTTCCTGGCGCAGGTGCCCGAACTGGTCGACGTGCCGTGGCCGGTCTACCCGCTGTTCGCCGCGGGGCTGGCGATCACGGTGTTCTTCCCCGGGCTCACCAAGGCGGTTCCGGCGCCGCTGGTGTCCATCGTGGTGCTCACCGCGCTGACCGTGGCCGCGGGCATCGCCGTGCCGACGGTGGGGGACAAGGGCGCGCTGCCGTCGTCGTTGCCGGTGCCCGGGGTGCCGGACGTGCCGTTCACCCCGGCCACGCTGACCCTGATCGCACCGTACGCGCTGGCGTTCGCGCTGGTCGGGCTGATGGAGTCGCTGATGACCGCCAAACTGGTCGACGACCTCACCGACACCCGCTCGAACCAGACCCGCGAGGCGATCGGCCAGGGTGTGGCCAACGTGGTCACCGGCTTCTTCGGCGGCATGGGCGGCTGCGCGATGATCGGCCAGACCATGATCAACGTCCGGGTGGCCGGGGCGCGGACCCGGCTGTCCACCTTCCTGGCCGGTGCCTTCCTGATGGTGCTGTGCCTGGTCTTCGGCCCGGTCGTCTCCGACATCCCGATGGCCGTGCTGGTCGCGGTGATGGTGCTGGTGGCCGTGGGCACCTTCGACTGGCACAGCGTCGCCCCGGCCACGCTGAAGCGGATGCCCGCCGGGGAGATCGTCGTCATGGTGGTCACCGTCGCGGTGGTGGTGGCCACCGGCAACCTGGCCATCGGGGTGGTGGCCGGCGTGATCACCGCGATGGTCATCTTCGCCCGGCGGGTGGCGCACCTGGTCGAGGTGACCGCCACCACCGGCCCCGGCGGCGAGCGGGTCGTCTACGCGGTGACCGGCGAGCTGTTCTTCGCCTCCAGCAACGACCTGGTGCACCGGTTCGACTACGCGAACGATCCGGGCGCGGTGGTCATCGACCTCTCGGGTGCGCACATCTGGGACGCCTCCACCGTCGCCGCCCTCGACGCGATCACCACCAAGTACGCCGCCCGCGGCAAGACCGTGGAGATCACCGGCCTGAACGAGCACAGCGCCACGATGCACCGCAGGCTGACCGGTGAACTGACCGCCGGGTGACGCGGGCGGTCACCACCGCAGGTCCCGCACCACCGCCAGGAAGTTGGTGGTGACGGCGGCCTGGTGCGCCGGGCTGGTGGCCAGGCCGACCTCCCAGGCCGCGGCCGGGTGGTCCAGCGGGGTCAGGGTGATCGCGGCGGGCGCGATGGCGGCGGCGCTGGCGGGCACCAGCGCCGGGCCGATCCCGGCGGCCACCATGGCGAGCACGGTCTGCAGGTCGTGGGTCTGCCCGGCGGTGCCGGGCCGGATGCCCCACGCGGTGCACAGCCGGTCGATCTGGCGGACCAGGCCGGGTCCCTTGGCCTCGGCGAGCCGCACCAGGCGCTGCCCGGCGAGCCAGGCGGCGGGTTCGGCGGGCGGGGAGCCGAGGCAGGCGATGGCCAGCCGGTCGCGGCACAGCACCTGCTGCCGCAACCCGGCGCCGGTGGGCAGGCGGACGAAGGCCGCGTGCAGGTCACCGCTGCGCACGCGGTCGATCAGCACGGTGGACGGCAGGTCCTCCAGGCTGGTCTCCACCCGCGGGTACCGCTGCCGGAACGCGGCCACCGCCCGCGGGGCCACCTCGATGCTGGACAGCCCGAACCCCAGTGCCAGCACCCCGGTCTCCCCGGCGGCCAGCAGCCGCGCCCGGCGGTGGAACTCCTCGGTGCTGGCGATCAGGTCCTGGGCCGAGGGCAGCAACGCGCGGCCGAAGGCGGTCAGCGCGGCACCGTGCCTGCCCCGGGTGAACAGCCGCCCGCCCAGCTCCCGCTCCAGCGCGTGGATCTGCTTGGTCAGCGACGGCTGCGTCAGGTGCAGGCTCTGCGCGGCCGAGCCGAAGCCGCCGTGCCGGGCGATGGCGGTGAAGGCGAGCAGGCGACGATCCATTCCGGCAGGCTATGGCAACGGCCCCGGGATTCATTGGACGCGGCCGCCGGGGTCCGCTGTGCTGAAGGGCATGGAGACCTTGCGGATCGCCACCGTGCAGTTCGAACCCCGCCCCGACGACCCGGAGCACAACCTCGCCCGGGTGACCGCCTTCGCCGGCGAAGCCGCCGAAGCGGGCGCGAAACTGGTGGTGTGCCCGGAGATGTGCCTGCTGGGGTACTGGCACCTGCGACGGCACGAGCCGGACCGGCTGCACGCGCTGGCCCAGCCCGCGGACGGCCCGCTGGTGACCGCGGTGCGGGACCTGGCGGAACGCCTCGGCATCGGGGTCGGCGCCGGGTTCCTGGAGTCGGCGGACGGCGCGTTGTACAACTCCTACGCGGTGTGCCTGCCAGACGGGGCCGTGCACGTCCACCGCAAGCTGCACGCCTTCGAGCACGCGGCCGTCTCCAGCGGTGACGCCTACACGGTGTTCGACACGCCGTGGGGGGTCCGGATGGCGACCCTGATCTGCTGGGACAACAACCTGGTCGAGAACGTCCGCGCCACGGCGTTGCTCGGGGCGGAGGTGCTGCTGGCCCCGCACCAGACCGGCGGCACCGCCTCCCGCAGCCCGCACGGCATGAAGCCGATCCCGCTGGAACTGTGGGAGAACCGGCACGCCGACCCGGAGGCGGTCGAACGCGAGTTCCGCGGTCCCAACGGCCGTGGCTGGCTGATGCGCTGGCTTCCCGCCCGGGCCCACGACAACGGGTTGTTCGTGGTGTTCAGCAACGGCGTCGGCCGGGACGACGACGAGGTGCGCACCGGCGGCGCGATGGTGCTCGACCCCTACGGCCGGATCGTCGCCGAAACCTGGGCGGCGGCCGACGAGCTGGTGCTCGCCGACCTGGAGCTGGGGCTGCTCCCGCTGTCCACCGGCCGCCGCTGGCTGGCGGGGCGCCGCCCGGAGCTGTACGGCCTGCTCACCCGGCCCCTCGGCATCGAACGCGACCCGCGAACCGCGCGGTTCGCCACCGAGCCGGTGGAACTGAACCCGTAGCTCACGTGAAGCGGGCGGCTTCGCTGTCGATCAGCGATTGCGCGCGGTCGAGGGTGTGGGAGCCGTACGTGCCGCCGGCGCGGGCATCGAGCAGGGCGTTCTGCTGGGCGTCGATGAGCAGGCGGTGCAGTTCCCGTCGTTGCCGGAGCGGGCTGTCGGGGTCGGGCTCGTCGAGCATCTTGTCGATGACCTGGGCGGTGGCGAGGCTGCGGCGCCGGGTGCCGTCGAGCACCGCCTCGTCGAAGGGCTTGCCGTTCTCCCGGCGCAGCGCCGGGTTGCCGAGCAGCGACTGCGTGGCCGCGTGGAGCTCGCCTGCCAGGCGGGCCAGTTCGCGGCGTTCGTGCTCGGCGTCACCGCCCTGGACGCCGAGCAGCTTGATCAGCATCGGCAGCGTGCCGCCCTGCCCGACCAGGGTGGCGATCGCGACGGTGAAGGCGATCAGCACCAGTTCGGCCCGGTGCGGCACGTCGGTGGGCAGCGACTGCGCGGCGGCGACGGTGACCACCCCGCGCATCCCGGACCAGGCGAGCACCCCGCCACCACGCCAGCCGAGCCCTTCGCTGGCGAAGAACGCGGCGTCGGCGTGGCGCCGCCGGAGCACCCGGGTCACCGCCGCGTACCGCTGCTGCCCGCCCGGACGAGGGCCCCGGTGGGTGAGCCCGGCCAGCGCGGCCTCGATCCGCCCGGTGCGCTCGCCGGCACCGCGTTGCTGACGGCGCAGTGCCGCGATGAGCGGGACGACGAACGCGACCCGCAGCAGGATCAGCGCGAGCGTCGCGAGCAGGCCGATGCCGACGGCGGTCCAGCCGCTCTCACCCGAGTCGTGGACGTCGGCGAAGACGGCGGTGATCTCGTAGCCCATCAGCAGGAAGACGCCGTTTTCCAGGAGCAGCTGGATGGTCCGCCAGTTGGTGCGCTCGGAGATGCGGTCGTGGGCGGTGAAGCGCTTGGCGCTCTGGTGACCGGTGATCAGCCCGGCCGTGACCACGGCGATGACCCCCGAAGCGTGCAGTTCCTCCGCCGGGAGGTAGGCCAGGAACGGGACCACGAACGAGATCGCCGTGGTGAGCACGGGCTGCTCGCGGATCCGGGAGCGGACCCGGACCGACACCAGCCCGACCAGCGCCCCGACCGCGACGCCGGCCACCACGGCGAAGGCGAAGTCGCCGAGCGCGCCCCAGAACGAGACGGTGCCCGCGATGGCGGCGACCGCGGTGCGCAGCAGCACGAGCGCGGTGGCGTCGTTGACCAGCCCTTCGCCTTCGAGAATGGTGACCAGCCGGGGTGGCAGGCCGAGGCGCTTGCCGATCGAGGTCGCCGCGACCGCGTCCGGCGGGCTGATCACCGCGCCCAGCGCGACCGCGGTGGCGAAGCCGAGGTCCGGGACGAGCCACTGGAGCAGCAGCCCGGTGCCGAAGGCGGAGACCACCACCAGCACCACCGAGAGCGCGCCGATCGTGCCCAGGTCCCGGCGGAAGTCCACCACCGGCACGTTCACCGCCGCCGCGTGCAGGATCGGCGGCAGCACGACGACCAGGATCCAGTCCGGTTCGACGAACAGCTCCGGGGTGCCGGGCAGCACGCTGCACCCGATGCCGACGAGCACCAGCAGCACCGGCGCCGCGATCCGCAGCTTCGGCGCGGCGTAGGACACCACCACGATGATCAGCACCGCCACCACGGCGAGCAAGGCCGGTTCCCGCATGCCGTGCAGCTTGCCGGACGCGGGGCACCAGCGCCCGTCGCGCACCGCCCTGTCCACTGTGGAATCGTTCTGGAAAAGCCGGGAATACTTCTTTTCCCGCCGTCCGCCCCACCCGATGGTGCGGCCGGTCGGCCACCGTGCGTCACCGTCGCGCACCACTCGTCCCCAGGAGGTGTTTTGTGTTGCGCCAACGTGTTCGCGCTATTCCCAATCCTTGAGCGGGCGAGTTCTAATGTTGTCGGTCATTTCCCGCCAATGAAGGAAAAAGATGAAAATCCCGAAAATCATCGCCGGCCTGTTCGCCCTTGTTTCGCCCGTCGCGCTGGTCCTGCCCGCGGCCGCCGACGAGCCGCCCGACTACGTCATCGAGAGCGCGAACGGCACCGAACGGGTGTGGCAGCAGACCTGGTGGTACGGCGAACCCACGATCACCTCCGACTACCACGGCGGCGACAACCAGGAGTGGATCTTCTGGAGCAACCGCACCATCCAGAACACGGGCACCGACCTGTGCGTCACCGCCCACTACGGCAGAATCATCGGCGCGGACTGCAACGGCGACGACCCCGGGCAGCGGTGGCGCATCCGCGGCGACCACAACCAGAAACAACTCCGGAACGAGGAAACCGGGTTGTGCGCGACCTACGAAGGAAACGACGACCAGCTCTCCCTGCACACCTGCGACTGGGACCGCATCAACCAGCGCTGGTACCTCAATGGCTGAAAACTGCTGGAACAGCTGAACGGAGGAAGGCGAACGGCAGGGAGAACACCGCTCCCTGCCACTCCCAACGTATAGCGCAGCCCGGGGCTTGCCGCAAGACCCGGTTCGTCCCGCAGAATCACCGCCCGGCACAGAACTCGGAGTGGATGGGCGGTTCATGATCGACGTGATCGTCGCCGGCGGCGGGCCGACCGGTGTGCTGCTGGCCGCGGAACTGCGGCTGCACGGCGTGCGGGTGGTCGTACTGGAGAAGGAGGCGGAACCGACCAAGGTGGTGCGCGCGCTCGGCCTGCACGCGCGCAGCATCGAACTGATGGACCAGCGCGGGCTGCTGGAACGGTTCCTGGAACTGGGGACCAGGCACCCGGTGGGCGGCTTCTTCGCCGGCATCACCAAACCGCCGCCGGAGCGGCTGGACACCGCGCACCCGTACGTGCTCGGCATCCCGCAGACCCTCGTCGAACGCCTGCTGAACCAGCACGCCGGCGAGCTGGGGGTCGAATTCCGGCGCGGCCGCACGGTGACCGGGCTCAGCCAGGACGACGCCGGGGTGACCGCCGAACTGGCCGGCGGCGAGCGACTGCGGGCGCGGTACCTGGCCGGCTGCGACGGTGGCCGCAGCACGGTGCGCAAGCTGCTCGGCGTCGGCTTCCCCGGCGAACCCAGCAGGCACGACACGCTGCTGGGCGAGGTGCACCTGACCGCGTCGCCGGAGGAGCTGAACGCGGTGGTCGCGGAGGTCCGCCGGACGCAGAAGCGGTTCGGCGCCATGCCGCTCGGGGACGGGGCGTACCGCGTGGTCGCCCCCGCCGGCGGGGTGGCCGGGGACCGGACGGTCCCGCCGACCCTGGACGAGCTGAAGCAGCGGGTGCGGGCGCTGGCCGGGACCGACTTCGGCATGCACTCGCCGCGCTGGCTCTCGCGCTTCGGCGACGCCACCCGGCAGGCCGAGCGGTACCGCGCCGGCCGGGTGTTCCTGGCCGGGGACGCCGCGCACATCCATCCGCCGACCGGCGGCCAGGGCCTCAACCTCGGGTTGCAGGACGCGGTCAACCTCGGCTGGAAACTGGCCGCCGCGGTGCGCGGCTGGGCGCCGGAGGGGCTGCTGGACACCTACGAGACCGAACGGCACCCGGTGGCCGCCGACGTGCTGGAGAACACCCGCGCGCAGATGGAGCTGATGTCCGCCGAACCCGGCGCGCAGGCGGTCCGGCGGCTGGTCGCGGAGCTGATGGACTTCGCGGAGGTGAACCGGCACCTGATCGAGAAGGTGATCGCCACCGGCATCCGCTACGACTTCGGCGAAGGGCACCCGCTGCTCGGCAGGCGGCTGCGGGACGTGCCGCTGAAGCGGGGGCGCCTCTACGAGCTGATGCGCGGTGGCCGCGGCCTGCTGCTCGACCAGACCGGCCTGCTCTCGGTGGACGGCTGGGCGGACCGGGTGGACCACGTCGCCGACGTCAGCGAGGAGGTCGACGTGCCGGCGGTGCTGCTGCGGCCGGACGGCCACGTGGTCTGGACCGGTGCGGACCAGCGCGGCCTGCACGAGGTGCTGCCCCGGTGGTTTGGTCCCGTTCGCCCGGACGGGGTGCCCGGCGTTTGACCGCTGCCCGCCGGGGAACGCCCCCGTGGACCTGGTGGGACGGCGGAGGTGTGCGTGCGCGGAAGTCTGCTCGGGCTGGCCAAGGCGGGGATGACCCTCGCGCTGACCGGGCCGATCTTGGTGTCGCAGCAGGCGAGGAAGGCGACCGGGGCGATCCGCCCGCTGGTGGGGGCGCTGACCGCGGGAACGGCCGGGGCGGTGGGCGAGGCGACCGGGATGGCGACCCGGTCCACCGTGCGCGCCGCCAGGGTGGTGCGCAACGCCGCGGGCACCCGCACGGCGGTGTGGCGGGCGGGGCGGCGGCTGCACGTGCCGCTGCGGCCGGGGGACGAGGCCGTCCGCCCGGACGGGCCCGGGCTCGCCGCCGAACTGGCCGGGCACGCCGGCGTCGCCGGGGTCTACTGGGACGGCGGCCTCGGCAGCGTGGTGGTCCACCTGGCCGAGGAGGCGGTCGCCGGCGGCGTGCTCGACTGGGTGCGCGCGCACTGCGCGTCCTACGACCTGGCCCCGGCCGAGCCGGGGGACTGCGCCCCGGCGCACCCCGGTGACACCTACGGGGTGCGCACGGCGGCGCTGGCGCTCGGCATGGACGTGGCCGGGCTGGCGGTGTCCGTCGGCACGCGCGCGGTGCGCAGCGGCCGGGTGCACGAAGCGGTCCGGGCGGCGGTGTCGGCGGGCCGGGAGCACCCGGCCGTCCGCGCCGCACTGGACGAGCGCTTCGGCTGGTACACCGCGGAACTGGTGCGGGCGGCGGTGTCCGCGGGGGTGCGGGGGTTCAGCCAGGACCCGGTCGAACTGGCACTGGACGCGCTGCTGCGCTCGGGTCAGCTGGCCGAGGCGATCGCCCGGCTCGCCGCCTTCGACGCCGTGCACGACGAACTCTGCGCACCGGACCGGCCCAGCCTCGGTGTGACGCCACCGCAGCGGCGGGTCCGGGCCCCGATGGAGGACTACGCCGAGAACGCCGTCAGCGGTGGCCTGCTGGCGGCACTGGCCGACCTGCTCCTGCGCCGCAACGCGCGGGAAGCCGCCGAAACCGTGCTCGCCGCGTCCCCGCTGCCCGCCCGGTACGCGCACACCGCCTTCCACACCGCGATGGGCACCGCGTTCGCCCGTGAAGGGGTGATCGTCCGCGACCCCGACCGGCTCAAGGCACTGGACACAGTGGACACCGTCGTACTGCAGGCCGAGGCGCTGCACGGGGAGCACGGCCTGGACCCGCACGCCGAAGCCGTGCTGGACGCGGCCCGGCGGGCCGAGGCGCGGGTGGTCATCGTGGGGGAGGGCGCCCGCGAACGGCTGGGGGAGTTCGCGGCACTGGCCGACGACGTGGTGGACACCGAGGATTTCGCCGAGCTGGTGGAACGGCTGCAGGACGACGGCCGCGTGGTGCTGACCGCCGGGCGGCCGGATCCGGACTGCCGCCCGGGTTCGGCCGCCGTGGCCGGTCTGCTCGCCGGGGACCTCTGCGTCGCGCTGGCCGATCGGGACGCCCCGGTGCTCTGGGGTGCCGACCTCATCGTCCGCCCCGGGCTGGCCGGCGTGTGGCGGGTGCTGCGGATGGCGGGGGCCGCGCGGGCGAACAGCAGGCGCGCCACCCGGGTGGCCACCGCCGGCGCGGTGCTCAGCGGCCTGCTGCTGGTGTCCGGCCGCGGCAGGCGCCGCCCGCTGCTCCCGCCCGTGCCCCGGCTGGACCCCGTCGCGCTCGGCGGGCTGACCGGGCTGGCGATGGGCTCGTTCGCCGCGTTCCGCGTGGCCGTGGCCACCCCGCCGCCGGGACGGCCGCGGATCGCCTGGCACGAACTGAGCGCCGACGAGGTGCTCCAGCGGCTGGCGGACGGGGAACGCACGCCGACGCCGTGGGAACTGACCGCGGACCGGGTGCGGTCGGTGGCCCGGGCGGTGGCCCGGCACCCGGTGGCGGCGCCGGTCCGGCTCGGCTCGGGGCTCGCCGCGGACATCGCCGGCGAGCTGAACGACCCGCTGACCCCGGTGCTGGCACTGGGCGCGGTGGCTTCGGCGGTGGTCGGTTCGCCGGTGGACGCGCTGCTGGTGGCCGCGGCGATGGGGCTGAACGCCGTGGTGGGCGGCACCCAGCAGTTCCGCGGCCGCCGGGCGCTGGCCAAGCTCAAGGAGGGCGAGCGCCAGCGGGCGCGCCGGGTCGGCGGCAAGGTCGTCGACGCACGGGCGCTCAAACCCGGTGACCGGATCGAACTGCGGGTCGGCGACGTCGTCCCGGCCGACGCGCGGCTGCTCACCGGCGCCGACGTGGAAATCGACGAATCCGCGCTGACCGGTGAGTCGCTGCCGGTGGCCAAGCAGCTGGAACCGGTCCCCGGCGCGCCGATGGCCGAGCGCAGCTGCCTGGTCTTCGCCGGCACCACGGTGGTCAGCGGGGAGTGCACGGCGGTGGTGGTCGCGGTCGGGTCCGAGACGGTGGCCGGCCGGGCGGTCGAACTGGCCACCCGCACCGCCGCCGCGGTGGGCATCCAGGCCCGGCTGCAGGACCTCACCCGGCGGGCCCTGCCGCTGACCATGCTCGGTGGTGCCCTGGTCACCGGGCTGTCCGCGCTGCGCGGCCGTCCGGTGCGGCGGGCGCTCGCCGGTGGCGTGGCGATCGCCGTGGCCGCGGTGCCCGAGGGCCTGCCGCTGGTGGCCACGGTGGCGCAGCGGGCGGCGGCACGGCGGCTGTCCGCCCGCGGCATCCTCGTCCGCACCCCGCGGGCACTGGAAGCGCTGGGGCGCCTGGACGTGGTGTGCTTCGACAAGACCGGGACGCTGACCGAGAACCGGCTGCGCGTGGTCACGACCACCGATTCCGGCGGCGAGCCGCGTGAACCGGGAGCGGACGACCCGGTGCTGCGGGCGGCGGCCAGGGCGTGCCCCGGCACGCTCGACGACCCCCACGTCCGCGCCCACGCCACCGACCACGCCGTGCTCGAGGCGGCCGGTGCGGATCCGGACTGGTCCGAAGTGGACGGACAGCCGTTCGAGGCGAACCGCGGGTACTCGGCCACGGTCGGCCGGGCGGGCGACGGCGGAACCACGTTGCTGGTCAAGGGCGCGCCGGAAGTCGTGCTGCCCGCGTGCGCCGGGGCCGAGGAACTGGCCAAGGCCGCGGAAGCGCTGGCGGACGAGGGGCTGCGCGTGCTGGCGGTGGCGTCGCGGCCGGTCGCCGGACCGGTGTTCGACGGCGACGACAGCGAAGTGCTGGCGGACCTGGAGTTCGTCGGGTTCATCGGGCTGGCGGACACGCTGCGCGACACGGCCGGGCCGTTGATCAGCGGGTTGCGCGAGGCCGGGATCGCCCCGGTGATGCTCACCGGCGACCACCCCAGCACCGCGCGTGCCATCGCCACTTCGCTGGGCTGGCCGTCCGGCACCACCGTGGTCACCGGCACCGAACTCGCCGGACTCGACCGCGAGGGCCGGGCCCGGCTGCTGGCCGGTGCCGGGGTGATCGCCCGGGTCGCGCCGGAGCAGAAGTTGCAGGTGGTCGAGGCGCTGCGGGAGGCGGGCCGGGTCACCGCGATGGTCGGTGACGGCGCGAACGACGCCGCGGCCATCCGCGCCGCGGACGTCGGCATCGGCGTGCGGGCCCGGTCCTCGACCGCCGCCCGCACCGCGGCCGACCTGGCGCTGGCCGACGAGGACGTGACCGTGCTGCTGGAGGCGGTGGCGGAGGGCCGGGCGCTGTGGCGCAGCGTGTCCGACGCCGTGGTCATCCTGATCGGCGGCAACGCGGGGGAGATCGGCTTCTCCGTGCTGGGCACCGCGCTGTCCGGGGATTCCCCGCTGGGCACCCGGCAACTGCTGCTGGTCAACCTGCTCACCGACCTGTTCCCGGCGATGGCCGTGGCGGTCACGCGCCCGGACGACAACGGGTCCGGCGGCCCGGCCGGGCTCGGTGAGGGGCTGTCCCGCGACATCACCAGCCGCGGGGTGACCACCGGGATCGGCGCCACCACGGCGTGGCTGATCGGCCGGTTCACCCCCGGCACCGTGCGCCGCACCAGCACCATGGCGTTGTGCGGGCTGGTCGGCACCCAGCTGGTGCAGACCCTGCGCGGACGGCGGCGCAGCCCGCTGGTGGTGGGCACCGCGGTCGGCTCGGCGCTGGTGCTGGCGGGCATCGTGCAGACGCCGGGGGTGAGCCAGTTCTTCGGCTGCACGCCGCTGGGCCCGGTGGCCTGGGCGGGCGTGGGCGCCGGGGTGGCCACCGGAGCCGCTTCCTCGCTGCTGCCGGTGTGGCGCAGGGGCTGAACGGCGGATTGACCGGGCAATTGCCCATTTGTACGGTCAATTCATGCCGACGCTGCACGAGACGATCCGCCTGGACCTGGAAAGCCGGATCCACGAGGGCACGCTCACCCCGGGGGACCGGCTGCCGACGGAGATGGAACTGCGTGCGCAGTACGGCGTCAGCCGCGCGACCGCGCAGCGGGTGCTGAACGACCTGGCCGACGCCGGGCTGGCCGTGCGCCGCCGTCGCCAGGGCACCTTCGTCGCGGACGTGCGGCAGCAGATCAACCTGCTCAGCTACGCGTCGCCGGACCGGCAGGAGAAGGGCGTGCCGGGCAGGCACGAGGTCCTTTCCGCGCGGATCGTGCGGGCCGCCGACGCCGTGCTGCCGCTGCCGGGTGCCGAGGACGACACAGCCGTGGTGGAACTGGTGCGGCGCAAGCTGGACCCGCGTGACCAGCCGCGGGCGGTCGAGCGGCACGTCGTGTTGTTCTCCGCGGCACCCCGGCTGCTGGAGGAGGACCTCGCGGAGTTCGTTTCGCTGCCCTACCTGCGCGCGCGGGGGGTGGTGATCGACCGGATCCGGATCTACCTGGACCCGGTGGTCCTCGACGAGCACGACGCCGGCCTGCTCGGCAGCCGGTCCGGCGAGCCGGCGCTGAGGCGGCGGCGTGAACTGCGTGCCGGGAACGGCACCGCCATCGAAGTGGTCACCGCGACGCTCCGCCCGGGCACGGCGGAGTTCTTCGTGGAATTCCCAGGAGGGCAGGTCCGATGAAGGTCGTCGTCGTCGGGGCCGGGGTGCTCGGTGCGAGCGTCGCGCGGTCCCTTTCCGTTGCCGGAGCCGAAGTGCTGTTGCTGGATCGCCGCGGGCCGGGGTCCGGTACCAGTGCCACCACGTTCGCGTGGACCAACGCCAACCGGAAGCCCGACCCGGACTACTTCCGGCTGAACCTGGCCGGGATGGCCGAGCACACGCGGCTCGCCCGGGAGCTGCCCGGCGAACCGGCGTACTTCCCGAGCGGTGGCTTGCAGTTCGCCGACGCCGGCAGCCGGGATTGGCTGGCGTCGAACGTGGAACGGTTGCAGGGCTTGGGATATCCGGCGCGCTGGGTGGACCGCGCCGAGGCGCGGTCGATCGCCGGTGCGCTGCGCATCCCCGATCCGGTGTCGTCGATCGCGTACTTCCCGGCCGAGGGTTACGTCCGCCCGGACCGGTTCGTGGAGAACCTGGTGGCGGACGCCGTCCGGCACGGGGCCGTGGTGTCCGTCGCGGAGGTCGTGTCCGTTGCGGAAGCGTCGGTCACCCTGGCCGGTGGTGACGTGCTGGCCGCCGACCGGGTCGTGCTGGCGACCGGCCGGTGGACCGCCGGGCTCGCCGCCGGTTCCGGTTTCGAGGTGCCGATGGTGACCGAGCTGGGACGGGGCTCGCCGACCGTCGGCCTGCTCGGGTACGTCCGGTCGCCGCGGGTCGAGCTGCGTTGTGTGGTGCACACCCCGGGGTTGAACCTGCGTCCCGGCGTGGTGCTGCAGGCGCTCGACCTGAACTCGGCCGTCGATCCGGCGAGACCGCCCGCCGCCGGGGTTCTCGGCGACCGCTTCTCCGCGTTGTTCCCGGAGGCCGGGACCCCGGACATCGAACTGCGCGTCGGCTTCCGGTCGCTGCCCGCTGACGGGAACCCCATCGCCGGCTACCTCTCGCCGCACGTCTACTGCCTCGTCTCCCACGGCGGTGTCACCTTGGCGCCGGTGCTGGGGCGCTTGGTGGCTGCTGAGGTTCTCCGTGATGAGCCTCAAGACCTGCTGGAGCCGTTCCGGCCTACGCGGTTCTCTGACCGGGCTGGCCTTCCCCCGGTTTCTCGTCCGGTGAAGTTGGGGGAGCAGTAGCTCGCTGCTTGGAGCAGTCGCCCGGCCGGCGCGGTCATCTTGCCGCGCCGGCCGGGCCTTGGCTCGCCTCAGCTCAGTGCTTGCTCGAGCAGTGCTTCGATCGCTGTTTCGACTTCGGGGGTGAGTTCGGTGATGGCGTAGGAGGCGGGCCAGAGGGCACCGTTGTCGAGGTTGGCTTGGTCGCTGAAGCCGAGGGTGGCGTAGCGGGCCTTGAATTTGGCGGCGGTTTGGTAGAAGCAGATCATTTTGCCGTCGCGGTAGTAGGCGGGCATGCCGTACCAGAGTTTGGCGGTGAGTCCGGGGGCGGTGGCCTTGATGACTTCGTGGAGCCGGGCGCCGATGGTCCGGTCGGTTTCGTTCATGTCGGCGATCTTGGCGAGGACGTCGGCCTCGGTGTCGGTGCCGCGCTTGCCTTTGAGTTCCTTGGTGCGTTCCTTGAGGGCGTCGCGCTCGTCCTGGGTCAGGCCGTCGAACTTCTTGGTTGCCATGGGAGTGTCCTTCCGGGAAGAGGTGGTCACCACCGACCGGCCTGCCGGCGGGTCGGGGCGTTGAGGCGGTTGTAGGCGTTGGCGAGGGCGATGTTGAGCAGCAGCGCGGCCAGCTCCCGCTGGTCGAAGTGCTTGGCGGCCAGGTCCCACACCCGGTCCGGCACCGGTTCCGGGCGGTCGGCGAGCCGGGTCACCGCTTCGGTCAGCGCCAGCGCGGCGCGTTCCTCGTCGCTGAACCAGGGCGTCTCCCGCCACGCGGCCACCGCGTGCACCTGGCCGGCGCTCGCGCCGTGCGCGGTGGCCTGCTGGGCACCGCCTGCCACGCACGGGCCGCAGCCGTTGATCTGGCTGGCCCGCAGGTGGCTCAGCGCCAGCACCCGCCCGCCGACCCCGGCCCCGGCAACGGCCTCGTTGAGCGCCACCAGCGCCTGCATCGCCTCGGGGACCAGGACCGCGGGGTCCGGCATCCGCTCGACCGACATTCGCTTCCTCCTTCGCTGGGGTGCCGCTGACCGGAGTGAGCTGATCATCGGCGGGCCGTCCCCCGCGCGGTCCGTGGGACACCGTGGGACACCCGGAACCCCTCCGGCCTGCGGTAACGCGGCGCTGATCCGTTCGCGTGGGCTGGGACGGCTACCGTGTGGCCCGTGTCGAGCCCGCAAGAACGACTGGTCGGCCAGCTCACCCGGATCAAGGACCTGAGCGGGCTGAGCCTGCGTGCCCTCGCCCGCGAAGCCGGGCTGAGCAGTTCGTCGCTGTCGCGGTACCTGACCGGCAGGCTGGTGCCGCCGTGGGAGGCCGTCGTGGCCCTGTGCCGGGCGGTCAGCCGGGACCCGCGCCCGCTGCGCCCGCTGTGGGCCGAGGCGGCCAAGGCGGGCGCGGCCCCGGCGCCCCGCCGCAACGACCTGCCCGCCGACCTGGCCGACTTCACCGGCCGGGAGGCCGAGTACGCGCAGGCCGAGCAGCTGCTGCGGACCGCGGGTGCGGTGGTGCTCGACGGCATGGGCGGGGTCGGCAAGACCAGCCTGGCCGTGCACCTGGCCCACCGGCTCACCCCGGTGTACCCGGACGGCGCGCTCTACCTCGACCTGCACGGCTTCACCCCGGGCCAGGACCCGGTGCCGCCGCTCACCGCGCTGGCCCGGCTGCTCGGTGCCCTGGAGATCACGCACCTGCCCGCCGGGGCGGAGGAACGCGCGGCGCTCTGGCGCTCGGAGCTGTCCCGGCGGCGGGCGCTGGTGGTGCTGGACAACGCCGCCGGCGCCGAGCAGGTGCGCCCCCTGCTGCCCGGTGCCGGGAAGTCCGCGGTGCTGATCACCAGCCGGTCGCGGCTGGTCAGCCTGGACGGGGTGCCGCCGGTGTCGCTGAGCCCGCTGGCCGACGACGCCGCCGCCCGGTTGTTCGGCCGCGCGGCCGGGCTCACCCCCACCGAGGAGGAGGCGGCGCTGGACCAGGTGCTGCGCCAGTGCGGCGGGCTGCCGCTGGCGCTGCGGATGGCCGGGGCGCGGCTGCGGCACCGTCCGGGGTGGACGGTCGCGGTGCTGGCCGAACGGCTGCGTGACGGCGCCGGGCGGTTCGACGCGGTGTTCGGCATGTCGCTGCAGCAGCTCGACGGCGAGCAGCGCCGGGTGTTCCGGCTGCTGGGGGTGCTGCCGGGTGACGACTTCGACGCCGCGGTGGCCGCGGCGCTGGCCGGTGCGCCGCCGGGCCGGATCGAGGCGGTGCTCGACGAACTGGTCGACGCCCACCTGGTCCAGGAACCCGCGCCGGGGCGCTACCGGCTGCACGACCTGCTCCGGCGGTACGCGGCCGAGCTGGCCGCCGAAGAGGAACCGCAGGCCGAGGCCGCCCTGCGCCGGGTGCTGGAGCACTACCTGGCGCGTGCGGCCGCGCAGGAACGCAGCCTGCCGTCACCGCACCGCCCGGACCCGTCGCCGGGTGATCCCGCGGCGGCCATGGCCTGGTTCGACCTCGAGCACGTCAACCTGGTGGCCTGCTTCGACGCCGCCGTGCGGCTCGGCATGGACGAGGTGGTGGCCGGGCTGCCGCCCGCCATGCGGGTCTGGTTCTTCCGGCACCGCGGCACCGGCGACCAGGTGCGCCTGCTCGAAGCGGCCGCGGCCGCCGCCGGACGGCTCGGGCGGGCCCGGGAGCGGGCTTCGCTGCTCGCGGACCTCGGTTTCGCGCAGGCGGCCGCCGGGCGGCTCACCGAAGCGCTCGCCGCCTACGAACTGGCCGAGCAAGCCGGTCCGGACGCCGATCTCGTCGCCGGTCTGGCGCTCCGTCTCGGTTTTGTGCGTCGTGACCTAGGCGACCTCGAGGCGGCGCGGACGCAGTTCCGGCGGGCGCGCGAACTGTTCGCCGCGGTCGGCCGGCGCGGCGGGCAGTCGCAGGCGCTGGCCTTCGACGGCTGGGTGACCCTGCACCTGGGAGACCGCGGCGAAGCGGCCGGCCTCGCCAGGGCTTCCCTCGCGCTGGCCGGCGGACCCGCCCGGATCACCGGACTGGTGACCCTCGGCCTCGCGCTGGCGCCGGACGACCCCGCGGAATCGTTGCGGGCGCTCGAAGAAGCACTGCGATTGGCGGAAGAACACCGCCTCCCGCACAACGAAGCCTTGTGCCACAACAACTTCGGTATCGCGCTGCGGATCATGGGGCGGGCCGAAGAGGCGCTGGACCACCACCGGCGGGCCAGGGAACTGCTGGAGCCGCTGGCGGAGGTGCAGCTGGAGATCGACGTCCTGCACGCCTACGCCGAGACCTGCCAGGCAACCGGGCGTCACGGCGAAGCGCTGGCCCTGCTGGACCGCCTGACCGAACTGGCCGGGGAACTGGGCAGGCCGCACGACGAGCGACTCGCGCGGGAAGCACGGGAGCGGTCGACCGCCACGGCGTGACCGCGCCGCACCGCTGGCTACCCGGTCCCGTCCGGTGAGGGCAGGATCGGGGGACGGTGGTCCAGCCAGGCGGTGGCGGCGGCGGGGTGGTGGTGCACGGCCAGTTCGCGGTGGACGCCGAGCACTTCCATCGGCCGCAGCACGGTGCGGCGCCGGGCGAGCACGGCGAAGGGCACCCCGCGGTCCCGTGCCTGCCCGGCCACCTCGATGATTGTGCGCAGGGCGGCGGCCGAGCAGAATTCGGCCTCGCTCAGGTCCAGCAGCAGGCGCTGGGGCAGGAGCGAGAGTTCGAGCTCCAGGCAGGCGCGGAACTCGCCGGTGCCCGAAGCGTCCAGTTCACCGGCGATCGACAGGGTGGTGCCCGCCGCCGTGGTGGTGACCAGGTAGGCGGCTGCCCGAGGGCCAGCCGGGCCGAGCGGCTGGCGATTTCCAACCACCCTTCGACCATACGCGTGGATCGGTGACCACGCGATTCCACGCGGGATCAGCCGGCGCCGAGCACCTCCCGCTCCTCGGCCGGGGTCAACCCCGCCACCCGCGGGCGGTCGAGGCCGCGCCCGCGCTCATCGGCGAGGGCGGTGCGCACCGTCTCGGCCAGGGAACGGGGTGCCAGCCCGGCCGACCGGGCCGGACCGGGATCGTGGGACACCAGCCCGTGCATTTCGGCGGGCAGCCACAACGGCAGCGACTTCGGCCCGCCCCACGGGCTGACCCCCGCTTCCCGCAAGGCATCCGGGGCGATCGGCACCAGCTCGAGGTCGGCGGCACCGACCAGGTCCGCGGTTTCACGCAGCACCGCCCCGAGTTCGAGCACGGGACCGACGGCGTCGTAGGTGCCGGTGCGCTCCGCTTCGGCGGAGGTGACGAGCCACGCGGCGAGGTCGCGGACGTCGATGTGCTGGATGGGCTGCTGCGGTGCGTCGGGTACGACGGCCCGGCCACCGCGGGCGAAGCGGGCGGCCCAGTAGCCGAAGCGGTCCATCTGGTCGCCGGGACCGCTGATGATGCCCGGGCGCACCACGAAAGCCCGGTCGCCCAGCCGTTCGCGCACGGCGTTCTCGCTGGCGACCTTGGTGCCGCCGTACCGCTCCACGGTCAGCTCGGCCAGCTCGAAGTGCCGGGTGTCGGTGACCGGCTCGCACAGCGGGGCGTCGGTGGTCTGCCCGGGGGTGGCGGTGTCGGCGTAGGCGTTGATGCTGGAGACGAAGGTCCAGTGGCGGGTGTGGCCGGCGAGCACGTCGAGGGCGTCGAGCACCCAGCCCAGCGCCCCGGTCGCCACGTCGACCACCGCGTCGAACCGTTCGCCGGACAGGGTTTTCACCGCCCCCGGCTGATCGCGGTCGAGCACCAGGAGCCGGGCGCCGTCGGGCACGGTGCCCGAGCGGCCCCGCGCCGCGCACACCACGTCGTGCCCGCGTGCCACCGCCTCGCGGGCGACTTGCCGGGACAGGAACGAAGTACCACCGAGAACGAGAAAGCGCATGATCGTCACCTTGCTCGAACTCGGCGGCCTGGTCGAGATCGGTTCGCTCCCAGGAGAATCGGCGGCTCACCTCGTCGGCGCGTGGCCACTCGCCCGCAGCGACCCATCCAGCTCCCGCAGCAATTCGCCCACCCGGCCACGGCCACCCGGGGCGCCGGGATAACGCAGCAGCACGCTGACCACGCCGGGACCGGCCAATTCGCGCGCTCTACCGAGGTGCTCGGCGCCGACTTCCCGGTTGTCACCGGCCTCGATTTCGAACGCCCGCGCGGCGTGGGCGGCGGCGCCGAGGATGTGCGGCACCTGCGTCGATTTCGCCAAGGGATGAAGGAACGCCGCACTGGCCGCCGCGACCGCGGCCCGCGCGGCGTCGCTCGCCGCGGCCTGCCCCGCTTCCCGCGCTTCCCCCGCGGCCCGGAGCGCCGCCCACGCGCCGTCGCGGATCCGCTTGGTCCGCCTGGCCCCCTCGGCGAACTCCCTCGCCACCTCGACCGCGTCCCGCGGCCGCGAATCACCGGGGCGGGCGGCCTCGAAGAGCACCAGCGCCGGTTCCGCACAGGCGACGGCGAAGCCCGCGACCGCCCGCAACTCGTCCGCGCCGAGTTCGATCTCGTCCATGGGGTTCCACGGTATCGCTGAAACGCCGGTTGGCACTTTCCGGCGATTTCCGCAGGAAGTTGCGCTCAAACCCTAAAACGGGAGGTCGGCGTCCCCGGCGGAGCTGCGCGCAGCTCGGACAAGCCAGGCGGCCGGTCTCGCCGACCGCGGTCAGCGACTGGTCCAGCCGCTCCGGCGCGGCCGTGAGGTACCGCGCCGCCTCGGCCTGCACGGCCATCGCCGTCACGTGGTGGGTCACCACGTCGTGCAGATCGCGGGCGATCCGGGTGCGTTCGGCCAGGCGCGCCTGCTCGGTGACGCGGCGACGGCGTTCGGCCTCCGCGTGCCGCGCCGACCGCAACCCCGCCCCGAGGCCCCACACCAGCACCAGTGCCAGGTAGCACGTCACGACCCCGGCCGCCGATTCGCCTCCGCCGAGTAGCGGGAACCAGTGGACCCGCCGAGAAAGCTCACCGGAGCACCCTGGTGGGCGCTCAGTTGTCGTCGGGATCGTCAGCGGCGGACCGGAAGTCCCAGTCCGACGCCAGCGCGGGATCGATGATCGCGAACCGGGTGCCGAGCGGGTCGGCGAGCACGGCGACCTTGCCCAGCGCCGACGGGTACGGCCGGAACCGCAGCCGCGCCCCGGCTTCCCTGGCGAGCTGGAGGGTGCGGTCGAAGCCGAGGTCGGGGCCGACGGCGAAGTGCGCGATCCAGCGGGGCGGGACCCCGGCCGGGGTGCCGGGATCCATCCGGACCCGCCCGAACACCGAGTCCTCGCCGAGGGAGTGCACCACGTAGTCGGTGGCGCGGCCGTCGCCGAACTGGCGCCGGGTGTAGCCGAACAGGCTGCCGAAGAACCGGTCGGCGAGGTGGGCCTGGCGGGTGACGAACTCGGCCCACACCAGCGTGCCGGGCACACCCGCGGTGAAGCCTTCGGTGCGGGCCAGCCCGAAGGTGGCACCGCTGGGGTCGTCGACGAGCACCTTGGTGCCGACCCCCGGCACCACGTGCGGCTGGTCTTCGAGCACCGTGCCGCCGAGGCGCAGCGCCTGCGCCGTGGTCGCTTCGAGGTCCGGAGCGGACAGGTAGAGGGTCCAGTCGCGGACCGCCGCGTGGTGCCCGCGGAAACCGGCCACCGGTTCGTCGGACAACGAGGCCACGAAGTAGTCCTGCCCGGCCGCGTCCGGCACGCGGTGGCAGGTCCAGCCGAACACCGCCTGGTAGAACCGCGCGGTCCGCGCCGGGTCGGCGGTGGCCAGTTCGAGCCAGCCCGGTCCACCGGCCTCGTTGATCATGAACCCACTGTAGCCGGGGCAAGCCGCCGGACGTGGGGGTATCGCCGCGAACGGCCCGAGCGCCGTGCGGGCGCCGAAGGAGATCCTGCGTGGCGGTCAGGACGAGCCGGCTTTCGACGCCCAGCCGGCGATGGCCGAGCCGGCGCTCACCTCGCCGGACCGGGACGAGGGCATCAGGGCGTTCCGGGAGAAGCGCGCCCCGGTGTGGACCGATCGCTGAGGCTCAGCCGAGCGACGGCCCGCGCATCGTCAGCACCACCCGGTGCACGTGCTCCACCGCCGCGGGGAAGGCGGCGCCGCGCAGTTCGCCGCGGGCGGCGAGGGTGTGGGCGGCGAACTCCGGCATCCGGTCCTCACCCAGCCGCCGGACCACCAGGGCGGCGATCTCCTCCAGGTCGAGGCCGGGGTGGTCGAGCCGGGTCAGGGCGACCTCGATGATCAGCTCTTCATCGGTCACGGTGCCCAGCTTGGCCCGCGGTCGCGCCCTCGGTACCGGCGTCCGAAAAGGACTTTCCAGGCTCGCGGCCGGACGGAGCAGGCGATATGCCGCTGAACGGGTTCAAAAAAAGGATCTCTTGACATTCCAAGGTTTGCGGATGAAGCTGATTGCGCAGTGATTCTCGCAGGGTTTGCGGAACCATTCCGGGGGCGAGGTGGGGGCTGTGCGAATCGACGATCAAGAATTGCCGCACTGGTCACCGGTGGCTACCGGGGCAATAGAACAAGATCTGCAAGAAGTTCCCGAACTGCTCGACCGGTTCACCGGAAATTACCGGGGCCGGGTCGCCCAGCTCACGAAAAGGCAGCTACACCAGGCGATCCGTGCTTACGAGCGACTGCTGACCCCGCTGCGGTCGGCCACCGCGCTGACCGAGGCCGCACTCGCCGCCGACGGTGGCGCTCCCGCCCCGCGGGATTTGCTGGACAAATGCGACGCGCTGTGGGAATCGGTGATCGAAAATGCCGGTTTCTTCGAACGCGAGCTGGCCGAACTCCCCGCCGCCGGTAATCACCCCGAATACGCCGAATACCGCAACTACCTGCACCTGGTCCGCGCCGCGGCGCACCGGGTGCCCGCCGCCATCGCGGGCGTGCTCGCCGCGCTGGATCCGGTGACCGGCTGGGAACGCCACGCCAGAACGCTGCTCACCCGCATCGAGGTGGTGGACGGGGCCGAGCGGATGGGCCTCGGCGCGGCGCTGCCCGCGTTGTACCACCCGGACGCGGAACACCGGAAACGGCGCTGTGCCGCCATTTCCGCCGCGCTGGCACCCGAGGTCGAACTGCGGGCCTCGGCACTGGCCGAGCTGACCCGCGTGCGCCTCGCCCGGCAGCAGGTGTGCGGGCTGGACGACTGGCTCGCCGAGGAGAACGCGAGCAACCAGCTCACCGGCACCGAGGTGAGCACCCTGGTCGAAACCGTCGCCGAGCGGCGCGATCTGGTCCACCGCTACTACTCGGCGAAAGCCGTGGTCCTCGGGCACCCGCTGACCGACGCCGACCGGTACGCCCCGGTCGGGGCCGTGGCCGCGGAGGTGTCCTGGGCGGACGCGGTCGGCCTGGTGCTCGGCGCGTTCTCCGAACTCGGCCGCGAGGTGGCGGGTGCCGCCGCGGAGCTGCTGGCCGGTGGTGCGGTCGACGCCGCGCCACGCCGGGGCAAACGGCGGGGCGCGCTCACCTTCAGCCTGCCCGGCGGAGGCGCCCGCGTGCTGCTGAACTTCACCGGTGTGCCCAGGGACGTGCTCACCCTGGCCCACGAACTGGGCCACGCGGTGCACACCCGGCTGTCCGGGCACCACGGCGTGCTGACCGCCACCCCGCCGACGGTGCTGGCCGAGACCGTCGCCCTGTTCGCCGAAGCGGTGACCATGCGGCACTACCACGCGCAGGCCGGCGCCGGAACGCGGGAAGGCCTGCGTGCCCGGTGGCTGGAGGACCAGCTGGTGGCCGCCTTCCGCCAGCTGGCCGTGCACGACTTCGAAGCTTCGCTGCACGAGGTGGTGGCGGCCGGGGACCCACCCGGTGAAACCACGCTCGGCGAACTCTGGCTCGATGGCCAGCGGGCGCTCTACGGTCCCGCGCTGGCGCTCGAACCCGGCTACCGCCACTGGTGGAGCTACCTCGACAACCTCTACTTCGCGCCGGGCACCCGGTACGCCTACGCGTTCGGCCAGCTGGCCGCGAACTCGCTGCTGGCGCTGCACGACGAGGACCCGCCCGGGTTCACCACCCGGTTCACCGGCCTGCTGCGCGCCGGCGGCAGCGGCCCGCCGGCCGAACTGCTGGCCGGCGCCGGACTGCGCCTCGACGAGCGGGGCTGGCGCGCCGGTCTGTCCGAACTGGACACCCAGGTGACCGGTTTCGCCGCCCAGGCAGGGCGGCCGCGCACGCCCGCGCTGCGCTGAACACCCGCAACCAGTGGAATGAGGGGTCGGAAATGGCCGAGCGGACGCTGCCCAAGCTCAAGCACATGACACCGGTCTTCCCCGGCGACGGCGTGCTCTACGTCGGCGGGTACGGCCAGGTCGCCGAAATCCCGGACGGGGACGGCGCGATCGGGCGCCTGTTCGAGCTGCTCGACGGCACTCGCACCACCAGCCAGGTCCACCACGACCTGGCCGCCGACTTCCCGCACGTCACCGCGGCCGAGGTCGAAGCCGCCATCGCGCAGTTCGACGAAGCCGGGTTCCTGCTCGACGAGGGCGCCTCGCCGGACGGCCTGCTGGACGAGTACGAACTGGGCCGCTGGGCGCGCAACATCAACTTCTTCGGCTCGTACAGCAGGCTCGCCGACAACAAGTACCGCTACCAGCGGCGGCTGCTCGACGCCAGGGTCACCCTGCTCGGGCTCGGCGGGCTGGGCACGCACCTGCTGCTCGACCTGGCGGCGATGGGCATCGGGCACATCCGCGTGGTCGAGTTCGACCGGGTCGAACTGTCCAACCTGAACCGCCAGATCCTCTACCGCGACAGCGACGTCGGGCAGCCCAAGATCGATCTCGCCGTCGAGCGCGTGCAGGCGTTCAACCCGCGCGTCGAACTGGAGAAGGTGCCGCGGAAGCTGAGCTCCACCGAGGAGGTGCTCGGCGCGGTCGCCGACGCCGACGTGGTGATCTCGGTGGCCGACCGGCCCAAGATGGAGATCAACCACTGGGTCAACGAGGCGTGCGTGCGGGCGGGCGTGCCGCTGGTCACCGGCGGCCTGGACACCCAGCGGCTGGTCTACTTCACCGTGGTCCCCGGGCGGACCGGCTGCATCGAGTGCTGGCGGCTCGGCGTGTTCCGCACCGACCAGGTCTCGGCCACGCTGCTGGCGGAGAAGCGCGAACGCCGGATCGGCGGGGACAACGCGGCGTTCGTGCCGCTGGTGACCATGACCACCGGGCTGCTGCTCGGCGAAGCCGTCCGGCTGCTGACCGGCATCGCGCCGCCGGTCGCCGCGGGCAGGCTGATGCAGGTCCGCTTCGACGACTACGAGACCTCCGAATACGAACGCTGGGAACGCGTCGCCGACTGCCCGGTGTGCGGCACCGGCAGCCCGGTGCCCACCGCGTCCGGGGCGCCCGAGGCCGTGTCCGCGGGCTGACCCGTCCACCCGCGAAACCCCGGAAGGAGGTGAACCCGCCATGACCGTCACCCTGCGCATCCGCAAGACGAGCATCGCTTCCGGCGCCGTCGAGGGCTGATCCCCGTCGCCGCCGGTGAACGCCCGGTGAGGCGTCCACCCGCGGCCGGTCCGTCCCCCGTCCCCTGGCCAGGATCCGGGCGGGGGCCGGAACTGCTCCAACGCTAGCAGGCACCACCGGCGCCGTCATGCCCGGCGACGCCGGTGGTGCACCCCGAACCCCCGAGGGAACCGCCTGTGCCCGTGACACCCGCGCCGCCACTGGGCAGGCGCTACTGGCTGCTGTTCACCGCCTACCTGGTCTCCGGTGCGGGCACCTGGATCTACCGGCTGACCCTGCCGCTGCTGGTGCTGCACCTGACCGGTTCGGCGCTGCAGACCGCGGCGCTCTACGCCCTGGAGTACGGCCCGTTCCTGCTGCTGTCGCTGCCGGGCGGGGTGTGGGCCGACCGGTTCGACCGCAAGCGCCTGCTGATCGCCGGTGACGTCGCGGCCGGGGTGCTGGCGCTGGTGCTGGCGATCCTGGTTTCGGCCGGGGCCGCCGCGCTGCCCGCCATCTTCGTGCTCGCCTTCCTGCTCGCCTGCGCGGAACCGGTCTACCACCCGGCGTTCCAGGGCCTGCTGCCGTCGATCGTCGCCGAGGAGGCGCTGCCGAGGGCGAATTCGCTGATGCAGTCCAGCGACCAGCTCCTCAGCCTGGCCGGCCCGGTGCTCGCCGGCGCGCTGATCGCGGTGTTCGGCTACAGCACGGCGATCTACCTCGACGCCGCGTCGTTCGGCCTCAGCGCGCTGGTCGTGCTGTTCCTCAGGCACCGGCAGCCGCCACCCGCGGTCCCGGTGGCCCGGCCCACCTTCGCCGCCGACCTCGGGGAAGCGTTCCGGCACATCACCAGGCAGAACCGGCCGCTGCTGGTCGGCAGCCTGCTGTTCACCGGCACCAACTTCGGCATCTGGCTGATCCAGGCGAACCTGGTCTTCTACCTGTCCGGCTACCTCGGCCTGTCGTCGACCCTGATCGGCGTGGTCTTCGCCGCGCAGGGGGTGGGCGCGGTGGGCGGGGCGCTGCTGGCCCCGGCGGTCATCCGGCGGCTCGGCAACGGGCGGACGATCGTGGTGTCGACCATGGCCGCCGGCCTGCTGACCGGGCTGCTCGCCGTCTTCCGCGACGTGGTCGGCATCAGCGCCGTCTCGGCGGTGGTCTTCGCGTTCGGCTCGATGAACGTGGTTTCGTGGTTCACCCTGCGGCAGCGGATCGTGCCACCGGCGATGCTGGGCCGGGTGGTGGCCGCGACCCGGATGCTGGCGTTCTCCAGCATCCCGCTGGCCGCGCTGGTCGCCGGGGCGGCCGAGGACGCCATCCACAACATGTACCTGATCATCCTGGCCGGCGCGCTGATCCGCTTCCTGGTCGGCCTGGCCGGTGCCCGCAGCAGCCTGGTGCGGGCCTCGAGCGCCGCGCCCGCGGAACCGAGCCGTCCCGGCTGAGCGGGGTATCCACCCCACCGGTGCGGCCCTCCTGTCACCGCGGGGCGGGTCGTCCCGGGATGGAGGGGGAAGGGTGGCGCACCGAGCGGAGCCCGGCCGCGGGGTGCTGGAGGGTGCCGTCCTGCTGCTGGACGAACTCGCCCGCGCCGGGGAGGCCGGGCCGACCCGGCTGGCAGCGGGCACGTCGCTGCCCAAGGCCACCGCGCACCGGCTGCCGGACCAGCTCGTCACGCTGGGCGCGGTGCAGCGGCGAGACGGCCGCTACCGCATCGGGCCCCGGATGCTGCGGCTGGGACAGGCCTGACAGCCGCGGCACGACCTCCGCGCCGCCGCCCGGCGACCGCCGCGGGAACTCGCCGCGGTGTGCGGCTTCGCCAGCATCGGCCTGGCGATCACCGAAGCCGGGCGGTCCGTGCTCATCAGCGGCCTGCGGGGCGAGGTGGACCAGATCCAGCCGCTGCGGGCAGGCACGCTGCTCCCGCCCGGGTGCGCGACCGACATCGTCCGCGCGGCGCACCAGCCGGGCACCCCGGCGCCGGACTGCTACACCGGTGCGGAATGGCGGAAGCTGGTCTCGCGGGTCAGCGACCACGGGGTGGCCTTCGACCACGAAGCCGCGGTCTGGGCCTCCTGCGCGGGCGCGCCCGTCTGCGCACCCACCGGGGAACTCGTCGCCGCGCTCGGCGTCGCGGTGGTCGACGGCCGTCGGCTCGCCCCCCTGGGCGACGCCCTGCGGCACGCGGCGCACACGGTGACCGCGAACCTCGCCCGGCTGAGCGCCGGCGCTGGGCCGGACGGCGCAGTTTGGCCGCGGACGATCTTGGGCAACCAACGCCCGAACCATTGAGATCGACCGCGAAGGAACGGTGAGCATCCATGGTGGGCCTTGAATTCGGGCGCAAACTGGGGAAGCGGGTCCAGTCGCCGCGGGCGGCCGAGCGGGACAGAAGACTTTCGGCCAAGGTCGACGGCTGGGCGGCCAGGCACCGGCTGCTGACCATGCTGGGCATGGTGGTGATGTCCTGCCTGTTCGCCTGGTTGATCGCCGTGAAGTACGACGGGGCGACCGTCGGTGAGGTCGTGGTCTGGGCGTTGATCCTGATCCCGCTCTGCACCGTGAGCGTGTGGATCGCGCTCACCCGCATCAAGCGGCAGCAGGACGCGAAGAAGTAGCCGCCCCCTCGGGGTGGTAATCGGGTGGCCGCCGCCGGGAGTCTGTGCCAGGGTCCAAGGCGGAGGTGATCCACATGGGAGCCGGTTCGCTGGGAGCGGTGCTGACGGCGGTCGTGACCCCGTTCGACGACCAGCTGGAGGTCGACGAACAGGCGTTCGTCTCGCTGCTGCGGCACGTGCTGGCGAACGGCTCGGACGGTGTCGTGGTGGCGGCGACCACCGGGGAACCGGCGACGCTGAGCAACGAAGAGCACCTCCGGCTGGTCGAGCTGGCGTGCGCCGAACGGCCCGAGGGCAAGACCGTGATCGCCTCCACCGGGTCGAACAACACCGCGCAGGCGTGCCGGATGACCGAGCGCGCGATCGAGCTGGGTGCCGACGCGGTGTTGTCGGTGGCCCCGTACTACAACCGCCCGAACCGCCGCGGGCTGCTCCGGCACTACACCGAGATCGCCGAGGCCGCGGGCAAACCCGTGGTGCTGTACAACATCCCGGCCCGCACCGGCATCGACCTGCCCAACGACCTGCTGGCCGAACTGGCGCAGATCGAGCACATCGACTTCGTCAAGCAGGCCAACAACGCCAACCTCGCGCCGATCGACGGCCTCGGCGTCTACGCGGGCAACGACGACGTCTTCGCCCGCACCCTCGACTTCGGCGGCTGCGGCGGCATCCTGGTGGCCGGTCAGCTCGCCGGGCCGCTGCTGCGGCGCATGGTCGACGAACCCGAGCGGCGGGCGGAGCTCGACGCCCGGTTGCAGCCGCTGTACCGGGCGCTGTCGGTGACCACCAACCCGATCCCGGTCAAGGCGGCGCTCAACCTGCTCGGCCACCGCGTCGGCGGCCTGCGGCTGCCACTGGTCGAAGCCGACGAGGCCGAGACCGAGGTGATCCGGGCCGCGCTGGCCGAATGCGGCCTGCTCGGCTGATCAGCGGCCCTCCGCCGCCATCCGCACCCCGAGGGCGAGCAGCACGGTCCCGCTGATCGCGTCGAGGCGGCGCCGGACGGCGGACCGGCGGAACCACTCGCCCGCCCGGCCGACCAGCGCGGCCAGGCTCAGGTAGACGCCGATCTCGATGGCCACCTGCAGCAGGGCGAGCAACGCGGTGGTGGCGAACAGCGGCCGCCCGGCCGGGACGAACTGCGGGTAGAACGCGATCATGAACGCGGCGGCCTTGGGATTCGCCAGCATCACCAGCAGGCCCTCGCCGAACGCCTTCACCCAGCCCTTCGACGGGGTGTCCGCCGGGGCGTGGGCGTCGAGGTCCGGGGTGCCCCGCCACGCCGAACGCCAGGCCCTGAGCCCCAGGTACACCAGGAACCCGGCGCCGACGACGCGGAGCACGAGCAGCGCGACCTCCGACGTGGCGACCAGCGCCGCCAGCCCGGCGGCGGCGAACAACGCCCACAGGTACAGCCCCGCCTCCAGCCCGAGCACGGTCGGCACCGCGCCGCGGAACCCCCGCAGCGCCGCGCGGCGCAGGATCAACGCCATCGCGGGCCCGGGAGAGGCCGAAATCAGCAGCACGGCGGCGACGAAGGCGGGCAACGACCCCGGTAGATCCATGGCGACATCATGGTCGTGGCACCCACCCGGCTCAACCGAGTTCCCCGGTCAGGACTCGCCGGTGAGCCGGGCCGAGCCGATCGAAGCCGCGCCGATCGCGGTGGCGGCGGTCCGGGTCGTCGAGCCGGAGTTCAGCTCGGTCAGCGACGCCCGGTCGAGCGCGTGGACGACGAACTCGTAGGTGTTCACCGTCGACGGCGAGCACGGCCCCTGGTAACCGAAGAGGCTCGCGCTGCCGCGGTAGTAGACCTGCCGGGCGCCCGCGGGAACCGAGGGCCGGTGGACGTGCTCGACGTTCTGGGGGAGCGAGGTGGTGGTCGCCGGGATGTCGTAGATGACCCAGTGGATGAGGTTGGCGTTGTCGAGGTCGCGCATGACGACGGCGTAGCTCTTCGCCCCGGCCGGCGCCCCCGACCAGGCCAGCGGCGGCGACTCGTTCTTCTTGGCGGGATCGTTGCCGCCGCCGCTGGTGCACTCGTGCGCCTCGGGCATGACGGCGCCGTCGGCGAACGCGGAGCTGGAAAGGGCGAAGGCGCCCTGCTCCGCCCCGGCGGGCCCGGCCCCGGCCACCGACGCGAGGAAAAGAACGCAGAGCACGATTCGCGTGCTTCCCACAGCAGGCTCCCGGCGCTCGTCAGTTCGTGGGTTCAGCGTAGGCGGCGCCTGGTGTTGCTGCCCAATAACCACTTCCCATCTCAACGGCGATATGGGAGCCCCGCCGGAGCGGCGGGTGGCCGGATGATCGTCGCGTTCGCCCCGGTGGGAGGAGCGGCCTCGGCGAGGTGGATGCCGCGGTGGAGGGCGTTGTCCCGGCCCACGCGCTCCCGCCAGTCCGGCGGCAGCCGCTCCTCGGGCACCACGTGCGGCAGCACCTCGGCGAACGCCAGCAGGCAGGCGTCCCGCACCGGCAGCGCACGCAGCCCGGCCAGGTCGGCGGCGGACAGCCCGCCCGCGCCGGCGATTTCGACCGGCCCCGCGGGCACCGCACCGGAGCCGAGCACGCGGGTGACGCCCTGCAGGCCGGCCAGGCACAGGTCCACCGGCACCCGGGCGACGGCTTCGGCCACCGGCGACAGTTCCGGAACGGCGGACACGGCGTCGAGCAGGCCCCGCCGCATCACCGGCAGGTACTCCGCCTGGAAGTAGCCCCCGACGCACGGCAGGCCGCGGGCGAAGGCCAGGGTGAGGAAGCAGGTGAACAACGACGGCAGCAGCGAGCCCGCCCGCAGCGCGTCGAGCACCGCCTCCGGGGTGAAGTCGACCGCCGTGCCACCACCGGCCAGCTCGGGCACCGCGTCCGCGGCCCCGGTCATGGTCAGCGGAACCCGCCGCCCCCGGTCGTCCATGGCCCAGAAGAACACCGTGCCGCCGGGGGGATCGCCGGTCCGCCAGCACCCCCGCCGCCCGTCCAAAGCGGACAGCAGCCGGGTGCGGACCACGGGGTCGAACAACACCAGGCGCACCAGGCTCGCCGGGGCGAGCAGGTCCTCGGCGAGCAGGGTGGCGCAAACGTTTTCGATCTGGAGGGTGACCAGCGGGGGTGCCTCGCCCCGGAACAGGCGCTGCCACAGGGCGGCGTTGATCCGGGCCGACTGGGCGGCGTAGGTGGGCAGCCCGAGCACGGTTTCGTCGCGGTATTCGCGGTCCAGGACTTCCGCCGCGGAACGGCAGGCGAACGGCGACAACCGGCCGTCCCCGGCGGCCGCGCGCAACCGGGCCTGCGCCCGGGCGACCATGGTCCGGTCGATCGGCCCGGCCGCCCGCACCGTGGTCCGCTTCAGCCGGTTCGGCAGCACGGGCAGCCGGTGCGGCACGGGCGCGTCGTAGAGCCGGAGCCCGAGGGGGTAGGTCAGGTTGTTCATGCTGATCGAGCCGAACCCCAGCACCACCAGCGCGGGCCGCCGGTGCAGGGCGAACAGCACCGTGCCCTGCACGGAATCGGCGAAGGTGTCCACCCCGAAGTGGTTGGCGGTGGGCACCGCCGCCGATCCGGACAGTGCACGCCGGGCCGCGTCCGCGGTGGCCGGCCCGTACAGCTCGCACGCCTCCTGGTGCACCGCCCGGACGAAGTCGCCGTACGGCTGCCAGCCCGCGGCCGGTTGCCCGTGCAGGTGCTCCAGCAGCGCGCCGACCGGCTGGTCCCCGAACCCGGACAGCAGCTTCCGCATCGGTGACGAGCACTCCACGGCGAGGTCGAGCAGGTCCTGCACCGGGTTCACGGGTACAGCACGATCTTCCCGCACTCTCGGGCCACCTGCGCCTCGAACGCCTCGGAGATCCGCTCGAGCGGGAGCCGGTGGGTGATGTACTGGTCGAGTTCCCCGGGGATCGTCCGGACCAGTTCGAGCAGGCGCCGGGCGTCCCGCAGGTTGATGTCCAGGCTGCCCTGCAACCGCACCCCGCGCTGGATCAGGTCGTCGTCGACGTGCACGGGCAGGGTGGCGCTTTCGGCGAGGAAGGTGACCGTGCCGAGCCGGGCCACGCGGTCCACGGCGAGCCGCTGGTACGCCTGCTGCCCCGAGCATTCGAGCACGGCGGCGGCCCCCGTTCCGCCGGTCAGCTCCGCGATGGCCGCCGCCGCGTCGGTGGCCGACGGGTCCACCACGGCGTCACAGCCGAGCTCGCTCGCCAGGGCCGCCCGGTACGGGCTCCTGGCGACGCCGATCACCCGCGCGCCGCGGGCCTTGGCGTTGAGCACCCCGCCGAGGCCGACCGCGCCGAGCCCGGTGATCAGCACCCAGTCGCCGGGTTGCAGTGGAGTCCGTTGCAGCGCACCGAAAGTCGGCCCGAGACCGCAGCAGATCATGGAGGCGTGCTCGTAGCCGAGGTCGTCGGGAATGGGCACCAGCAGGTGTTCGGGCTTGATGGCGTACTGGGCGAACCCGCATTCGCCCGACTCGCTGCCGCAGACCCGGCGCGGGTCGTCCGTCCCGGCGCAGTGGGCGTAGTACCCGTCCTGGCAGGGGCCGCAGTGCCCGCAGGGATAACCGCACAGGGCGACCACCCGGTCCCCGGCCCGGAACCGCGACCCCGGCCGGGTGGCGACCACCTCCCCGGCCATTTCGTGCCCCAGCGAGTCGGGCCGGTTCCGTTCCAGGTAGACACCGTCGCGGTAGGCCAGGTATTCGTTGCACATCGGGGCCACCGCGACGCGGAGCAGCGCGTAGTCCCGGTCGATCACGGGCATGGGTTTTTCCACCGGTTCGCACTGGCGGGGTCCCGTTATCCGGACGGTCCGCATTCCGCCCCTCCTCACCGCAGGTAGGTGCCCGACCCGCCGTTCCGGCGCATGTCCGAGGTGACGCAGTGGAAGGAACCGCCGAAGCTGTAGACGTGCCGGAAGTCGACCGGCACGCAGTCGAACCCGGCGCGGGTCAGCACGTCGATCAGCGGTGCCTCCTGCCGCTCCACCACCACCGTCCGCTCGTCGAGGGACAGCACGTTCATGCTCACCCACGGACTGCAGAAGTACATCGGCCAGTCCGCGGGCAGGGCGGGCTCCGGCGCCTCGATGATCCGCCAGTCCGCGAACAGTTCGTTCGGCACGAACCGCTCCGGGTTGACCAGCAGCACCCCGGGGGCGAGCGGCGCGAGGGTGGCGTCGATGTGCATGGCGTGCGGATCGTTGACCTTGATCCGGTGCACCCGGAATTCGCCGCCGAGCGCCCAGTCCAGCCAGCGGATGCCGAACTCGTTGGTCACGTGGGACTGCTGCGCCACGATGTCCCGGCCGAAGCGCAGGAAATCGGCCGCGTCGAAGACCGGCTCGAACTCGGTGATGGCGTAGTCGCCCGCTTCGGAGTCGTAGTCGGTGCGGAACAGCTCGTCGGTCAGCTGGGGCTGCGGGGCCTGCAACCAGCCCGCGCCCGCCTTGAAGTAGTCCTTGATCAGTTCCCGGTACGCGTGCACCTCGTGGTAGCGGCAGCGCCACGACATCGGTGCCTCCACGATGGTGGTGCCCGCGACCAGCAGCAGGTCCCTCGGCATGGCCGCGTAGAGCCCGCCGTGGCTGCGCCACTGCGGGGTGGCGAACTCCACCGAGTGGTCGAGCACCGCCGGTCTGCGCACGCGAACCCCTTGCCGTTGCAGCATTTCGGCGAAGTCGTCGAGTTCGCGGCAGGCGGTGCCGAAGTGCTCGCCGGGGAAGTTCCGGCCGCCGTGGCGCCGCAGCAGTTCCGGCACCCCGCCCGGCATGACCGCGGCCATGGAGGGCTGCCAGGTGGGGAACACCCCGCCGTCGAGCCTGCCGACCACCACCTCTTCGAGCGGGTCCCACTCGGTGTAGGAACTGATGACCTTCCGGCCGGTGTCGGTCAGGCTCATGTCCTTTCCCCCATCTGTTCGAACCGGGGTGCTCAGCCTTCGGCCAGCGGGCACTTCCGGTGCAGATCGTCGTTGCTGTCGGTGAGGAAGTACTGGCGCCACTCGTCGTCGGACAGCTCGTCGTGGTCGCCCATGCTGGGGTGCCTGCTCACCTCGTCCCAGGCGGCCAGCCGCGCCCGGATCCGCTGCCGGGCGACGTCCCCGGCCGCCGTGCCCACCTCGATGCCGTGGAACACGCTGCGCAGCTGGAAAACCAGCACCAGGCAGTCGCACAGGTTGCGCGAGAGGCGCCGCCGGTTCAGCGGGGTGAGGGCGAACACGAAGATCGACTGACCGGCGAAGCAGAACTGCCAGCCCGGCTCGGCCGGATCCCTCGGCACGTCCTCCGGCCACGGCTGGTCGTCGTTTTCCAGCAGGTAGGCCAGGATCGACCAGAAGCGCCGGTCGTAGTCGAGCTGGGTGCGCTCGGATTCGCGTGGCCGGACGAAAACCGCCAGCGGCCGGCGTTGTTTCGGCCGGCTCAGCGCGGCACGCACGAACGCCCGCAGGTCATCGGGCAGCAGCACCGGGTCGTCCTCGTCGACCCAGGTCGCGTAGAGCTCCCCGTGCAGCAGCGCGGTCCGGCCGAAGTTGCACGGGTAGTCGCCCCGGGACAGGAAAGCGGAGAACCTGGCCGATTGCTCGCGCACCCACGCCGGGCCGCCGAGCCCTTCGGCGGGGTCGATCGTGGCCAATCTGCTTTCCGTGTGCATGCTGCCCCAATCCTCGACCGCGGGCGCCGGTCCTCCACCCGGAATCGGAAGCTAACACAGCGCCGGAGCATTACGCCACTCGATCAATCCGATCAATTCGCCGGGACGAAGATCGCAATTCTTGATCGGCTTCCGCGCAATTGTCCACAAAGGAGTTCTTGACCGATACACGATTTCCGCCGAAGTTGCCGGTCTTTCTTCCGAGGAGTAGCGTCCGGCACAACGGCACTTCTCGATGACCTGATCATATTTGGGGGAGTTGTCCCATGCGTACCGAATTCCAGGACGTCGGCTGCGAGGTGGTCGCCGAAGGCCAGGAGAAGATCCTCGACTGCGAAACCGGGATGGTGCGCGACCTGCTGCGCCGCCAGGGCTGGATCGCCTTCAGCGGTTTCGGCGTGACCGTCGCGGAGTTCGAGGAGTTCTCCGCGCGGTTCGGCCAGTGCGCCAACACCAGGACGGTGCACTACCCGCCGGGCGGGGAGGCACTCGGTTTCCACGCGGAGGACGCCTACAACCCGTACCGCCCGGACACCCTGTGGTTCCTCTGCGTGTTCGAGGGCAGTGACGGCGGGGCGCCGACCGGGGTGGTCGACGGCGTGCGCCTGCTCGCCGGGCTCGAAGAACCGTGGCGGGAAATGTGCTGCGGCAACGAATTGCGCTTCGACCGCCGATGGCCGGCGTCGCTGTGGCAACAGGCCGTCGGAGCCGGAGCCCGTGACGAACTGGAATCGGCTTTCCAGGAGATCCCCCACCTGGAGTACGAGTTCCTGTCCAATGACGACGTCCACCTGAGTTACCGTGCGCCCATCGTGACCAAAACCGTGGACGGCGCCGAAAGCTTCAGCAACACCATGCTGCAGGCGATCACCGAACCGCCCTTCTACGGCATGTCCTTCGCCGACGGCACCCCGGTCCCGCCCGAACTGCCCGCGCTCGTCCAGCGGAAGGCGCTGGCGAGCGAGCAGCACCTGCACTGGCAACGCGGCCGGGTGGCCGTCATCGACAACATCCGGATGATGCACCGGCGGGCCGAATACGCGGGCAAGGACCGCGATCTGCGCGCCAGGCACTGCGAGGACTTCTACGGCACGACCTTCCCGCCCGCGGACACCCCGGTGCGCGCCTGGGCCAAATCGCTGATCCAGGGCGACGAAGGCTATCCCAGCTCGGTGGGGCCGCTGGCGAGCCGGTCCTGAACAGCCGACCAGGGAGGTAGCACCGTGCGGACCACACCCGTCCCGTTCGTGAAGTACACCTCGTTCGGGAACAACTTCCTCATCGTCGACGAGACGACCGGCCCGCTGCCCGGCGACGGCGAACGCGCCGCGCTGGCCAGGTGGCTGCTCAACGGCGACTTCGGCCCCGGTGGCACGGACAACGTGCTCTACCTGACCCGCCTCGGCGAAGGCGCCGGTGCCGATTTCGAATTCCGCATCTTCGAGCACGACGGGGCCGAAACCCTCTCCTGCGGCAACGGCCTGCTCTGCACGGCGGCCTTCCTCAACGCCCGGTACGACCGCGAGCAGGCGGTGGTGTTCACCGAGGTGCCCACCGGCGACCCCCAGCCCGTCCGGCTCGGCGCCGGGGAGCGGGAAGGCACCACCTGGGTCAACGTCGGGGAGCCCCGTCCCGCGCCTGCCGAACTGTTCCACCGCGGGGGACCGGCCCCGGAATCGCGCATCGACGAGGTGGGCGGGCTCGCGGTCCCGCTGCCGGTGGAGGCGCCGTGGGCGAGCGGCCTGCCGCCGGTGGTGCACCTGAGCGGGTACCTCACCTTCACCGGGGAACCGCACCTCGCGCTGCTCAGCGGGCACGGCCTGCCCGAGGAACTGGAGAAGGCGCTGTTCGTCGATCCCGGCGCGCAGGCCGGGCCCGAGCTGATCGGCAGGCCGCCGGGCCCCGAGGTCCGCGCCACCCTCGCCCTGGTCGACCACCTCGGCCGCCACGTGAACGAGGCGTACCGGCACGTCTTCCCGCAGGGCGTGCACCTGAACTTCGCCCGGCAGCTGCCCGCCGGGGCGGTCGAGTACCGGACCTACGAACGCGCCATCGACCGGGAGACCCTGGCCTGCGGCTCGGGGGTCATCGCGATGGCCTTCGTGCTGCGGGCGCTCGGGCTGGCCGGCGGCGAGCGGACCCGGTTCTGGCCGCACCGCTGCCGCTGGTTCGTGCCGGACGCCGAACTGGTGGTCACCAGCGGCACCGGCGGCTGGAGCCTGACCGGTATGCCGCTGCTGGTGGCCCGCGGTGAGGCGCTGGTGCCCGAATCCGTGCTGCGCTGAGCTCGCCGAGGGGAGCGAGGAGATGACCGATCCGCTGGAGACCACCATGCGGGCGGCCGGGCTGACCGTCCGGCCGGTGCCCCGGCTGGAGCGCCCGTCCCCGGCCGAGGTCGAGGACCTGGTCCGGCGCCGCCGCCGGCCGGCGATCCTGACCGGGCTGATCGAGGACTGGCCGGCCAGGACCGGCTGGACCCCGCAGCGGCTGATCGAGCGCCACGGCGGCCGGACGGTCACCGCGCTGATGGGCCTGCCCGCCGACGGCGTGCTCATGCCGCAGGAGCAGCGCAGCTACGAACGCACCCTGACCTTCGCCGAATTCGTCGAAGCGATGCTGGACACCACCGAGGACAAGCCCTGCTACCTGGCCTACACGCGGGTCGCGGAGATCCTGCCGGACCACGACTACGACTTCACCACGCTGCTCGGCGCACCGGACGGCACCGGTGACACGCGGGCCTGGATCGGCTCGGCGGGCACCCGGTCGATGCTCCACTCCGACCTCAAGGACAACCTGTTCTGCCAGATCTGGGGCCGCAAGCACGTGGTGCTGCTGCCGTGGGAGCACAGCCGGGCGGCCTACCCGTTCCCGGACAACCTGGTCAACAGCCAGGTCGACCTGGCGGAGGCCGACCCCGGCCGGTTCCCGCGGCTGCGTGGTGCCCCGTTCCTGGCCGCCACCGTGCATCCGGGCGACGTGCTGTTCATGCCGCGGGGCTGCTGGCACGACATCCGGTCCCGCAGCCCGTCGATCTCGCTCAACCACTGGTTCGGGCCCTCGATGCGGTTCGCCGACTACGCCGGGCTGCTGGCGCGCCTGGGCCCGCGGTACTGGGCGGTGACCCTGCGCGACTTCGTCCAGTACGGGGTGCTGGGCAGGCCGCAGCGGGCCGACTTCTTCTTCACCCCCGCGTCCACCGGCAAGCGCCTGTACGACCTGGTGCGGCACGGGAACTTCTCCAAGGACAACGATCCGGCGTCCCGCTGACCGCAGGGCACCACCGAGGAGGCTGTTGTGCTGCCCCACCGCTACCGCCGGCCCGTCACCGATGCCGGTTTCGAGCAGCGGCTCATCGACGGTATCCGGCCCATCGCCGAGCACTTCCTGGCCGGCGCGCTGCACCACCTGTTCGACTCCGGGGTGTTCGACGCGCTGAGCGCCGAGCCCGCGGGCCGGACCCCGGCGTCGGTCGCCGAGGAACTGTCGCTGGAACCCGAGCGGCTGACCGGACTGCTGCGGTACCTGGCCAACGAGGGCGTGATCGCCTTCGAGGGGGAAACCGCCCGCCTCACCGGACGCGGGCTGGGCTACGGCGAATTCCGCGCCTGGTACACGATCATGATCGGCGGCTACACCTCGACGCTGGCCCAGCTGGGCCCGGCGTTGCGCCGTGGTTCCGCGTACTGCACCCGTGAAGGCCGCCAGGTCGGCCTCGGCAGCTGCGAGGTGTCCCGGTACGACGGGATGCCGATGACCCGTGAACTGCTCGACCGGGCGGGCTCGGACTGCACCGAACTGCTGGATCTGGGCTGCGGCAACGGGTTGTACCTGGTGGAGTTCTGCCGGTCGATGCCGGGGCTGCGGGCCTGGGGCGTCGAACCCGATCCGGGTGGGTACCGGGAAGCCGGGGAACTGGTCGCGGAGAGCGGGCTCGGCGACCGCGTCCGGCTGGTCAACGCCTCGGCCACCGACTTCCTCGCCGCCCCGCCGGACGGCTGCCGCCCGGACCTGACCGTGCTCGCGTTCGTGCTGCACGAAGTCCTCGCGCAACGCGGCCGCCCGGCGGTGGCCGGCCTGCTGCGGGGGCTGGTCAAGGCGTTCCCGTCGATGGACGTGGTGGTCATCGAGGTCGCCGACGAGAGCACCGATCCGTCGGTGATGCGGCACGGCCTGGCCACGAACTTCTGGAACCCGTACTACCTCATCCACACCTTCACCGAGCAGCAGCTGGAAAAGAAGGCGTTCTGGGACGAACTGTTCGAAGAGGCGGGACTGACCACGGCCGCGTTCGTCACCACCGATCACACGGTGGATTCGACCGGCCTCGAACTGGGCTACCTGCTGCGTGGCCCCGAACACGGCTGAGGGGGCGCGGTGCGGTTCGAGCGGTTGATCGACTGGGTGACGGCCGAAGCGGTGCCGAGCCCGGCGCTGTTGCTGACCCCGGGCGCCGCGCGCCAGGCGGTCGACCGGTTGCGCCGCGGCCTCGGCATGCGGATCTCCTTCGCCACCAAGGCGAACGCGCACCCGGGGCTGCTCGCCGCCCTGTCCGGCTCGGTCGACGAGTTCAACGTCACCAATCTCGCGCACCTGCGGACGCTGCTCGGCCTCGGCGTGCCACCCGCCCGGATCGCCCTGGTGCACCCGGTGCTGCCACCGGAAACGCTGCGGGCCGCCGCCGAACTCGGCGTGACCCGGTTCGTGGTCGACGACGCGCGGGGGTTCGACCTGCTCCGGCCGGTGGTCGAACGGCCGCTGGTGACGCTGCGCGTGCTGCCACCCGCCCCCGGCCAGTCGGCCAGATCGGTGGTGCGCTTCGGGAACACCCCCGAAGCGCTGGCAGAGTTGGCGGCCAGGATCACCGACGCGGGCGCCACGGTGGAGGCCCTGTCCTTCTTCGTCGGTGCCGCGGGCAAGGATCTGGCGGCCGGGACCCCGTTCCGGCTCGGTGTCGACCTGGTCGCGGAACTGCACGCCAAGCTGGCCGCCCGCGGCCTGTTCGTGCCCACGGTCAACATCGGCGGCGGCTTTCCCGGGGCGCAGCGGGAATTCCACCGGCGGCACCCGGACTTCTTCGGCGACATCGCCAGCCGGCTCGCCGACCGCTTCGACGCGGGGGTCGATTTCCTCTGCGAACCGGGCCGGTACCTGAGCGAACCGACGCTCACCCTGCTCACCCGGGTGATCGCCGACCGCGTGCTGGGGGAACGGCGCCTGGTCCACGTGGACGCCAGCGCCTACGCCACCCTGTTCGAGTCCTGCTTCATCGCGCTCGGCGCCGACCCGCCGCTGATCGGCACCCGGCCCGGCCCCGGTACCGGCCCGGCGGACGTGGTCGGCCCGCTGATGGACTCGTTCGACGTGGTCCGCGCCCGGGCCGCGCTGCCCCCGCTCGCCCCGGGCACGCCGCTGCTGGTCCCCAACGTCGGCGCCTACGCCTTCGGTTACCGCGCCACCCCGGAAGGACTGGCCCCGCCGCCGGTCGTCGAACTGCCCGAACCGCTCGGCGCCGAGCTGGCCGGCGTGTGGTTCCCCTGAACGGAGGCCCGATGGACACCTCGATACCACCGGTACGGCCGCGGGCCAGGCCCGAAGACATCCGGATCGAAGAGGCCCACGATCCCGTGGTGACCGTGGAGCCCGAACCGGGCCTCCACCCCGCCCCGGCCTACCACGCCCGTGGCATCCCCGGCGCCCCCGACCGGATCCAGCTGCGCGCGGGCGTGCTCGCGCGGCTGCGGCAGGTCACCGCCGCCCTGCCCGACGGCATCGGCCTGCTGCTCTGGGACGGGCTGCGGCCGCTGGAAACGCAGGCGCAGATCGTCGAGTCGTTCCGGGCGTCACTACCGCCAGAGGGCCGGGAGGAGGTCGTGGAACGCTACCTGGCGCCACCACCGCGTTCGGAAGCGGAATTCCGGGCGCAGCCGCCGCCGCATTCCACCGGTGGCGCGGTGGACCTCACCCTGTGCGACCCGGCCGGGGAACCGCTGGACCTGGGTGCCGGGTTCGACGAGTTCGACGACGTCTCGTGGCTTCGGTACTACGAGGAGAACCCCGGCAACGGCGGCCGGGTTTTCCGCGACCGCAGGCGGATCCTCTACTGGGCGATGATCGACGCCGGATTCTCGCCCTACCCGTGGGAATTCTGGCACTACGAGTGGAGCACCCCGGTCGCCCAGGCGTACCACGGCCGTCCCGTCGCCGAGTACGGGCCGGCCGTGCCCTGGACGGGTTGAGGGCGGCCCGCGGTGCGGCGCTACGCTTTCCAGCCTGGTGGCGAGCGAGCACAGGAGAACGATCATGCCCTCCCGGCCTTCGGCCGCGGTGAAGCGGTTGCGTGCCGCGGCGGTGTGCCTGCCCGCACCCGGCGCGCTCGAAACCGCCGTCGCCGCACTGGGTTTCGTGCAGTACGACCCCATTCGCCGTCCGGCGCGGGCCCAGGACCTGATCCTGCACCAGCGCGTGCGTGGTCACCGCGCCGGCGACCTGGACCGCCGCTATCCGGAACTGGGCCTGGAAGAGGACTTCTTCTACACCTACGGCGCCCTGCCACCGGCGCACAGCGCGCTGCTGCACCCGCGTGGTGGCGAACCGTTCCAGCCCGCCGGACCGGCCGGATCGGTGCTCGGCCTGCTGCGCGAGCGCGGGCGGTTGACCCCGCAGGAGGCGAGCGCGGAACTGGGGCGGGCGCGGGAGGTCAACGACTGGGGCGGGGTGTCCTCGGCCGCCGCCCGCGCACTGGAATCGCTGCACTACCACGGCCTGGCCCGGGTGGCGAACCGCCTCAACGGCCGCAAGGTCTACGCACCGCGCCCGCCGATCGCGCAACCGCTCGGCCCCGCCGAACGCCTCACCGAGCTGACGCTGCTTCTGGCCCGGCTGCTGGCCCCGGTGTCGATGGCCGGATTGCGTCGGGCGTTGACGCAGCTGCGCACCAACGGCGGGGTGCCTGCCGGGCCGCGGGCCGTCGGCGACCTGCTGCGCCGGGGAGCGTTGCGGGAGGACGTCGCCGACGGCGTCCCCTACCTGACCCCGGTCGGCCACCACCCGGCCGGAAGCCCGCGCCGCGTCCGGTTCCTGGCCCCCTTCGACCCCGTGGTCTGGGACCGCGGCCGGTTCGAGCACCTCTGGGGCTGGCAGTACCGCTTCGAGGCGTACACCCCGGCGGCCAAGCGGCAGTTCGGCTACTACGCGCTGCCGCTGTGCTGGGGCGACAACGCCGTCGGCTGGGTCAATCTCGAGGTCAAGGCCGGAAAACTGGACGTGGAGACCGGCTTCGCCTGCCAAGCACCCGCCGGCCGCGCTTTCCGGGAGGCGTTCGACGCCGAAGTGCACCGGATGGCGGCGATGCTCGGCGTGGGGTGAGCCCGGCCCTATTCCCCCACGGCGCCGTCGATGGCTTGCCGCACGACGTCGAGCTGACCGACGTGCCGGGCGTATTCCTGCACCAGGTGCAGGAGAATGTCGCCGAGCGCGGGTGCTTTCCCCGGTTGGGTGAATCGGCCGCCGATGGCCGCGATTTCGTCCATCCGCCGTCCGGCGACCACTTCCCGCGAAATGTCCAGTTCCGCTTCGTACCGTTTGACCACCGCCGTGGCGGTGTCACCGGAAAGGATGACGAATTCGGCGTCGTGGCCGTTCCCGTTCGCCCGCTCGGGGTAGGGCTGGACCGGTTTGGCGGCGAAACCCCAGTGCAGCCAACGGCGTTCCACCCAGCCGAGGTGCTGCACCAGGCCCAGCGGGGCCCAGTCCACCGGCGGCACCGGTGTGGTGAGCTGCCGTTCGGACAGCCCGGCGCACTTGCGCAGCAGCGCGCGCCGGTACCACTCGAGGTGTTCTGCCAGGTTGGCCCCGAGTTCACCGCCGTAGCGCTCCGGCCGTTCGATCACCAGTTCTTCGCTCACCGGGAAGGACATGCGGCCACAGTAAACGACGGCGGAAAGGGCGGCCGCCCATGATCGATGAGCTCCCGGCGGGCCGGCGTGCTAGCTTGTTCGGCGGCCACGAATTCCGATCGGCTGGGGAGGGCGCGGCGTGCGAGTCCTGGTGACCGGCGGAGCCTCCGGGATCGGCGCCGCACTGGTGCGCAGGTTCGCCGACGACGGCGCGGAAGTGGCCGTGTTCGACCGCGACGGGAAAGCGCTGGCGCACGCGCTGGACGCCGATCCGCGGATTGTTTTCGGCGTGCCCGCCGACGTTTCCGACGCCGATGCGGTACGGGCGGCGTTCGCCGAACTCGACCGCCATTGGCCCGGCCTCGACGTGTTGTTCAACAACGCCGGGGTCAGCGAGCGGGCCGATTTCCTGGACACCTCGGAAACCCAGCTGCGCCACACCTTTTCGGTCAACCTGAGCGGGGTCTTCCTGGTGGCCCAGCAAGCCGCGCGCCGGATGGCCGCGGCCGGGGCGGGCACCATCGTCAACACCGCCTCGGTGAGCGGAATGGTGGGCATGCCCGGGTACGCCGCCTACAACGCCAGCAAGGCCGGGGTGCTGTCGCTGACCCAGACGCTGGCGCTGGAACTGGCGCCGGAGATCCGGGTCAACGCCATCTGCCCCGGCTACGTGCTGACCCCGATGCAGGAAGCCGAATACAGCCGCGAGGAACTGCGCGCCAGCGAAGCCAGGATTCCGCTGCGCCGCTGGGGCAGGCCCGAGGAGATCGCCGCGCTGGGTGCCTACCTGGCCTCACCCGAGGCCTCGTTCATCACCGGCCAGGCGATCGTCATCGACGGCGGGGAAACCGCGGGCGGGCTGGCCAGCGCGGCGGGGTGAGCGGAATCCGACGTCAACGGGAGGGGCCGATGCACACTCGCAGCGTTTACGACACCCCGGAGTGGACGGCCGCCTGGGCCGGTTCGGCGATCGAACGGCAGCGGGTGCTGCGGCCCCACGACCCGCCGACCTACCTCCTGGAGTACTCGCCGTTCTGGCACGGCTACGAGATCGACACCGGCACCGGCCCGACGTGGCAGCGCCCGGTGGTCACGATCGGCTCGGTGTACGCGGTGTTCGGCCCGGAACACCTGGCCGACGACGAGAACGCCGCCGCGCGTGCGGTCGACGAAGCCCTGGCCGCGGCACGGGAACACCACGCCCACGGCGTGCTGGTGCTCGACCTGCGCGAGGGCCCCGCGCGGCGCTGGTGTGCCACGCGCCCGCCCGCCCTGACCGTGCGCCTGGACAACACCTACTACCGGATACCGGGGGAGGGCGGTGACCCGGTGATGGGCGAGCTGTCCAAGAGCGCCCGCACCGACTGGCGGCGGCGCTGGCGGCGCGCCACCGAGGCCGGGGTGCGCCTGGTCGAGGAACGGTCACCGGGCGACGGGTCCATCCAGGAGATCATCGACTTCGCCAACGGTTCGGCCACCCGGCACGACTGGCCCCTGCTCTACGACCTGCCGACCATGCGGGCCGTGCTCGCCACCCCCTACGGCAGGTTGTTCCGGGCGGAGTTCGGCGGCCGCACGGTCGGCGGGTTCCTGGCGCTGGAGCACGAGGGCCAGTTGCACCTGTGGGTCGGTGGTATGGACCACGCGGCGGCCAGGGAAGCCAGCCCGTACCTGTTCCTGCTCTACGAACTGCTGTCCACCGGCCGGGACCGCGGCTGGCAGCGGATCGAGTTCGGCCGCGGCAACGACGACTTCAAGCGCAAGTACGGCTTCCGCGAAGAGAAGCTGTGGTCGTTGTGGTACCCCGCCACGGACGAGGACGCCGCGTTCTGCGAACCGCGTCTCCGTGCCCTGCACGAAAAGCTCGCCCAGTGCCAGAACACCTCCCCGGAGACGTTGTGAACACCCTCGGCGGGCTCACCGCGGCGCAGTGGGATTCGCTGGCGGGACCGCACTTCTACTCGTCGAGCGGCTGGCTGCGGTTCTGCGAAACCGACTACGGCTCGGCGGGCGACGCCGTGGTCGCCTTCGACGGCGACGAGCCGGTGTGCGCCGTGCCCACGGTCGCCGCCGGGCAGTTGCCGCCGTGGTCCCGGTACAACTGGAACGACGCGCTCACCGAACGGGGCCTGCCGCCGATCGCCGACGCGGGGTTGCTGGTCGGTGCCCGGGAGGGCTACCAGACGCACCTGCTCGGCCTCGACCGTGCACCGGGCACCGCCGGCCGCCTGCTCGCCGAGCTGCGGCAGCGAACGGACCAGGCCTGCGTCGCCATGTACCTGACCTCCGGCGACGCACTGGCACTGCACGAAGCCGGGGTCAGCGCCCCGCCGGTGCTGCTCGACATCGACGCCTGGATCCGCATCCCGGACGGCGGCTGGGACGCCTGGCTCGAATCGCTGTCCGGCAACCGGCGCCGGATGGTCCGGCAGGACGTGAAGAAGTTCGGCGAAGCCGGGCACACCGTGACCCACGCCCGGCTCGCCGACCACTACCGCGACCTCGGCGGGCTGGCCGCCGCCACGCTGAACCGGTACGGCCACCGGACCGATGCGGAGACCGAACTGGCCGCGCTGGAGAACCACGCGAAAACGCTGCCGGAGGACGCCACGGTCGCCCTGCTGCACACCGCGGCGGGGGCACTCGCGGGCTTCTGCCTCTACTACCCGTGGCGCGGCACGCTGTTCGTGCGCTGGGTCGGTTTCGACTACGAACTGCTGAAGGACGCTTCGGAGTACTTCAACCTGATGTACTACAGCACCTTCCGCCGCGGTGTGGAGACCGGGGCCCGCTGGCTGCACGCGGGCATCGAAAACGCGGTGTCCAAAGCGTTCCGCGGTGCCGAACTGCGTCCACTGTGGCTGGTCGACCTCTCCGAACGGCAGGCGCTCACCGGGGCCGGGAGCAAGATCCGGCAGCACAACGCCGGGTTGTACCGCCAGTACGCGGACAACCCGAAAACGGCGCCGAACCTGGTCCCGCCGGAACAGTGGGACCTCGGCGGCTGGGCGATGGACCGGTCGTGACCGGCGCGCCGCCCACCGGGAGCCTCTGGCGCAACCACGACTTCACCAAGCTCTGGGGCGGGGAAACGCTGTCCCAGATCGGCAGCCAGCTCACCCTGCTGGTGCTGCCGCTGATCGCCATCCTGCACCTCGGCGCCGGTGCCGAGCAGCTCGGCTGGCTCCGGGCCGCGCAGACCGCCCCCGTGCTGGTGGTGGCGCTGGCCGCCGGGGTGTGGCTGGACAACCACCGGCGGCGGCCGCTGCTGGTGCTGACCAATCTCGGCCGGGCCGTGCTGCTGGGCCTGGTCCCGCTGCTCTTCGCCGCCGACTGGCTCACCCTGGCGGCCCTGCTGGTGATCAGCGCGCTGATCGGCGCGCTGACCGTCTGCTTCGACATCGGTTACGTGTCCTACCTGCCCACGCTGGTCGAGCGCGACCAGCTGGTGCAGGCGAATTCCCGGCTCGAATCGACCTACTCGATCGCCGAGATCGGCGGCCCGGGTCTCGGCGGCCTGCTGGTCAGCCTGTTCGCCGCTCCGTTCGTGCTGCTGGTCGACGCGGTGACCTACCTGCTCGCCGCGCTCGGCCTCGCCGGGATCAGGCGGCCGGAACCCGAGCCGCCGAAGCGGGAGTCGCGGTCGCTGTGGCGGGACATGCTCGACGGCCTGCGGCTGACCTTCCGCAACGGGTACCTGCGGGCACTGGCCGCGCAGTCGGCCGTGTTCAACTGCTTCGAACAGGCGATCCTGACGCTGTACCTGTTGTACGGGATCGAGGTGCTCGGCCTGTCCGCCGGTCTGCTCGGCGGCCTGCTGGCCGCGGGCAGCGCCGGGGCGCTGGCCGGGGCGCTGGTGGCCGGGCGCATCGGCAGGCGGCTGAGCAGCGGCCTGGTCACGGTGCTCGCCATGGCGCTCAGCTCGGTCGCCCTGTTCGCCGTGCCCGCCGCCACCGGCGGCCCGGTGCTGACGATCGCCCTGCTGCTGGCCGGCCTCGTCCTGCACGGGGCGGGACTCGCCGTGTTCAACATCTACGCCCTCAGCATCCGCGCCGAACTCGTGCCGTCGCACCAGCTGAGCCGCGTCACCGCCTCGTACCGGCTGGTCATCGACGGCGCCGTCCCCCTGGGCGGCCTGCTCGGGGGCTACCTCGGTGCGCTCGCCGGGTTGCGCCCGGCCATCTGGATCAGCGCGGCCTGCCTGACCGCCGGTTGCGCCGCCTTCGGGTTCAGCCGCATGCGCCACTACCGATCTGGACAAGTCAGCTATGGCTAGCCCAACTTGACGCCGTGACCTCTTTGCCTGGTTCCGCTGTCCGTTCCACCACCACCGGTACCGATCTGGCGCTGCTCGTGCTGCGGCTGTGCCTCGGCGTGATCTTCCTCGGCAAGGGCGTGGAAAAGCTGTTCGGTGCCTTCGGCGGTCCCGGGCTGGCGGGCTTCGCGAGCCAGCTGAACGCGCCGGGGGAGCGGGGCTGGGGGTACACCGGGGACACCATGCTGCTGTCGTGGGTGGCCGGCCTGACCGAATTCGGCGGTGGCCTGCTGGTCCTGCTCGGCCTCGGCACCCCGCTCGGCGCGGCGGGCCTGCTGGGCATGGCGATCAACCTGCTGGTGCTGCGCTGGGGCGCGCCCCTGCTGCCGAACCCGGGCCGCAACATCGCCGTCGACGTCATGCAGACCGCGATGATCCTGGCTGTCCTGTTCGCCGGTCCGGGCCGCTTCGCCCTGGACCGGACCTTCGCCCTCGGCAGGCGGTGGCAGCAACGCCCGGTGCCCTATGGTTTGGCCGGTATCGGGCTCGCCGTGGTCGGCTCCCTCGGCGTGCTGCTCATCTTCCGCTGACCAGAGCGAAGGAAGCCGTTGCTCAGCGAGTGGGCCGAGCTCAAGCGCCGTCATCCCGTCGGTGCGCAAGTTCCGGTGGTGGTCGAAGCACACGCGTCCTTCGGCATGTTCGTCTCATTGCCGGATGCGCCAGGCACTTCGGCGGTGATCGATGCCATCAGCTACCGGCCCGGCGGCGTCGACGTCCGCGACCACACGCGCTGGCCGGCCCGGGGCACCACGATCACGGCAACGGTCGCCGGTTACCGCGACCGCCACCAGCAGTTCAGCCTCCGCGTCGGCCCGCCGGTCGGGGTGGCTCCGCCGGTGTGACGCCAGGGCTCCCCGTAGGCAGCCGGTCGTGGGTTGTTCTGGCCGTCTGACGGAGTGGCAGCGGTCGCACGACGCCCGGCCGGTGGACCGCCGGCCTGCCGTCCGGCACGGTGAGCAGGCGGAGCCCGGCGGACTCCGGGCGGACGGTCGGGCCACCACCGGCCGGTTGGCGCGCGCGGATCAGGGCCTCGTCGACCCGGAGGCCGTTGCCCGCCGAGTCGCCGAGGACGAAGTGGCCGTCTGCCACCTGCGCGTCGACCAGCACGCCGTGGGGCGGCCGGAGGTCCTGCAGTTCGGCGGCCAGGTGGTTCGGCACCGAGGTGGCGGCGTGCACCAGGCCGACCAGCGTGTTCCCGACCGGGCTGACCGGCAGGTCGTGCGCGTGCGCCAGGACGGCGACCCGCAGGAAGTGCGTGACGCCCCAGACCGCGCTGGTCTGCACCACGTCGACGGCCCCCCGCGGCCAGCAGCGGGCGGAACTGTTCCAGGCCGGACAGGTTCTCGCCGCTGGCGACCGACGCGCGGATCCCCCGGCCGACGGCGGCCAGCCCGTCGGCGTCCCAGCGTGCCGGTGAAGGTGATCCCGCTGAAGGCCAGGTCGTGCGCCGGTGCGTCGTAGGTGCCCCCGACCTGCACCAGCGACTGCAGCACCGGCAGTTCCACGCTGAGGTCGTTCGGGTTCTGCCCGGCGAGCGGGCGGTAGTGCAGCGTGCCGGTCGGCGGGCTGAGGTACCACTCGCCGGGGGAGTCGAGGAACTCGTAGGCCTTGGCCAGGTAGAACGGGCCCGCCCGGTGCGGGGCGGTGAGCGTGTCGTAGCCGAAGGTGTTGTTGTTCCACGCGGGTTGCCGCATGGTGATGACGTTCCCGCTGGTGCTCTGCACGGGCGAATACCGGTCGGTGAACGAGTTGACGCTCTCCACCTCGACCCGGTGCTGGGCGGTCAGGTCCATCGCGCCGTCGACGTACAGCTGCCGGGAATCGATCCCGGTGACGGCGTTCGCCCGCCAGATGTTCCTCCCGGCGTCGGCGGGGGACCAGCCGGTGACGGCGCGGGCGCCGGTGAGCACCGGACGGGCCGACGGGGCAGCGCGCCACACGACACGATGACCATTGTGGCCGGAGTCCGCCGCGGTCAGCCGCAGCGCTTCGGAAAGCCGGTAGGTGCCGCCCGCCAGTTCCACGACGAGGTCACCCGGCATCGTGGTGGCCCTGGCTCGCACCCCGGCCTGCGCACCGGCCAGCGAGCACGGTTCGGTGGCGGAGCAACTGGTGCCGCTGCCGGTGGGCGCGGCGTGGAGCACGGTGGTGGCCGCGACGGCGCCCGGGGGCGGGGGAAAAGGACGCGAACACGGGGTCTCCTTCAGGCGGGGGAGGTGCTCGACGTCGTACGACTGCGGCCACCAGTGCACCATATGAGCCACTCATCGACAAGCCGTCAGCCGGATGGATCAGACTAATCCATGCCGAACCCGCGCTGTTCTCGCCTCTCTCCCTTGACTGCCAGGCAAGCTCCGGCGCTATGCTGTCGCACGCGCCACCACCCAGCCGAGATGAGTCAGAAACATCGGCCACCAGGAAGTGACGTGCCTCCGAGGCCGGCGCCGCCTTCCGGGTGGGCCGAAGATCCAAAGTGGACAAGAATCCCTGTTCGATCATGGTGCCGGACTCCTTGGGGTGTCGGCATGTTGGCGCTAACTGTATGAATCGAAAGTTTCGGCTCCGATCCCGAAGATTACGGCTTGTTCCGGTGCTCGCGGTCATGTTAGCGTTCACATGCAGCACCTCCGGATCGGCTGAAACCCCGTGATCGCACCGATTTCGCCTACGTGAGGGAAGGGGCAACGATGCCCGCGCGACCCAGCACGTGCTTGATCCGCTTGTTCGCCACCGCGCTGGTGGTGGCCGCCGCGCTGTCCGCCGGGCACGCCGGGGCGCCGGACCAGCCGGTGGCCGCGGCCGCCCCCGGCAGTCCGGCGCTCACCCCGCCCCTGGGCTGGAACAGCTGGAACAGCTTCGGTTGCGGGGTGAACGAAGCGGTGGTCCGGCAGGCCGCCGACGCGATGGTCGCTTCGGGGATGCGCGACGCCGGATACCGGTACGTGGTGGTCGACGACTGCTGGTTCGACCCGCAACGCGACGCCCAGGGAAACCTGCGGGCCCACCCGTCGAAGTTCCCGAGCGGGATGAAGGCGCTGGGTGACTACATCCACAGCCGTGGCTTGAAGTTCGGCATCTACCAGGTGCCCACCGAACGGACCTGCGCCCAGCGCGTCGGCACGCATCCCGGCTCGACCGGCAGCAAGGGGCACGAGGTCCAGGACGCCGGCACCTTCGCTTCGTGGGGAGTGGACTACCTCAAGTACGACTGGTGCTCACCGGAGGGCACGCGCGACGAGCAGGTGGCCCGGTTCACCCTCATGCGCGACGCGGTGCGGGCGACGGGACGCCCGATCGTCTACAGCATCAACCCCAACAGCTTCCACGCCATCACCGGTGACAAGTACGACTGGGGCGCGGTCGCCGACCTGTGGCGGACCACCGAGGACCTGCTCGACATCTGGCAGAACGGCAACGTCAACAGCTATCCCATGGGGGTCGGCAACGTCGTCGACGTCAACGCGCCGCTGGCCGCGCAGGCCGGACCGGGGCACTGGAACGACCCGGACATGCTGGTGGTCGGCAGGCCGGGGCTCACGCTGACCGAATCCCGGGCGCACTTCGCGTTGTGGGCGCTGATGGCCGCGCCGTTGATGGCGGGCAACGACATCCGCACCATGTCCGCCGACGTCAGCGCGATCCTGCGCAACCCGCGGCTGCTGGCGGTGAACCAGGACAGCCTCGGCGCCGGTGGGCGGCGGGTGCGGGACGACGGCGACGTGGAGGTGTTCGCCAAACCGCTGGCGGACGGTTCGGTCGCGGTCGGCCTGTTCAACCGCGGTGGCGGCACCACGACGATCAGCACCACGGCCGCGCAGCTCGGCTTGTCCGGCGGGCCGTACACGCTGACCGACCTGTGGACCGGGGCGGTGTCCAGCACCACCGGCCAGGTGACCGCGAGCGTGCCGGCGCACGGCGTGGCGGCGTACCGGGTCTCCGGCGGGGCACCACTGGCCAACACGACGGCCCGCCTGCGCGGTGAAGGCTCGGGCCGCTGCCTCGACGTCGACAACGCCTCGACCGCGTCCGGGGCGAACACGCTGATCTGGGACTGCCACACCGCGGCGAACCAGCTGTGGACCACCTGGGCGGGCGGTGAGATCCGCGTCTTCGGGGACAAGTGCCTCGACGCCTACAACCAGGGCACCGGCAACGGCACCCGGGTGATCACCTGGCCCTGCAACGGCCAGAGCAACCAGAAGTGGACCCCCAGCGCCAACGGCTCCATCACGAACGCCGGTTCGGGACTGTGCCTGGACGTCAGCGGAGCGGGCACCGCGAACGGCACGGCCGTGGTGCTGTGGACCTGCAACGGGCAGGCCAACCAGCGCTGGGTGCCCGCCGGAAGGGGACAGCAGTGAGGTCACGTCGTCGACTGTGGACACTGGCGGTGGCACTGGTCGCCGCCGCGGGGCTGGTGCACGCGGCACCAGCGGGGAGCGCACCCCAAGCCACCTACAGCAATCCGGTGCTGTGGCAGGACTTCGCGGACATCGACATCATCAGGGTGAACGACGCCTACTACTATTCGGCGTCCACCATGCACTACTCGCCGGGCGCGCCGATCCTGCGGTCGTACGACCTGGTGAACTGGGAGTTCGCCGGTCATTCGGTGCCGCGCCTGGACTTCGGCAGCAAGTACGACCTGACCGGCGGCCGCGGTTACGTCCGCGGGATCTGGGCGTCGATGTTCAACCACCGCAAGAGCAACAACACCTTCTACTGGGGTGGTTGCGTCGACTTCGCCAACACCCACATCTACACCGCGTCGGCGGTGGAGGGACCGTGGCAGCGGCACACCACGATCAACAAGTGCTACTACGACGCGGGCCTGCTGTTCGACGACAACGACACCGTGTACGTCGCGTACGGCAACACGAACATCAGTGTCGCGCAGCTGTCGCCGGACGGGAAGAGCGAAGTGCGCTCGCAGCAGGTGTTCACCACCCCGTCGAACATCGGCACCCTGGAAGGCGCGCGGTTCTACAAGCGGGACGGGAAGTACTACATCTTCCTGACCCGCCCGGCGAACGGCCAGTACATCCTCAAGGCGGACAACCCGTTCGGCCCGTACACGCTCGGGCAGGTGCTGCTCGACCTGCCCGGCCCGATCTCCGGCGGGGGAGTGCCGCACCAGGGCGGGCTCGTGCAGACCCAGCACGGCCAGTGGTACTACCTGGCCTTCGTCGACGCCTACCCCGGTGGCCGCGTGCCCGCGCTCGCGCCGATCACCTGGACCGCCGACGGCTGGCCCAAGGTGCAGACGGTGAACGGCAGGTGGGGCGCCAGCTACCCGTTCCCGAACCTGACCCCGCGCCCGGTCAAGCCGATGATCGGCGCGGACACCTTCACCGGCACCGCGCTCGGCCCGCAGTGGGAGTGGAACCACAACCCCGACACCTCGAAGTACTCGGTGGGCAACGGACTGCGGTTGCAGACCGCCACGGTGACCAACGACCTGTACTCGGCGCGCAACACCCTGACCCACCGCATCCAGGGCCCGAGTTCGACGGCGACGGTGACCCTCGACCTCTCGGCGATGCGGGACGGCGACCGCACCGGGCTCGCCATGCTGCGCGACTCCTCCGCCTGGATCGGCGTCAAACGCGACGGCGGGCGGAACCGGGTGGTGGTGGTGAACAACCTGACCATGGACGGCAACTGGAACACCACGAACACCGGCACCGAGGTCGCGGGCGCCGACTTCGCCGGAACCCGGGTGTTCCTGCGCGCCAACGCCGACATCCGGCCGGGTGCGGGCAGGCAGGCGCGGTTCTCCTACAGCACCGACGGCGTGAACTTCACCCCGTTCGGCCCGGCGTTCACCATGAACCACAACTGGACCTTCTTCATGGGCTACCGGTTCGCCGTGTTCAACCACGCCACCCAGGCCCTCGGCGGCGCGGTGACCCTGCAGCGCTTCGACCTCACCACCCCGTAGCGGAAGGAAGAGCACGATGCCGACCAGCAGTGGGAGTTGGGCCCGGTGACCGGGCACCCCGGCGGCGCGCTGCCGACGGCCTTCCGGTGGACCTCGAGCGGGGTGCTGGCCGGGCCGAAACCGGACGCCCAGCACCCGGACGCCCTGGCTGTCAAGGACTTCACCGTGGTCCGGCACGAAGACCAGTGGATCGTCTACGCGACCACGGCCAGCCCGTCGGGGTGGGGCCTGGTGCACTTCAGCTTCGGCGACTGGTCGCAGGCCGCGGCGGCCCCGCACACCTATCTCGACACCGCGTCGGCGATCGGCCCCGGTTACCGCGCGGCACCGCAGCTGTTCCACTTCGCCCCGCAGGACCTGTGGTACCTGGTCTACCAGACCGCCCCGCCGGCCTACTCGACCAGCACCGACCCGGCCGATCCGCGGTCGTGGTCGGCGCCGCGCCGGTTCATCGACCAGGAACCGCCGATCGTCACCGAGAACAAGGGTGACGGCTTCTGGATCGACTTCTGGGTCATCTGCGACAGCGAGAACTGCTACCTGTTCTTCAGCGACGACAACGGCCACGTCTACCGGGCACAGACCACGGTGGCGGACTTCCCCCACGGTTTCGGCAACACCGAGATCGTGTTGTCGGACACCAGATCCGCGTTGTTCGAAGCGACCAACGTGTACAAGTTGGCCGGGGCGGACCAGTACCTGCTGATCCAGGAGGCGATCGGGGCGAACGGGCGCTACTTCCGGTCGTTCACCGCGGACAGCCTCACCGGGGACTGGACCCCGCTCGCCGCTTCGGAAAGCCGGCCGTTCGCCGGGAAGAACAACGTCACGTTCCCGGACGGGCGCTGGACGGACGACATCAGCCACGGCGAACTGATCCGCGCGAGCAACGACCAGACGCTGACCATCGACCCGGGCCGGCTCCAGTACGTGTACCAGGGCATGGCCCCCGGCTCGACCGGCGAGTACCTCCACCTGCCCTGGCGGATGGGCCTGCTCACCCAGACCAGCTCACCCGGCTGAGGAGACCGGCCGCCGCCCCCACCTGGGAGACCCGGGGGCGGCGGCTCCCCCCTCCGATTTCAACGACGAAATGAGGGTTGCCATGCTCAGCTCATCCCCCCACCGGCGCGGCCGGCTCCGGTCGGTCCTCGCCGCGGTGGCGACCGCCGGCCTGGCGGCGTCCACGCTCGTGCTGTCCGCCGGGACCGCGCAGGCCGCGGACACGCTCGGTGCCGCGGCGGCGCAGAGCGGCCGCTACTTCGGCGCCGCGGTCGTGCCCAACCTCCTCGGTGACGCCGCCTACTCGTCCACGCTGAACCGCGAGTTCAACAGCATCGTGGCCGAGAACGCGATGAAGTGGGACGCCACCGAGCCCAACCGCAACCAGTTCACCTTCGGCGGCGGTGACCAGATCGTCAACTACGCCGCCAGCCACGGCATGAGCGTGCGCGGCCACACCCTGGTCTGGCACACGCAGTACCCCGGCTGGGTCGGCGGCCTGTACGGCAACGACCTGCGCCAGGCGATGCTCGGCCACATCAACGGCGTCGCCGGGCACTGGAAGGGCAGGATCCACTCCTGGGACGTGGTCAACGAGGCGTTCGAGGAGAACGGCAGCCGCCGACAGTCGATCTTCCAGCAGCGGATCGGCAACGGGTACATCGAGGACGCCTTCCGCGCCGCCCGCACCGCCGACCCGGGCGCCAAGCTCTGCTACAACGACTACAACACCGACGGCATCAACGCCAAGAGCACCGCCATCTACAACATGGTGGTCGACTTCCGCAACCGCGGCGTGCCGATCGACTGCGTCGGCATGCAGAGCCACCTCGGCTCGAACTCCAACCTCAGCAGCTACGAGGCGAACCTGCGGCGCTTCTCCGACCTCGGCGTCGACGTGCAGATCACCGAACTGGACGTCGGTGGTTCCGGCTCGGGCCAGGCCAACGTGTACCGGCAGGTCACGCAGGCCTGCCTGGCCGTAACCCGTTGCACCGGCATCACCACCTGGGGCATCACCGACCGCTACACCTGGCGCCCCAACGACACCCCGCTGCTGTTCGACACCAACTACCAGAAGAAGCAGGCATACCAGGCCGTGCTCGACGCGCTCAACGGCGGTGGCGGCGGTGGCCAGGGCGGTCCGCTGCGGGCGGTGGGCGCGAACCGGTGCCTCGACGTGCCGAACCAGACCACCGCGACGGGCACCCAGACGCAGATCTGGGACTGCTGGAACGGTGCCAACCAGCAGTGGAGTCACACCTCGGCCAAGGAACTGACCGTCTACTCCGGGGATTCGCGCCGGTGCCTCGACGCGTCGGGCGCCGGGACGGCCAACGGCACGGCGGCGATCATCTGGACCTGCCACGGCGGCGCCAACCAGCAGTGGAACCGGAACGCCGACGGCAGCATCACCAACGTCCAATCCGGACTGTGCCTGGAGGTCGGCGGTTCCGCGACGGCGAACGGCGCGGCGGTCCAGCTGTGGACCTGCACCGGCGGCACCAACCAGCGCTGGGCCACCCAGTGAGGGGGACACGGGGATGCCGCAGCTGAACCGGCGACAGGCGATGAAGCTCGGCGCGGCACTGGTGCCCGCCGGGTGGACGGCGCTGCCCCGGACCGGCTCGGCCGCCCCGGCCGAGGTGCGGGCCGCGGGTGACCTGGCGCTCTGGTACGACGAACCGGCCGGCAGCGACTGGCTGCGTGCGCTGCCCATCGGCAACGGGCACCTCGGCGCCATGGTCTTCGGCGGCACCGGCACGGAACGGTTGCAGCTCAACGAGGACACGGTCTGGGCGGGCGGCCCCCACAACTACGACAACCCGCAGGGCGCCGGCGCACTCGCCCAGATCCGGCAGCTGGTCTTCGCCGGGCAGTGGACGCAGGCGCAGGACCGGATCAACCAGGCCATGCTCGGCAGCCCCGCCGGGCAGCTGGCCTACCAGCCGGTCGGCGACCTCACCCTGACCCTGCCCGGCATGAACGGGGTCTCCGCGTACGAGCGGTGGCTCGACCTCACCACCGCCACCACGGTCGTCACCTACGTCGTGAACGGCGTGCGGTACCGGCGTGAAGCGTTCGCCAGCGCGCCGGACCAGGTGATCGTGGTGCGCCTGACCGCCGAGGTACCCGGCTCGGTGACGTTCACGGCCGCGTTCGGCAGCCCGCAGCGCGTGACGGTGTCCCACCCGGACAGCACCACGCTGGCCCTGGACGGCATCTCGGGTGACCAGCGGGGGATCCCCGGCTCGGTCCGGTTCCTCGCGCTGGCCACCGTGGTGGCCGAGGGCGGGAGCACCAGCGGTTCCGGTGGCACGCTGCGGGTGTCGAACGCGAACAGCGCGACGCTGCTGATCTCGATCGGCACCAGCTACGTCGACTTCCAGAACGTCAACGGCGACTACCGGGGTATCGCCGGGACCTGGCTGAAGGGGGCCAAGGGCGTAGCGCACGACGTCGTGCGCAGCAGGCACGTGGCCGATTACCAGCAGTTGTTCGGCCGGGTCACCCTCGACGTCGGCCGCACCGCCGCGGCCGATCAGCCCACCGACGTCCGGATCGCCCAGCACGCCACCACCCACGACCCGCAGTTCTCCGCGCTGCTCTTCCAGTACGGCCGCTACCTGCTCATCTCGTCCTCGCGGCCGGGCACCCAGCCGGCGAACCTGCAGGGCATCTGGAACGACCAGCTCAACCCGGCGTGGGACTCGAAGTACACCCTCAACGCCAACCTGCCGATGAACTACTGGCCGGCGGGCACCACGAACCTCGCCGAATGCTTCGAGCCGGTGTTCGACCTGATCAGCGACCTCACCGTGACGGGCGGCCGCACCGCGAGCACGCAGTACGGCGCCCGCGGCTGGGTCACCCACCACAACACCGACGGCTGGCGCGGCAGTTCGGTCGTCGACGGGGCGGTGTGGGGCATGTGGCCGACCGGCGGCGCCTGGCTGGCCACGCTGATCTGGGAGCACTACCGGTTCACCGGCGACACCGCGTTCCTCCAGCAGAACTACCCGGCGATGAAGGGCGCGGCGCAGTTCTTCCTCGACACCCTGGTCACCGATCCCGGCTCGGGGCACCTGGTCACCAATCCGTCGAACTCGCCGGAGGCGCTCCACCACCCGAACGCCAGCGTGTGCGCCGGGCCGACGATGGACCTGCAGATCCTGCGCGACCTGTTCGACGGCTGCGCCGGTGCCGCCGACGTGCTCGGGGTGGACGCCGGTTTCCGCGACCAGGTGCTGGCGGCGAGGAAGAAGCTGGCGCCGATGAAGATCGGCTCGCGCGGCAACATCCAGGAATGGCTGCACGACTGGGTGGAGGTGGAGCCGGGGCACCGGCACCTCTCCCACCTCTACGGCCTGCACCCGAGCAACCAGATCACCCGGCGCGGCACGCCCCAGCTGTACCCGGCCGCCCGCCGGACGCTGGAACTGCGCGGGGACGCCGGTACCGGCTGGTCGCTCGCCTGGAAGATCAACTTCTGGGCGCGGCTGGAGGAGGGCGGCCGGGCCCACGACCTGCTCCGCCTGCTGGTGGCCCCGGACCGGCTGGCGCCCAATATGTTCGACCTGCACCCGCCGTTCCAGATCGACGGCAACTTCGGTGCCACCTCGGGCATCGCCGAAATGCTGCTGCACAGCCACCACGGTGAGCTGCACGTGCTGCCGGCGCTGCCACCGGCCTGGCCGTCCGGGAAGTTCTCCGGCCTGCGCGGGCGTGGTGGCTGCACGGTCGGCGCGGGGTGGAGCGGCGGCAAGCCGGGTGAGCTGACCGTGACCCCGGACCGGACCGGGCCCGTCCGGGTGCGCAGCAGCCTGTTCACCGGCACCTGGCAACTGGTCGACCAGACCACCGGCGCCGCCGTCCAGCCGTCGAAGCCGGAAGCCGACCTGATCGAGTTCACCGGGCAGGCCGGGCACACCTACCGGGCCACCGGGCAGGCGGCGGAGTCGGTGGTGGAAACCGGGGTGTACTACCGGCTGGCCGCCCAGCACAGCGGAAAGCTCGCGGACATCAGCGGCGCCGCCACCACCGCCGGCGCACCACTGGTCCAGTGGCAGGCCACCGGCGGGCACAACCAGCAGTTCGACTTCCTCGACTCGGGTGGCGGCTTCTACCGGATCCGGGCGCGGCACAGCGGTCTGGTCCTGCAGACGACGGGGTCGGCCAGCGGTGCGGACCTCGTCCAGCAGCCGGACACCGGTGCGGTGAACCAGCAGTGGCAGGTGGCCGACCACGGCGGCGGGGTGATCGGCCTGCGCAACCGGCAGAGCGGCCTGGCCGCGGACGTGCGGGGCGCCTCGACCGCCGACGGCGCCCGCGTCGCCCAGTGGACCGCCACCGCGGCCGCCAACCAGCGGTTTCAGCTCCAGCGCAGCTAGTACGTCGAAAAGTCCGGACAACCACAGGGAGTTGTGATGGTGAAACACCGGCCCTGGCTGGGATCCGCCGCGATCGCGGCCGCACTCGTCCTGGCCTCGGGCAGTCCCGCGCAAGCTGTGACGCCCTCGGCGCCGCAGGAGGTGGGCACGGCGGCGGCCACCGCCGGGTGCGGCAAGGCCCCGGCGCTGAACAGCGGCAGCCACACGATCCAGAGCGGTGGCAAGAGCCGCAACTACCTGCTGAGGCTGCCGAACGGTTACGACCGGAACCGCCCCTACCGGCTGATCTTCGGGTACCACTGGTGGGGCGGCACCGCGAACGACGTCCACTCCGGTGGCGCCGACGGGGCGAACTGGGCCTACTACGGCCAGCAGCGGCTGGCGAACAACAGCGCGATCTTCGTCGCGCCGCAGGGCATCAGCAACGGCTGGGCCAACACCGGCGGTGAGGACGTGACCTTCACCGACGACATGATCAAGCAGCTCGACGCCGCGCTGTGCATCGACACGACGCAGCGCTTCGCGATGGGCTTCAGCTACGGCGGCGGGATGAGCAACGCCCTCGCGTGCGCCAGGCCGAACGTCTTCCGCGCGGTCGCGGTCTTCTCGGGTGCGCAGCTGAGCGGGTGCTCGGGTGGTACCCATCCCATCGCGTACCTGGGCATCCACGGGCTCAGCGACAACGTGCTGAACATCTCGCAGGGACGGGCGCTGCGCGACCGGTTCGTGAAGAACAACGGCTGCACCGCGCAGAACCCACCCGAACCGGCGCCGGGCAGCCGGTCCCACCTCGTCACCGCCTATTCCGGGTGCAAGGCCGGCTACCCGGTGGTGTGGGCCGCGTTCGACGGCGGTCACACACCCGCTCCCATCGACGGCTGCGGTTGCGAGGGCTGGCAGACCTGGACGGCGGGTGAGGTGTGGAAGTTCTTCAGCCAGTTCCAGGGCGGTGGCACCCCGGACCCCCAGCCGGGGGCCTGCCAGGTGACCAACACCGTCAACGCCTGGAACTCGGGCCTGACCTCGGAGATCACCATCACCAACACCGGCACCGCGGCGGTCGACGGCTGGTCACTGGCGTTCACCCTGCCCAGCGGGCAGACCATCACCTCCGGCTGGGGCGCGGGCTATTCGCCGGCCTCGGGGCAGGTGACCGCCACGAACGTCGGCTACAACCCGGCCATCGCGGCGGGCGCGTCGATCGGCATCGGCTTCCAGGCCACCCACACCGGCAACACCGCTGAACCGGCTTCGTACACGCTGAACGGAGCAACCTGCACGGTCGCTTAGGAGTACACCCGGCCGTATTCCCACGGTGGTGGGGGGGGGGGGGGGGGGGGGGGGGGGGGGGGGGGGGGGGGGGGGGGGGGGGGGGGGGGGGGGGGGGGGGGGGGGGGGGGGGGGGGGGGGGG
>NZ_JBWKKF010000017.1:0-164383 GCF_056431745.1 Amycolatopsis sp. NPDC045836 | reverse complement strand
CACCCCCCGGATCATGGGCTCGACTGGGGGCATCAGTCATGCCGAACCTGGCGACCACAGCTCCTTGATCAGGAACTACGAAAAAGGTAACGGGGTGCCTGATTTCGGTGGGGTGGGTGCCCGTTCCCGTTGCGATGGTCGCTCCCTGCTGTCGCGCCTTCCCGGCTGCCGCGCTTCCTGGCTGCCACGCTTTCCTGTTTCCTGACTGCCGCGCCCCCGGCTGCCGCGCTCTCCCGGTTGTCAGGCCCTTCGGCTGTCGCGTCCCCTGCTGCCAGGCCCTTCAGCCTGCCGCGCTCTTCTGACTGCCAGGTCCTCTCGGCCGTCAGGGTCTCCTGACTGCCGCGCCTTCCCGGTTGCCGCGCCTTTCCGGTTGCCGCGCCATTCCACTGCCGCGCTTTCGGCTGTCGCGCTTTCCTGACTGGCGCGCTTTCCTGGGCTGTCAGGTTCTTGCGGCTGCCGCGCCTCCCGGGTGCCAGGCCCTCCCCACTGCCACGTCATCGAGCGGCTGGCCGCTGGTGCGGGGTGCGGTGCCACCCGTGCTCAGGCACAGGTGTCGTCGGGACAACAGCCGTGGGGAGTGCGCGCGGTCAGGGGTTGTGGGGATCGCAGCCGCAGGAGGAGCGGTGGTTGAAGAGCGGGGGGAGCCGGACCGAGTCCGGGCGGCGGTCGGGGTCGGCGATGCGGGTGATCAGGGTGTGCACCGCCCGCCTGCCGATTTCCTCGATCGGTGGCGCCATGGTGGTCAGCGCGGGGTCGACCTCGGCCATCCAGTCGGCGTCGCCGTAGCCGGTCAGGGCCAGGTCGGTGCCGAGCCGGAGGGAACGCCGGTGGACCTCGTAGTGGACGCCGATCATCATCGCTTCGCTGGCGACGACCAGGGCGGTGGGTGGCTCGGCCATGTCCAGCAGGCGCGCGGCGGCTGCGGCGGCGCCGCCGGCGGTGGATTCGCCGCAGGCCACCAGGTCCGGTTGCCAGGTCAGGCCCACCCGGCCAAGGCCGAGGCGGTAACCGAGGGCGCGTTCGTCGTTGACCGCCACGCCCACCGCGCCCGCGACCAGGCCGATCCGCTGGTGCCCGGCCTCGGCCAGGTGCCGGACCAGGTCGCACATGGCCTGGATGTTCTCGGTGCCGACCTGGTCCACGTCGCCGCGGGTGGCCAGCCGGTCCATCAGCACGGTCGGCACGCCGAGGCGCACCAGGCTGGTGACCACCACGTCGTCCCCGGCGGCCGGGGTGAGCAGGATGCCGTCGATGCCGCCCGCGCGCAGCGAGCGCACGGCGTCCATCTCCACCCCCGCGGCGTCTTCGGTTTCGGCGAAGGTCACCGCGCAGCCGGCGTCGGCCGCCGCGCTTTCAATCGCCCTGGACAGGTCGGTCGCGTACGGGGTGGCGTCGAACGCCATGGCCACGCCGAGTCGATGCGTGACGGGCGTGCCCCAGCCCCAGCCCCAGAGTGGAATGTCGTGTGACAGTGCGGTCATCTCTCCCGGCCCCTCGATGCCTGATGAGAACGTGCCCGCCCGATAAGACGCTCTCGAATACCGGCGCCGAACATATCCCCGATCCGGGCGTCATCCGGTCGGGAGTCACTCGATGAGGCAGAAATTCAACGAACCGGGTGAATCCCGCCGCAGCCGCACGACTCTCGGTGTCGCAGCGTCGGGGGCAACCGGATCACCTCGGCCTTGCGGTCGGGGTCGGCGATCCGGGCCAGCAGCAGCCGCACCGCGCGCCTGCCGATCTCCTCGATGGGCTGCGCCATCGTGGTCAGCGGCGGGTCGACCAGATCCGCCCACTCCACGTCGTCGTAGACCACCACCGGCAGGTCCCGCCCGATCTTCAGGCCACGGCTGCGCGCCTCGTGCAGCACCCCGACCATCATGCCGTCGTTGGCCACCACCAGCGCGGTCGGCGGCTCCGGCAGGGCGAGCAGCTTGCGCAGGGCGGCGGCCCCGCCGTCCCGCGACGAATGCCCGCACTCGACCAGTTCGGGATTCCAGACCAGACCACCGCGGCCCAGCCCGAGCCGGTAGCCGAGCGTGCGCTCCTCGCTGGTGGACAGCCCGGCCGCGCCGCTGATCAAGCCGATGCGGCGGTGCCCCAGCGAAGCCAGGTGCTCGGTCAGCGCCGAGGTGGCCTGGATGTTCTCCGCGCCGACCTGGTCCACGTCGCCGCGGGTGGCCAGCCGGTCGACCAGCACCGTGGGCACACCCAGCGACACCAGTTCGCCGACCACCTGGCCGTCACCCGGCGCCGGCGTGATCAGCAGGCCCTCGACGCGACGCGAGCGCAACGCCCGCACGGTCGCCTGCTCGGTCTCCAGCTCGTCGTGGGTGTCGGCCAGCAGCACGGTGTACCCGGCCGCCGCCGCCTCGCGTTCCACCGCCTGCATCAGCATGGCGAAGTACGGATTGGCCATCAGCGAGATTGCCACGCCGATCGATCGGGTACCTCCGGTGACCAGCGAGCGCGCGATCGCGTCGCCGGTGTAGCCGGTGGTTTCGATGGCGCGCAGCACGGCGGCCTTGGTTTCCTCCGCCACCGCGCGGGTCCCGTTGACCACGTGCGAAACCGTGGTGATGGAGACGCCCGCCATCTCGGCGATGTCTCGCTGGGTGGGGCGGGATGAGCGTCCTGGCGGCACGGGGCTCCTTCCACCGGGTTTCACGGACGAGTGAGCAAGCGTTTGCGCAAACGCTTGCGCCGCAGCATAGCCCGTTCTACCGTCCCGGGTCATCTGTTCCGATCCTCAACGCGGAGGATGTCGTGCGAAAAACTCTGACCGCGGGGCTGGTGGCCGCGGTGCTGGTGTCGGCGGGCGGGTGCACCGTCGAACGGCACTGGGGCGGCAGCACCAACTCCGGTGGCGGTGGGGGCAAGGCCAAGGTGGGCCTGGTCACCAAAACCGACACCAATCCCTACTTCGTCGAACTCCGGGCCGCGGCGAGCGCGGCCGCGCAGGCCAACGGCGCCGACTTCAGCGCGCTGGCCGGTCAGTTCGACGGCGACAACGACGGCCAGGTCCGGGCCATCGAAAACCTGATGCAGCAGGGCGCGACCACGATCCTGATCACGCCGAGTTCGTCCACCGGCGTGCTCGACGCGATCGACCGGGCCCGCAAGGCCGGTGTGCTGGTGATCGCGCTGGACACCGCCACCGAACCGGCGGAGGCGGTCGACGCCACCTTCGCCACCGACAACTTCGCGGCCGGGCAGCAGCAGGGCGCCTACGTCAAGGCCGCGCTCGGCGGCACCCCGCCCAAGTTGCTCATGGTGGACGGCACCGCGGGCAGCACGGTCGACACCCAGCGGCACACCGGTTTCCTGTCCGGCATCGGCCTGCCGGAAGGCGCTCCGGAGATCAAGGGGTCCACCCCGGCCAACGGCGACCAGAGCACCGCCCAGCAGGGCGTGGAGAACCTGCTGCAGCGCACCACCGACATCAACGCCGTCTACACGATGAACGAGCCGATGGGCCGCGGCACCCACGCCGCGCTCAAGGCACGCGGGCTGACCGGCCAGATCGTGATGGGCTCGATCGACGGCGGCTGCGAGGGCGTGCAGAACGTGCGTGACGGCCAGTACGCGGCCACGGTCATGCAGTTCCCGAAGAAGATGGCCGAGCAGGGGGTGCTCGCCGCCGTCGAATACGCCAGGACCGGCAAGAAGCCGAGCGGCTTCAACAACACCGGGTCCGTGGTGATCACCGACAAGCCGATGCCGGGTGTGGAGAGCCAGAACACCGACTGGGGTCTGCAGAACTGCTGGGGGGAGAAATGAGCACCGCCACCGCCACCGCCGAATCCGATCGGCCGACCATCGGCGAGTTCTTCCTGCGCGCACCGGCCGTCGGCCCGGCGCTGGCGCTGGTGGCCGCCGTCGTGGTGTTCTCGGTGTCCACCGACACCTTCCTCAACCTGGACAACATGTCCCTGGTGGTGCAGCAGTCGCTGGTGATCGGCACGCTCGCGCTCGGGCAGACGCTGATCATCCTGACCGCCGGGATCGACCTGGCGAACGCGGCTTCGATGGTGCTGGCCACGCTGATCATGGCGAAGCTGCTCACCGGTGGCGTCGACGGCATCTTCGCGCTGCTGCTGGGGATCGCCGCGACGGTGGTGATCAGCGCGGTGGTCGGTTCGCTGGTGACCAAGGTGAAGCTGCCGCCGTTCATCGTCACGCTCGGCATGCTCACCATGCTCACCGCGGCCGGTCGGCTGTTCGCCGGGGGTGAGGCGATCCCGGTGGCCGACGGGCTGATCAGCTGGCTCGGCACCCGCCGCTACCTGTTCGGCGGCATCGAAATCACCTACGGCATGACGCTGGCGCTGATCATGTACCTGGTCATGTGGTACGCGCTGACCAGGACGGCGTGGGGCAAGCACGTGTACGCCGTCGGCAACGCGCCGGAGTCCGCGCGGCTGTCGGGCATCAAGGTCGACCGCACGGTGCTGTCGGTGTACGTGGTGGCCGGGGTGATCTTCGGCATCGCCGCCTGGCAGGCGCTGGGCCGGGTGCCCAACGCCGACCCGAACGCCTACCAGCTGGGCAACCTCGACTCGATCACCGCCGTGGTGCTGGGCGGGACCAGCCTGTTCGGCGGGCGCGGTTCGGTGCTCGGCACGATGATGGGCGCGTTGATCGTGGCGGTGCTGCGGTCCGGGCTGACCCAGCTGGGCGTGGACGCGCTCTACCAGGACGTGGCGACCGGTGCGCTGGTGATCGCGGCCGTCGCGGTGGACCGATTCGCCAGGAGGCAGCGATGAACCCGATCCTGTCCGCTCGTGGCCTGGTCAAGCGCTACGGCCGGGTGACCGCGATCGACGGCGCCGACTTCGACCTGTACCCGGGTGAGGTGCTCGCGGTGGTCGGGGACAACGGCGCCGGGAAGTCCAGCCTGATCAAGGCGTTGTCCGGCGCGCTGGTGCCGGAGGAGGGCGAAATCCTCCTGGACGGCGAGCCGGTGCACTTCCGCACGCCGATCGACGCGCGCAAGTACGGCATCGAGACGGTGTACCAGGACCTGGCCGTGGCACCCGCGCTGGACATCGCGTCGAACATGTTCCTGGGGCGGGAAAAGCGGCGTTCCGGGCCGCTGGGCCTCGTGCGCAAGCTGGACACCGCGACCATGCGGGCCGAAGCGCAGCGGATCCTCGACGAGCTGGGGATCCGGGTCAAGTCCATCACGCAGCCGGTGGAGACGCTCTCCGGTGGGCAGCGCCAAGGCGTGGCGGTGGCGCGGGCGGCGGCGTTCGGCACCAAGGCGGTGATCATGGACGAGCCGACCGCGGCGCTCGGCGTGGCCGAGTCCGGCAAGGTGCTCGCGCTGATCGACCGCATCCGCGAGCGCGGCCTGCCGGTGGTGCTGATCAGCCACAACATGCCGCACGTGTTCGAGATCGCCGACCGGATCCACGTGCACCGGCTCGGCAGGCGCGTGGCCGTGGTGTCGCCGAAGACGCACACGATGAACCAGGTGGTCGGGCTGATCACCGGCGCGCTGCGGATCGGTGAGGACGGCGCGGTGGAAGAGGTCCCGGCGGCGGTGCGGGCGGGGCTGTCCGGATGAGGGTGGTGCTCGCCGGACTGTCCACTGTGGATCTAGTGCAGCGGGTGGGCGAACTGCCCTCGCCGGGTGAGAAGGTGCAGTCGCTCGCGGTCGAGGTGGCCGCGGGCGGTCCGGCGGCGAACGCGGCGGTGGCGGTGGCGGCGCTGGGCGGCGAGGCGGTGCTGCTGACCGTGCTCGGTGCCCACCCGCTCGCCGACCTGGCGCGGGCCGACCTGGAGGCGTACGGCGTGCGGGTGGTCGACGCCCTGCCGTCACGGGTGTCACCACCGCCGGTGAGCGCGGTCTCGGTGCGCGACGCCGACGGGGAGCGCACGGTCGTCTCGCACAACGCCGCCGACGTGCCGGAGTTCGAAGTCTCTTCGCTGCTGGACGAGGTGCACGGCGACTGCGTGCTGCTGGACGGGCACCACCCGGCGCTGGCGCTGGCCGTCGCGCGACGGGCCCGCGAACTCGGCGTGCCGGTGGTCCTCGACGCCGGGAGCTGGAAGCCGGTGCTGACCGAACTGCTGCCGCTGGTGGACGTCGCGGCGTGCTCGGCGCACTTCCGGGCGCCCGCGGAGTTGACCGTGCCCGTGGTGATCACCACCGCGGGCGCCGACCCGGTGCGGTATTCCACAATGGACTCTTCGGGCACGGTGCCGGTGCCCGAGGTGGAAGCCGCCGACACGCTGGGCGCCGGGGACGTCTGGCACGGCGCGTTCGCTTACGGCGCGGACCTGCCGCTGGTGGAGCGCATCCGCTTCGCCAACGAGGTGGCCGCCGAACGGGTGTGGCACGCCGGGCCGCGGGCGTGGGTGCCCGCGGTCCGCGAGATGAGGAAGGGAGTGCGATGACCTCGTTCGAGGACCTGCTGGCGCGGGCGCAGGGGTTGATCAAGTCGGGGGAACGGGCCGTGCTGGGCATCGTCGGTGCACCGGCGTCGGGGAAGACCACGCTGGCGTGGGGGCTGGCGAACGCGCTGGGCAACCGGGCGGCGGTGGTCGGCATGGACGGGTTCCACCTGGCGCAGGTGGAGTTGCGGCGCCTCGGGCGGACCGAGCGCAAGGGCGCGCCGGACACCTTCGACGCCGCCGGTTACGTCAGCCTGCTGTCGCGGCTGGCGGCGGGCGGGGAGACGGTCTACGCGCCGGAGTTCCGGCGGGAGATCGAGGAGCCGATCGCCGGTGCGGTGGCCGTGCCGCCGGAGGTGCCGCTGGTCATCACCGAGGGCAACTACCTGCTGCTCGAGTCCTCGCCGTGGTCCCGGATCCCGCCGCTGCTCAGCGAGGTGTGGTTCCTGCGGCCGGACGAGGAGGAGCGGATCGAGCGGCTGGTCACCCGGCACCGGCACTACGGGCGGTCACTGGTCCAGGCGCAGCAGCGGGCGCGGGGTTCGGACCAGCGCAACGCCGACCTGATCGCGACGACGGCGTCGCGCGCGGACCTGATCGTCGAGGACGTGTCGCTGGTGAACTTCTCGCTCTAGGGTGGCGCCATGAGTGTGGTGATCGTCACCGGGGGAAGCCGCGGCATCGGTGCGGAGATCTGTGTGCAGGCGGCGGCGAGCGGCTACGACGTGGTGGTCAACTACGCCGGGGACGCCTCCGCCGCCGCCGACGTGGTCTCCCGGGTTTCTTCGCAGGGCCGGCGCGCGTTGGCGGTGCAGGGGGACGTGTCCTCGGAGCCGGACGTGGGCGCCCTGTTCGACGCGGCCTCGGAGCTGGGCCCGTTGTACGGGCTGGTGAACAACGCGGGCATCGTCGGCCGGGCGGCGCCGCTGGTGGAGCAGGACGTCGACACCGTGCGGCGGGTGATGGACGTGAACGTCACCGGGGTGTTCCTGTGCTGCCGGGAAGCCGTGCGCCGGATGACCGGCGGTGGTGCCATCGTGAACGTGACCTCCACGGCCGCCCGGCTGGGCTCGGCGGGCGAGTGGGTTCACTACGCCGCGAGCAAGGCGGCGGTGGAGACGATGACCTTCGGTTTGGCGCAGGAGGTGGCGGCCGCCGGCATCCGGGTGAACGCCGTGGCCCCGGGCCTGGTCAACACCTCGTTCCACGCCACGGCGGGGGTGCCGGACCGGTTGGACCGGCTGGGGCCCGGCGTGCCGATGGGCCGGCCGGGGGAACCGGGGGAGATCGCGGCTGCGGTGCTGTGGCTGCTGTCGCCCGCCGCCTCGTTCGCCGCGGGTGCGGTGCTGGCCGTCTCTGGTGGCCGCTGAACCTCAGTCGGCGGGGAACTCATACGCGAGCTCGTAGCGATCCCCGGCGAGGCGCATGTCATTGACCTCGACGGCCGTGCCTTCCTGGTCGAACGCGATGCGGCGCACCACGAGGATCGGCGTGCCCGCGGTGAGCTGGAGCAGGGACGCCTCCTCGGGCGTCGGCATGCGCGCTCCGACGGTCTCGCTGAAGTGCCCGAGCTCGTGCCCGGCTTCCTCGAGGCGGGCGTAGGTCCCGCCGGGCCCGGTGTCGGCCTGCTCGATGGCCGTTCCCGCGGTGATCGACCTCGGGAGCCGTGAGGTGGCGAGCTGGATCGGGTGCCCGTCCGCTTTCATGATGCGCTCGCGGACGAGGACTTCGGCGCCCTCCTCGATCCCGAGGAGCGCCGCGACCTCCTTGCCGGGGACCTCGGTCCGAATCTCGACTTCGACCGAGGGCGTGAACCGGTGGGCTGCGGCATCGCCCAGGAAGGCGCTCTTGTTCGCCGCGCGCGCCGCGCGGCTGAGGCGGCTGCGGCTGAGGCGCTCGACCCTGTGCGGCGGACGGATGAACACGCCCTTCCCGTGCTCGGCGCTCACCAGCCCCTCCGCCCTGAGCAAGCCGACGGCTTCACGAACGGTGATGCGGGAGACCTGGTAGGTGTCCACCAGCACGCGTTCCGAAGGCAGCTTGTCGCCGGGGTGGTACTCGCCCGTGTTGATCTTCTTCCGCAGGTCGTCGGCCACCTGCCGGTATGCGGGCAGGCCGCTCGCCCGGTCGATCATCGAGACACCTCCAACTGGTCAGCCCCTCAGGACGTCACCACCAGCATCACTCTATCGGCGGCGCCAACTGGTATTGACATCAGGACCAATATAGCCGGATGCTCTGGACAAGTCGTCATGACCAGCTGGAGGGTGGACATGGTCAGGGAGCGCGGACTCAAGGAATTCCTGGAAGAGCTGGTGGCGGCCGGAGAGATCGGCTCCCCAGCCATCTCGGCTCGGTGCATTCGCGCGCTCCAGCAGCTCGAACTGCAGCGCGACCACTCCGTGCTGGAGATCGGCGTCGGAGCCGGGGTGACGACGGCGGTGCTCGCCGAGACCGTCGGGCACGGTGGGCTGGTGACCGCAGTGGACAATGACGTCGACCGGGTGGTGCTGGCCAGGAAGCGCCTTCAGCGGCACTACGGGCACGTGTCGGTGCTCCACCGCGAGAGCGCCGGGGGCGCACCGAGGTACGCGCCGTTCGACCGGGTGTTCGCGCACGGCGGCATCGCCCTCGGCGGGTTGCCGTACGCCTGGGTCGAGCAGGCCCGTCCCGGCGCGCTCATCCTCGTGCCGGTGCACCACGGCTTCCTCGTCCGGTTCACCGTGCATGGCGACGGCACCGCCACCGGTCGCCCGGTTCTCGTGCAGTCCAGCCCGGTCTTGGCGAACTGGCGGCCCCGCTGGGACGAGCGCGAGGCGAGCCGGTCGGTCACGTGCACCGCGCTGCTGGAGCAGGCCGGACCGCGTCGCCTTCGGGACGAGACCGAGGTGGTCTACCGGCGTTGGCTGAGCACGCCACAGGACTGGGAATGGGTGGTGTCCGCGGCTCGTCAGCAAGTCCGGTTCCGCCCGGGAATCCTTTGAGGTCGGGCACAGGTGGGTCACGTTTTGTGGTCGACAAGGTCGGGTACGTGGGCGGCAACGAGGAATTCACGGAGGGTGGGTGAGGGTCGGAAGCGGCTCAACGAGGAAAGGGCGGCTACCACCGATGCCGAGATTGAAGTCCGTGCACCACCTGGCCCTCACGGTCACCGACGTCGACCGGAGTGTGCCGTGGTACGTGCGGGTGCTCGACCTCGAGGAGGCCACCCGGCGCGAGGATCCAGAGACCGGGCTCCGCAAGGTGGTGCTCAAATCCTCCGACCAGGAGTTTTCCGTGGTCCTGGTGCAGCACCCCGACACCGAGCGGCCCTGGTTCGACGAGCGGCGCACCGGGCTGGACCACGTGGCCTTCTGCGTCAGCTCCCGCGAGGAACTCCGCGACTGGGAACGCCGCCTCGCCGAGCACGGCGTGACCTACAGCGCGGCGAAGGCCTCACGCACCCTTCCCGGGTCCGAGGTCGTCGTCTTCCGTGATCCGGACGGGATCCAGCTCGAGGTCTGGGCCGATACCGACAGTTAGCTCCGCGTCGGTGTCCACCGGCTTCTTCATCTCCTGCCGGTACCGCCACACGCCCCAGCCGGTGCCGAGCACGAAGAACGCCACGCTCAGCCACACCAGCACCGTCTTCACCCACGGCAGCGCGTCCAGCAACCCGGCGCCGTAGTACCCCAGCAGCACCAGCGTCGGCACCCACAGCAGGCCACCGGCCGCGGTCGCCAGTGCGAAGCGCTTCGGGTCCATGCGGGCGGCGCCGGCGATCAGCGGCGCCAGCGTGCGCACCCAAGGGATCCACCGCGCCGCGACGATGGCGAAGAAACCCCGCCGGTCGAGGAAGGCGCGGGCGCGTTCGAGGTTGTGCCGGTTGAGCACCTTGCCACCGCGGCGGGCCACCAGCCGCGTGCCGGTGTGCCTGCCGATGTAGTAGCCGACCTGGTTGCCGAGCACCGCCACGATCAGCGCCGCCAGCGACAGCAGCCACGCGCTCAGCTCGGCGTGGTGCTGCGCCAGCACCACGCCCGCGCCGAACAGCAGCGAGTCACCGGGCAGGAACAGGCCGACGATCAGCGCGCACTCGACGAAGACGAAGCTGAGCACGATGATCCACACCAGCGTCGGCCCGGCCGTGTCCAGCCAGCTGACGCCGGTACCCGCGGCCAGCACCTCCGTCACGCCCGCAGCCTACGTGCCGAACCCAAGACCAGCCTGAATCCGCACGATCGGGTTACATCGGCGGCAGGGCCTCCCCCTGGACCGCCTGGATGTCCAGCTCCACCTTCACCACCGTGCCGATGGCGGCCACCCCGGCCCGGACCATGGCGTTGTAGTTGATCGCGAAGTCGTCCCGCCGCAGCTGCGTCTCGGCGTGGAAGGCGGCTCGCGTGCCACCCCACGGATCGGCCTCGCAGCCGCCGTAACGCAGGTCCAGTTCGACCTCCCGCTGCTGCCCGTGCAGCGTGAGCACCCCGTGCACGGTCCAGTTCACCGGCCTGTGCTGCCGCAGCCCGGTGCTGGCGAACTCGATCACCGGGTACCGCTCGACGTCCAGGAAGTCCGGCGAACGCAGGTGGTCGTCACGCAGTTGGATGCCGGTGTCGATGGCCGCCGCCTTGATCTCGGCGTGCACCGAGGACCGTTCGGCCGGCCGCGCCACGGTGATCCGCCCGGACAGCTCCGAGAACCGCGCCTTGATGCTGGCGATGCCGAGGTGGCGGGCGGTGGCCACGACCGACGAGTGCGCCGGGTCGATCACCCACGGACCGGCGGGCGGCAACTGCACCGCCTCCGCGTTCGACTCCAGCACGATCTCGCCGAGCGTGCCCGAGCCGTCGGCGCCGACCCGCGCGGTGCGGGCGACCGGGGCGAACCCGGCCGCGGTGAGCACCGCGGTGTAGACACCGGCGGGCAGCGGCTGGGTGCCGACCACGCCCAGCTCGTCCGCCTCCACCCTGGCCACCTGCTTGCCGCTCAGGTCGGTCACGGTCAGCACCGCGTGCGGCACGGCCCAGCCTTCGGCGCCGCTGACCCGTGCCCGCAGTCCCGCTGTGCTCATGCCCGTCCGTTCGTCAGTTCGTCGATCACCTGGTCGTAGCCGAGCCGGACGTCGTGGGTGGAGTCACCGCCACCCGCCAGCTCGAGCCTGCTGGTCGCCGGAGGGTACCCGCTGGCCACGACCGTGTAGGTGCCTTCGGGCAGATCGCTGATCACGTAGTTGCCCGAGTCGTTCGTCCGCGACACGGCGGCGACCCGGCCCTCCTGGTCGAGCACGGTGATCCGCGCGTCCGGCACCGGCAGGTCCGCCTCGTTGCGCGCGGTGCCGGTGAGCACCACCGCCCCGGTGAGCGTCACGTCGTGCCGCAGCACCCCGCCCTCCGGCACGGTCAGGGTGACCGCGAGCGGCCGCAGGTGCTCCCCGCTGGCGACCAGCGTGTAGCTGCCCGCGCCGATGCCGTGGAACGAGTACCGGCCGGTCTCGTCGGTGCTCGACGCCCCGGCGACCTCACCGCGTTCGTCGGTCAGCGTGACGGTGACCCGGCGCAGCGGCTCACCCGAAACCGCCGACGTGACCAGGCCGCTGACCTCGCCCGAACCGGCGAGCGTGAGGTCCAGCTTCGCCGGGCCGTCGCCGACCACCACGCTGGATGCCTGCGGCTCGTGCCCGAAGGCGGAGACGATCAGCACGTAGGTGCCGGGACCCGGGGTGCCGATGGTGTACTCGCCGTCGCCACCGCCGGTGGCGCGCGAGACCTGGCGGCCGCTCTGGTCGATCAGCGTCAGCGCCGCCCGGACCACCGGGCTGCCGTCCTGCCGCCGCACGTACCCGCTGATCGGCGGCCCGGCTTCCAGCCGCCCGCTGACGGCCGCGTTCGAAATCGGTTGGATCACACCCGACATCCTGGCGTGCCCGTTCCCCTCCGGTCGCGCGTGTGCCCCCACCAGCTCGGGCTCGCGCAGCGCCTGGTCCACTTCGTCCCAGGTGTTGTCGGCGTGCTTCGGGGCGGGCTTCTCGTCCTCCACCAGCGCTTCGCCGCCCTCCATCATCGACGCGGCCGGGGGCGCCCCACCGGCGAGCGGGATCTCCCGCATGAACAGCAGCACCACGAAGGCCACCAGGGTGACCGCCGCCGCGCACCAGAACACCGTGGTGATCGACTCGGTGAACCCGGTCAGCACCGGCACCTTCAGCTGCTCCGGCAGGTTCGCGATACCGGAGGTGTCGGCCTGGAAGTTGCCCAGCTGCGCCCCGGCCTCCGGCGGCAGCGCGCCGCCGAACGCCTTGGCGATGTTGTCGGCCAGGGTGTTGAACAGGATGGTCAGGAACACCGCCACACCCGCGGTGCCACCGATCTGGCGGAAGAAGGTGGCGGTCGCGGTGGACACGCCCATGTCGCTGCGCGGCCCGGCGTTCTGCACCGCGATCACCAGGGTCTGCATGCAGCTGCCGAGGCCGAGGCCGATGATGCCGGCGGCGACCAGCGGGTGCCAGAGCGCGCTGTCGTACTCGACCTGCGCGAAGAACACCGAGCCGGCGGTGATGATCAGCGTGCCGATGATCGGGAAGATCTTGTACCGGCCGGTGCGGCTGGTGATCTGCCCGGAGACCACCGACGCGGTCATGATGCCGACCATCAGCGGCAGCATCAGCAGCCCGGACTCGGTCGGCGAGTAACCCTGCACCACCTGCATGTACTGCGGGATCATCATGATCGCGCCGAACATGCCGATGCCGACGATGAAGCTGCCGGCGATGGCCACCGAGAAGGTGCCGTTGCCGAACAACCGCAGCGGGATCAGCGCCTCGTCCTTCATCAGCCGTTCCACGAACAGGAACAGCACGACGCCGACGCCGCCGATGACGTAGCAGGCGATGGCCTCGGCCGAGCCCCAGCCCCACTTGTTGCCCTGCTCGGCCACGATCAGCAGCGGCACCACGGCCACCACCAGCGCCAGCCCGCCCCACCAGTCGATGCGGTGGTCGTGGCGCTCGTGCGGCACGTTGAGCACCTTGGCCACCACGGCGAAGGCGATCAGGCCGATCGGCACGTTGATCAGGAACACCCAGCGCCAGCCGGTGATGCCCGCGATCGAGTCGATGTCGGCGAAGAAGCCGCCGAGCACCGGGCCGAGCACCGTGGACACGCCGAACACGGCCAGGAAGAAGCCCTGGTAGCGGGCGCGTTCCCGGGGCGGCACGATGTCACCGATGATGGTCATCGCCAGCGACATCAGGCCACCGGCGCCGAGGCCCTGGATGGCCCGGAAGGCGGCCAGCTGGTACATCGAGTCGGCGAAGGTGGCGGCCACCGAGCCGACCACGAAGATGGAGATCGCGGCCAGGTAGAACGGCCGTCGCCCGTAGATGTCGGACAGCTTGCCGTAGATCGGCGTGACGATCGTCGAGGTGATCAGGTACGCGGTGGTGATCCACGCCTGCAGGTCGAAGCCGTGCAGGTCGTTGGCGATCCGCACGATCGAGGTGCCGACGATGGTCTGGTCCAGCGCGGCGAGGAACATGCCGGACATCAGGCCGATCAGGATGGTGACGATCTGCCGGTGCGTCAGGCGCTCGGGTTCCTTCTCCGGCGCGGCGTGCTGTGGTGGTTGCACCGGGTTCGCGGCGCGGGTCATCGGGTGCCCCCCTTGGGCTGTGCTTGGTCTTCGGCGTGCTGCGCCTGCTGCTGCTCGATGCCGACGTTGAGCCGGTCGAGCAGGCGCATCAGGGTGTGCCGGTCGTCCTCCGGCCAGTCGGCGAGCAGCGCGGCGATCCACTGGTTGCGCGACTTGCGGTTCTCCTCGAACACCCGCAGGCCCTCGGCGGTGGGCGCGAGCAGGCAGGCGCGGCCGTCCTCGGGATCGGCGGTGCGCTCGACCAGGCCGTGCTGCACCAGGGAACTGCTCTGCCTGCTGATCGTGGAGATCTCCGAGTGCAGTGCTTCGGCGAGCTTGCTGGTGCGCTGCGGTCCCTCGTGGATGAGGGTGAACAGGATCGCGTAGGCGGCCCGTTCGATGCCGTCCGGCCCCTGCTTGGCGACCTGGGCCTTGGCGCGGTTGACCAGGCGCATGAAGCGGACGAGCTGGAAGCCGAGCTGGTCGGCCAAGTCCAGTTCGGCCTCGCTGGCCTGGGGTGGATCGCCGTGGAGAGGTGCCATGAGCGGGTCTTTCGCGGGGAATGTCGGCTTTGGGTTGTTTGATCTCTGCAACTAGTTGCCTCCGGCAAGGATGTGCCTCGAGACCGGGTGCGCGCAACTCGATTACCCGGGTTGTGGCTGAGGCCACCAACTTCGGAGGGGATTCAGAGACCGAGGCGGTGCAGGACCTCGTCCAGCCGGTTCGTCAGGGTGGCGGTCTCCTCGCCCATGGTCGCCCGCAGGTAGAGGCCGTCACCGAGGGCACCGACGATCTCGGCGGTCAGCGGGTCGTCGACGTGCTCGGCGACCAGGTCGCGCCACAGCTGGGCGCACTCCTTGATCGTCTCGGTGACGCGGTCGTCGCTGCCGACCTGCCGCAGCGCCGCCATCGACGCCCGGTGGGCCGCCTTGTCCATCGAGGCGTCGGTCACCGAGGACGTGAGGAAGTAGCGGACCACGCCTTCGGGAGCGGACTTCGCGTATTCGATGTCGGCGAGGCTAAGCCTTCTCAGCCGGTCCAGCAGGCCGTCGAGCAGGGCTTCCTTCGAGCCGAAGTGGTAGAGCAGGCCACCTTTGGACACCCCGGCCCTGGCGGCGACGGCGTCCAGGGTCACCGAGCCGGGACCGTGCTCGATGAGGATGGCCTCGTACGCGTCGAGCACGCTTTCGCGGGCGGAAGGCTTGGGCACGAGTTGACTGTACCGTCTGGACGGTTTACCTTCGAGTCCGGGCGGAAACTGTACCGTCCGGACTGTTCAGTCTTCAGGGGAGAAATCGTGGTCGAGGCGGGTCGCCGGGAGTGGGCGGCGCTGGCCGTGCTGGTGCTGCCGGTGTTGTTGATCAGCGTGGACATGACCGTGCTGGGGTTCGCGCTGCCGTACCTCAGCGAGGACCTCGCGCCGACCGGCACCGAGCAGCTGTGGATCGTCGACATCTACTCGTTCATGCTGGCCGGGCTGCTGGTGCTGATGGGCACGCTCGGCGACCGCATCGGCCGCCGCAGGCTGCTGCTCGCCGGTGCGGTGGCGTTCGGCGTGGCTTCGGTGCTGGCCGCGTTCGCGACCAGCGCGTGGCTGCTGATCGCCGCCAGGGCGCTGCTCGGCGTCGGCGGGGCGACGCTGATGCCGTCGACGTTGTCGCTGATCCGGGGCATCTTCCTGGACCAGGCGCAGCGGCGCGTGGCGATCGCGGTGTGGAGCGCCGGCTTCTCCGGCGGCATGGCGCTCGGGCCGGTGCTCGGCGGCTGGCTGCTGGAGCACTTCTGGTGGGGCTCGGTGTTCCTGATCAACGTGCCGGTGATGGTGCTCCTGCTGATCGCCGGGCCGCTGCTGCTGCCGGAGGCGCGCGACCCGGACCCCGGCCGCTTCGACCCGCTGTCCGCGGTGCTGTCACTGGCGACGATGCTGCCGGCGGTCTACGGCATCAAGCTGTTCGCCGAGCACGGTTTCGGCTGGCAGGCCGTGGTGAGCGTGCTGGCCGGCGCCGGGATCGGGGTGTTGTTCGTGCGGCGGCAGCGGACGCTGGCCGATCCGATGCTCGACCTCGGCTTGTTCCGGAACCGGGCGTTCTCCACCTCGGTGGTGACCAACCTGCTCGGGGTGTTCTCGCTGACCGGGCTGCTGTTCCTGGTGCCGCAGTACCTGCAGCTGGTGCTCGGGCTGCGGCCGATGGTCGCCGCGCTGTGGTTGCTGCCGACCACGGTGGCCGGGGTGGCCGGAGCGCTGCTCGCCGCCCGGCTGGCCCGGCGGCTGCCGGTGCACGCGCTGATCGGTGCCGGGCTGCTGCTCGCGGCCGGTGGGTTCGCGTGCCTGCTCGCCCTGGGCGCCGATTCCGGGCTGGCCGCGCTGGTGACCGGGTTCGTGCTGGTCAGCCTGGGTGTGGCGCTGTCGGAAACGCTGACGAACGACCTGATCGTCACGGCCGCCCCGCCGGAGCGCGCGGGGGCGGCGTCGGCGATCTCGGAAACCGGTTTCGAACTCGGCGGGGCGCTGGGCACCGCGGTGATCGGCAGCGTGGCCACCGCCGTCTACCGGGCCGGGGTGCCGGAAAGCGCTGGTGAGGCGGCTCGCGAGACCCTCGGCGGAGCCGCGGCGACGGTCAGCGGGGAGTTGCTGGACGCCGCCAAGGCGGCCTTCGTGGACGGCCTGCACGTGACGGCCGTGCTCGGCACGGTCCTGCTCGCCTACACCGGCGTGCAGGCCGTGGTGCTGCTGCGGCGCCGGAAGACCGTGGAGGTGGCGTAGGCCACCCCCACGGCACGCCTACAGCACGACGGTCGGGGTGACGACGGTGCGCCGGGAGGCCTCCGTGCCGACGTACACCACGATCTGCGTGGTGCCGCGCGGCACGTCGTCCAGCACGAACCGGCCACCCTCGTCGGCCGTGGTGGAGGTGGTGCCGTGCTCGGCCACCCGCACCTCGACCCCGTGTTCGCCGGCGGGCACCAGCCAGCCGTCGATCCGGTGGTGCTTCCCGATCTTGGTCAGGTTGATCATCACGGTCAGATCGCTGACGGTGAAGGTGATCGTGCCCTCGTCGCTGCCGCCGCGCACGCCTTCCAGCGCGTTCGCGTGCACCCAGCGGGCCACCTCCACGTCCAGGCTCTCCAGCGCGATGGCGAACTGCACGCGCTCGACCAGGTCGCCGGGTGGCGGGTCGAGCTGGTCCATCAGCCGGTCCAGGTCCGCGAGCAGCGCCTCGTCCTCGGGATTCGCGCTCCCCCCGAACTCCTCGATTCCGTTCATTGGCTGCCCCCTTCGGCCTCGAACAATGTGCGCAACCGGGTCAGGCAGCGTCGCCTGGTCGGTCCGATGCTGCCACGCGGTATCCGCAGTGCTTCGGCCACCGAGTGGTATTCGGCGCGGCCAGCCAGGACGGTCAGCCGGAGGAGGTCCTGGCAGTTCTGCGGCAGGTTGAGGAACGCCCGCCACATCCGGCTGTCCCGGTCGGTGCGCACGGCCTCGGCCTCCGGTGCCGGTTGGGTGCTCTCCACCCGCTCGGCCATCTCCTCGGTCAGCGGGACGGGTGGCGTCTTCCGGCCGTAGGGCCGCTGCGCCTCCCGCCGGGCGGTGGTGATCAGCCAGCCCGCCAGCGCCCGCGGTTCGTGCAGCTGGTCGAGGTGGCTGAACAGGGCCAGCCACACCGTCTGGACCACGTCCTCGGCGGTGTGCCGGTCCAGCCCGTTGGCTCTGGCCACGTGCCAGACCAGCGGGGTCAGTTCGGCGACGAGCCGATCCATGGCCACCCGATCACCCGCCCTCGCCGCCTGCATGCAGGCGGCGTAGAGGTCGGTGCCCTGGAGGCCCTCCCACGGTGGATCCGCCTCGGCGGTTCGCACTTCGGTCACTGAATCGACCCCCCAACGGGTGTCTGCTGCTCCTCAAGTTGGCGCTCGCAGTATCGCGGCACCATCGGGGTTAGAGAGCACATGGGTCAGTGCTGGATACATTTGTCACTTACTTGGCGTAGTAGGAGGGTATTACCTGAACACGGAAAAGAGCACACCTCGCGGTGTGCTCGTCCACTCCGGGTCGCCGGAGTGGGTGCCGGCCGGCGCCCGGCGGCCTTGGTCGAGGACCAAGCCCGGCGCCGACCGGCGAACCCCACCCATCCCAGGCGGCCCCGCCCCCGCGGCCGCCTGCCCCCTTCCCGGGTGGCCCTGTTCCCCCGGGCACCGCTCGCACGTCCCGATCCCGGCCGGGCCGATAACCCCCTTAGGGCCGTTCCCGGCCACACCGGCCCCGTTCTCCGGAACTCCCCGCTTCGTGCGAGCACTGCACCTCCTCGTCAGGGCTGATCGGGTTCCTCTCCCAGGGGCGGTGGTGTCCGGCGGCCCCCTCGGCTGTCGGACACCACCCGGCCCCTGCCGGCGACCACCCCGCGCGCGCTGCGGGTGATCGTTGCCCCATATGACGCAGCGGGGGCGGTCCCAGATACACACCGCACGGAAAAAATCCGGCGACTTCTTCCATTGGGGGGAAGGGCATACCGTGGGGTGATGAGCGATGACGCCTTGGTGACCAGGTTGCGGGCCGAACTCGGCGGGGACGCGGTGCTCACCGACACCGACGTCACCGCTGCCTACTCGCGGGACATGATGCCGCTCGCGCCGGTCGGCACCCCGCTGGCGGTGGTGCTGCCCGCCGACGTCGAGCAGGTCCAGGCCGTGGTCCGGGCGTGCGCCGAGGCGAAGGTGCCGATCGTGCCGCGGGGTGCGGGCAGCGGGCTGTCCGGCGCGGCCAACGCCGTCGACGGCTGCGTGGTGCTGGTGCTGACCAAGCTGAACCAGATCGTCGAGGTCGACGCGGGCAACCGGCTCGCCGTGGTGCAGCCGGGGGTGGTGAACCTCGACTTCCGCAACGCGGTGGAGAAGCACGGGCTGTTCTACCCGCCGGACCCGTCCAGCTACGACTGGTGCACGATCGGCGGCAACCTGTCCACCAACGCCGGTGGGCTGTGCTGCGTGAAGTACGGCGTGACCACGGACTCGGTGCTCGGCCTGGAGGTGGTGCTGGCCGACGGGTCACTGCTGAAGACCGGCCGCCGCACGGTCAAGGGCGTGGCGGGTTACGACCTGGCGCGGTTGTTCGTCGGCAGCGAGGGCACGCTCGGCGTGATCACCCAGGCGACGGTGGCGTTGAAACCGCTGCCGCAGGCACCCGCCACCCTGGTCGCCGGGTTCACCAGCACCGCGGCCGCCGGGGAGGCGGTGGCCAGGGTGGTGCGCGAGGGCCTGGTGCCGTCGCTGATGGAGATCATGGACGCCACCTCGATCAAGGCGGCCGAGACCTACCTGCGCACCGACATCGGCGCGGGCTCGGACTGCCAGGCGCTGCTGCTGTGCCAGTCGGACTCCGGTGGCGAGGTGGCGCGGCGGGAGCTGGCGGCACTGGAGCAGATCTGCCTCGACTGCGGGTCCGACATGACCTATGCCACCGACGACCTGGCCGAGGGCAACATGCTGCTGCAGGCGCGGCGGGTGGTGCTGACCGCGCTGGAGACCTACGGCGTCTGGCTGACCGACGACGTGTGCGTGCCGCGGACGCGGATCGCCGAGCTGATCGCGGGGTGCCAGCGGATCAGCGAGGAGGTCGGGCTGCGGATCGCCGTGGTCGGCCACGCCGGCGACGGCAACATGCACCCGACGATCGTCTACTCCCCGGACTCCGAGGACGAGTTCGCGCGGGCGCAACGGGCGTTCGACGCGATCCTGGAGGTCGGGCTGTCCCTGGGCGGAACGGTCACCGGGGAACACGGGGTCGGGAAGATCAAGCGGGAGTGGCTGGCGCGGGAGATCGGCCCGGTCGGCCTGCGGGTGCACCGGGAGATCAAACGAGCACTGGACCCGGAGAACATCTTCAACCCCGGTTCCATGTTCGCCCTGTAACCCGGTCCTACGGCTGCGGCTCCGCCGGAGCCGCAGCCAGGTCGCGCTTCTTCTCCCGGCGGCCCTTGAGGTACTCGAAGACGATCGGCAGGAACGAGATCAGCACGATCAGGATGAAGATGGCGTCCACGTTGTTCTTGATCAGCGGGATCTCGCCGAGCAGGGCACCCAGCACGATCAGGCCCGCCGCCCACAGGATGCCGCCGAGCACGGTGTAGGTGAAGTACTTCTTCGGGTCCATCCGCCCGATGCCGGCGATCCAGGTGATGAAGGTCCGCACGAACGGCACGAACCGGGCCAGCACGACCGCCTTCGGGCCGTGCTTCTCCAGGAAGCCGTGCGTCTGGTCGACGTACTCCTGCTTGAAGAACCGCGAGTTCTGCTTGAACAGCGCCGGGCCGACCTTCCAGCCGATGCCGAAGCCGACCACGTTGCCGATCAGCGCGGCGGCGGTGGCGCACACGCAGGCCAGCCACAGCGGCAGGTCGAGGGAGTCGTTGGCGATCAGCAGCCCGGCGGTGAACAGCAGCGAGTCACCCGGCAGCACCGGGAAGATGCTGCTCTCCGCGAAGATGATCAGGCACAGCACGCCGAGCGCGACCGGGCCGAGCCCCGACAGCAGCACCTCGGGGTTGAGCCAATCCGGCATGAGGCTCATCTGATCGATGTTCACGCCGGGACACGGTACAGGCCAGGCTGAAGCAGCGGCGCGCAGCGCCTCCGTGCGCCTCCGTGCGCCTCCGTGGAGGGCGGTGGAGGGCGGTGGTGGGCCGGCGGGCGGGCCCTCAAAGCAGGGTGAGCAGTCCCGCGACAGCACCCGCCGCCAGGCCCAGCAGCGCGGCCAGCAGCAGCACCCAGCGCGCCGCCACCGGAGCCGGGCCCGCCTCCGCCCTGGTCGCCGCGACCGGCTGCTCGGACGGGGGTTCCAGCGCCGCGCGCTCGCGTTCCAGTGAACCGGCGTCCGCACCGGAGAGCAGGCCGTACCCGGCGGGGGCCGGGAACGCGGGCTTGGCCAGCAGTTCGGTCGGCGGCTCGACCGGTTCCGCCGGGCGCGCCGGTTGCGGCGCCCGGACGGCCTGTGCCCGCAACGCCTCGGCCAGCAGGCGCTCGGGGTCTTCCGGCTCACTCACGCGCAAAAGGGTATCGGGATCAGCCGACACCGGTTATCCACTGGCCCCGCCGCAGCACCCGCGACGGCCGCAGGTCCTCGTCGAGCACCACCAGGTCCGCGGACAGCCCCGGCTTCAGCGAGCCCGTCTCCTTCTCGATGCCGAGCAGCTCCGCCGGACGCGTCGACGTGGCGCGCACCGCCTCGCCGATCGACAGCCCGGCACCGCGCACCAGGTTCCGGAACGCGGCGTCCATGGTCAGCGTGCTCCCGGCCAGCGAACCGTTCTCGGCGAGCGTGGCCACCCCGTCGGTCACGTCCACCTCCAGCCTGCCCAGCCGGTAGCTGCCGTCGGCCGCGTCGGTGGCCGACATGGCGTCGGTGACCAGCACCGTCCGCTCCGGACCGGCGTGCCTGGCGGCCAGCCGCAGCATCGTCGGGTGGACGTGCACCAGGTCGCAGATCAGCTCGACGGTCACGCGCTCGTCGTCGAGCAGGGTGCCGATCGGGCCCGGTTCGCGGTGGTGCAGCGGGCGCATGCCGTTGAACAGGTGGGTGGCGACCGTGGCCCCGGCGTCCACGGCGGGGCGGATCTGCTCCTCGACGCCGTCGGTGTGCCCGATCGCGGCGATCACCCCGGACTCGGTGAGCTGGCGGATGGCCTTGACCCCGCCGTGCAGCTCGGGGGCGAGGGTGATCATCCGGATGGCGTCCTCGCCCGCCTTGAGCAGTTTGGTCACCGTGCCGGTGTCCGGTTCGAGCAGTGCGCCCGGATCGTGCGCCCCGCAGCGGGCCTTCGAGATGAACGGCCCCTCCAGGTGCACCCCGGCCAGTTCACCGTCGGTGACCAGCTCGGCCAGCGCGCCCACCTGCCGCGCCAGCTCCGGCACGGCTTCCGAGACCAGGCTCGCCAGCAGGGTGGTGGTGCCGTGCCTGCGGTGCGCGGCGATCGCGCGGAGCAGCTGTTCCGGCTGCCCGCTGGAAAACGAGCCACCACCGCCGCCGTGGCAGTGCGTGTCGACGAACCCGGGAACGACCAGCGCGCCACCGACGTCGAGGTGTCTGCCCTCGGGCGGTGTGCCGCTGCCGACCGCGCTGATCGAGCCGCCCGACACGGCCAGCCAGGTGGCGTCGTTGGTCTCCTCTTCCGGTGCGGCCAGCCGGCCCCCGGTGATCACGAAATCGATTTCGGCACCCGTCACGCACTCCAGCATATTGGTCTAAACCAGCTGATGGGTCACAACCCGCCAACCATGTGCGGAGATACGCCGTTCGAGGACGCGCCACCAGGGCTAGTTGGGGGATTGCATCGCCCGCTGCAGGGCCTCCAGCGCCCGGCTCGCGGTCGACTTCACGGTGCCCTTGGAGATGCCTGCGGCCTCGGAGATCTCCGCCTCGGACAGTCCGCCATAGTAACGGAGAACCAGCACTTCGCGCTGCCTCGGCGGCAGCTTGGACAGGGCGTTCACCACCGCCTGGTGCTCGGTGGACAGCATCGCCAGGCTCTCCGCGGAGCGCGCGTTGACCGCGTGCGGCGGCACGTACTCGCGGGCGGTCTTGCGCCGGCGGAGCACGCTGCGCGAGCCGTTGACCACGGCGGTGCGCAAATAACCAACCGCGGCCGCGGCGTCCCGCAGCCGTCCCCAGTTGCGGTGCAGCCCGGTGAACGCCTCCTGCACCACGTCCTCCGCGGTGGCCGGTTCGTCCACCAGCAGGATGGCCAGCCGGACCAGCCGCATCCGGTGCGTGCGGTAGAGGTCCTCCAGGGTCAGCGGCGCCGCGGGCGGCGGGGACGCCGCCGGTCCGTCGACCGCGCGCAGGTGGCCGAGCGTGCGCTCCACGCTCTGCTCAGCGCTCGCCTCGTGCATGGTCCGCCCGTCCCCTGCTGGTCTCCGCCCGTACCCGGGAGAACTCGCCGGGTCGGTTACCGTTTGCTGCGCCTGCCTGATCACACCAGCAACACGCAGACAAAGCGTATCGGGTTGGCCAGGCGGTGCCACTGTCCCGACCCTGAGATATCGCATCCGGAGGCGTCATGGCCTGGTTCCTCGTCGAAATCCGCTACGTCCAGGAGAAGTACGCCGAGGTGCGGCCCGCGCACCGGGCGTTCCTGGCCGATCTGGCCGAGCAGGGCGTGGTGGCCCTCGGCGGTCCGCTGGCGGACGGCACCGGGGGCATCACGCTCTACCAGGCCGAGGACGAAGAGGCGCTGCAGAAGATCATCGACCGCGACCCGTACTTCCTCGAAGGCGCGGTCGCCGAGCGCAGCGTCCGCGGCTTCGAGCCGAAGATCGGGGCCTGGCTGCCCGGCCAGTAGCGCCTCAGACGCCGGTCGTGGCGGCCCGGCCGCCGTGGCCGGTGACCGAGGCTTCCCTGGCCCCGCGGGCGGCGATGTCCTCCAGCGCCAGCTTGTCCGCCGACGGCACGCGGGAGCGCGAGCCGAGTTCGATGATCGGCGGCAGGAACGCCCGGATCAGCTTCAGCGCGCCGACCCAGCGCGGCACGTGGATGGTCCGGCCGCGCCGGAGGATGCCTGCTTCCAGGCAGTCCAGCGCGGTGGACAGCGGATAGGTCTTGCCGATCAGGCCGGGCATGCCGGCGCGGAGCTTGCCGAACACGGGGTGGGCGTCGGCGCTCTCCACCAGGTCCGTGCGGATCCAGGTGGGGTGCGCGACGCCGACCTTCACGCCGAGGTGGGCGACCTCGGCCCGCAGGCTGTTCGAGAACGCTTCGACACCGGCTTTGGCCGCCGCGTAGTTCGCCATGCCCGGGGCGTGCGTGATCGCGGCGAGCGAGGAGATCGCCAGCAGGTAGCCCTTGCGCTCGATGACGTGCGGCAGGGTGACCCGGAACGTGCGCCAGACGCCGAGCAGGTCCACCTCGATCACCTTCTCGAAGGCGGCCGGGTCGACCGAGCGGACGAAACCGGTGGTGGCGATGCCCGCGTTGGCGATCACGACGTCGATGCCGCCGAAGTGCTCGACCACCTCGCCGGTGACGCGTTCGAGCGCGTCCCAGCTGGTCACGTCGGCTTCCCAGGACCGCGCGGCGGAGCCGATGCGCTCGGCCACCTTCGCCTGCTCCGCGCCTTCGAGGCCGACGAGCGCCACCTTCGCGCCCCGCGCCGCCAGCCGCTCCGCGAGCCCGGCGCCGATTCCGCGCGCCGCGCCCGTGATGAGCACGACCTTTCCGCTGACCTTGCGAGCCATGGTGCCTCCTCGTCGAGTTCTCGTCCGGGACCGTACCTCAACTTACTGCCAGTAGGCTACTCATCGGTAGCAACGGCGTGGAATGAACCTGTCACCGTCCGGGTTGGCACCGGCATGGCATTCGAACTCGGCAAGATCGGCGTCTGGCGGCCGCTTTGGGACACCACCCCGGAGCTGGCCGCCAAGGCGGAGGAACTGGGCTACGGGACGTGGTGGATCGGTGGTTCGCCGCCCGCCGACCTGGAGATCGTCGACCAGCTGCTGGCCGCCACCGACTCGATGGTGGTGGCCACCAGCATCGTGAACATGTGGTCCGCGGACGCCACCGAGGTGGCCCGCTCCTACCAGCGGATCGAGCAGCGCTTCCCGGGCCGGTTCCTGCTCGGCGTCGGCATCGGGCACCCGGAAGCCACGGAGGTCTACCAGAAGCCGTACGACAAGATCGTCGAGTACCTCGACCAGCTCGACGCCGGTGACGTGCCGGTCGAAGCGCGGGCGCTGGCCGCCCTCGGCCCCAAGGTGCTCAAGCTCGCCGCCGAGCGGACGCTGGGCGCGCTGCCCTACCTGACCACCCCGGAGCACACCCGGCAGGCCCGCGAGCTGATCGGGGACAAGCTGCTGGTCGCCGAGCACAAGGTGGTGCTGGACACCGACGACGCCCGTGGCCGCGCCACCGGCCGCGCGATGGTCAAGTTCTACCTCGGGCTGCGCAACTACACGAGCAACCTGAAGCGGCTCGGCTTCACCGACGAGGACGTGGCGGGTGAGGGCAGCGACCGGCTGGTCGACGCGCTCGCGTTGCACGGCGACGCCGACCACCTCCTCGCCGGGCTCAGGGCGCACTTCGACGCCGGTGCCGACCACGTGGCCATCCAGGCGCTCGGCGACGACCCGCTGCCCGCGCTGAAGGCGCTGGCTCAGCTCGCCAAGTAGGCGTAGTTCTCCTGCCACTCGGCGAAGCGGTCCCGGAAGTACGGGAGCCGGTCGGCGAGTGGCAGGAAGAACCGCACGGTCTCGGCGTAGTAGGCGGCCTGCTTGGCCGGGCGCGGATGGGTGTGCAGCCGCTGGACGTTGCTGTAGCGGTCGGCGAGCTTGATCGCCAGCACCTCCTCCGGCGCGGTGACGAACCGGCTCAGGTAGCTCTCGCGCGAACCGGACTTCGTCACCCAGTCGACCAGTTCGGCGACCTGCGGGCCGAACTCGGCACGCACCTCGCCCAGGCTGCACGGCGTGTCCTCGACCACGTCGTGCAGCAGGGCCGCGGTCAGCACGGCCTCGTCGCGGACCCCGGCGTCGACGGCGATCTCCAGCGCTTCGAGCAGGTGCCACGGATACGGCTCGCCCGCCGGGCGCTTCTGGTCGCCGTGGTGCGCGGCGGCGAATTCGTACGCCCTTCCCAGCAGCTGGACCGATTCCGCGGGCAGCACCTCACCCAGCGCCACCGCCGCTGACGCCCAGTCGCGCCAGGACCCGAAAACCCGCATCGCAGACCCCCTTTTCGCCTGATCAGGCTAGCCGGTGGGAGCTTCGCCCGGCCCTCGTAAGATGCGCGTTGAACGGCGAACCCTGCTTCGAGGAGGACCAACGATGCCCATCGCCACCCCCGAGGTCTACGCGGAAATGCTGGACCGGGCCAAGGCGAACGAGTTCGCTTATCCCGCCATCAACGTGACCTCTTCGGAAACCCTGAACGCCGCCATCCGCGGTTTCGCCGAGGCCGAGAGCGACGGGATCATCCAGTTCTCCACCGGTGGCTCGGAGTTCGCGTCGGGGCAGAAGGTCAAGGACATGGTGGTCGGCGCGACCGCGCTGGCCGAGTTCGCGCACGTGGTGGCCGAGAAGTACTCGATCAACGTGGCCCTGCACACCGACCACTGCCCGAAGGACAAGCTGGACGGCTTCGTCCGGCCGCTGATCGACGTCTCCGCCGAGCGGGTCAAGCGCGGTGAGAACCCGCTGTTCCAGTCCCACATGTGGGACGGCTCGGCGATCGACCTGGACGAGAACCTGGAGATCGCCGCGGAGCTGCTGGCCAAGACCGCCGCCGCGAAGATCATCCTCGAGGTGGAGATCGGCGTGGTCGGCGGTGAGGAGGACGGGGTCGCCAACGACATCAACGACAAGCTGTACACCGCCGACGGCGACTTCGTGAAGACCATCGACGCGCTCGGCGCCGGGGAGAAGGGCCGCTACCTGCTGGCCGCCACCTTCGGCAACGTGCACGGCGTGTACAAGCCGGGCAACGTCAAGCTGCGCCCGGAGGTGCTCAAGAACGGCCAGGCGGTGGCCGCCGAGAAGCTCGGTCTGCCCGCCGGGTCGAAGCCGTTCGAGCTGGTGTTCCACGGTGGCTCGGGTTCGCTGCTGGAGGAGATCCACGAGGCGCTGTCGTACGGCGTGGTGAAGATGAACGTCGACACCGACACCCAGTACGCCTTCTCGCGGCCGATCGCGGACCACTTCTTCAAGAACTACGACGGCGTGCTGAAGATCGACGGCGAGGTGGGCAACAAGAAGGTCTACGACCCGCGCAGCTACCTCAAGGTCGCCGAGGGCGCCATGGCCGCCCGCGTGGTGGAGGCGGCGGAGTCGCTGAAGTCGGCGGGGCAGCGGCTGAAGTAAGGACGCGAAAAGCGGAGGTGGTCCCCTGCCGGGGCCGCCTCCGCTTTTTGTCAGACCACCGCGTCCGGAACGGCGTCGGCGGGTTTGCGCACGGTGTTCAGCCGCTGCGCGAGCGGGCCGCCCAGCGCCCACAGGACCGCGACGCCGGCCAGCACCAGCGGCATGGTCAGGTACTCCACCGGCGGCGCCGACTCGGTCACCGCGTCGCCGAGCAGCCAGGGGCGCACCTGCGACTGGAGCCACAGCGCGCCGTAGCCGAAGGCGGTCACCAGCAGGCCGCCGACCCCGGCGGTGAGCAGCCGGTGCCCCCGCCCGATGCGGTAGGCCAGGTCCACCGCCAGCCCGACGAAGACCAGGTAGAACGGCACGGTCGAGGTGGGGAACCCGGCGCCGAGCAGCAGCGGCCAGATCAGCGCGCGGTAGGCCACGTAGGCCACCGCCACCGTGGTCGCGGTCCACGGCTTGCGCAGCGTGTGCCGCGCCACCGCCAGGATCAGCGCCATCACGCCGACGCCCCAGACCGGGTACACCCAGTCCTCGATCGGCAGCGCGAAGTGGATCACCGCGGCCCGGTCCACCGGGCGGCCGATCTGCTCGGCGGCGAACTCCAGCAGGGTCGGCTCGGCGTAGGGCTCACCGCGCTCCCAGGAGCGCAGTTCCAGGATGCCGTACTCCTGCTGGCCGTTCGGGAAGAAGGTGTTCTCCAGGAAGAAGAACCACAGCCCGGTCAGCACCAGCGAGCGCGTCCGCCCCGGCGGCGAGGTCTTCAGCCAGCCGTCGATGGCGCCGGCCAGCATGATCCCGGTGCCGATGTAGAGCAGCAGGTGCGAAGGGCTCCACGCGGTCAGGTCGAGGCCGTTGACCCGGTGGTTCAGCACGTCCAGCGGCCCGGCGATGAGGAACACCACGGTCCCGGCCTGCATCAGCCGCAGCGAGCGCCGGTCGCAGCCGAGCCCGGTGTAGCTGTGGATGGCCACCAGCACCACCACGATGCCGGTGCCGACGGTGTTGATCAGGTGCGGCGGGGCCAGGTCGTCGCGCAGCCACATGAAGTGCCACGACATGTCCCACGACGAGCCGATCAGCTTGAACGCGAACGCGAGCAGCCACATGCCGTAGGCGAAGTTCAGCGCCCACGGCGCGGTCGGCTGCCCCGGCGCGCCGCGCTTCCAGTACAGCCGGAAGAACAGCTTCGTCTTCGCGATCGGACTCTTCGGGATGACGTCGGGTTCGGCGACCCCAGACGCACTTACTGCCTTCGTCACAAGGTCATCATCCCTGGTCAAGGTCACGGTCGATAGAGCGGCCGGGTAAACCCGGCCGAAACCAGGGTTCACCCGTAGGGGTCACCGGCCCGGCGGCGAGCAGAATGGCCGCATGACGCACAACCTGCTGGGTCCCGACCCGACCGAACTGCCCGAGCGCACGGCCGCGCAGGCCGCGCTCGACGCCGGAACCGATCCCGCCGAGGTCGCCGCCGAGCACCCGGACTTCAGCGAAGCCTGGGCCGCGCTGGCGGAGAAGGCGTTCGAGAACGGCGAGACCGTCGCCGCCTACGCCTACGCGCGCACCGGCTACCACCGCGGCCTCGACCAGCTCCGCCGCGCCGGCTGGAAGGGTTTCGGCCCGGTGCCGTGGGCGCACCGGCCGAACCAGGGCTTCCTGCGGGCGCTGGCGGTGCTCGGCAAGGCGGCGCAGCGCATCGGCGAGACGGAGGAGTACGAGCGGTGCCGGACGTTCCTGGCTGATTCCGATCCGGCGGCGGCGGAGGCTACGGGACTGGTTTGAGTTCGGCGATCCGCCCCGGTTTTTCCTTGTGACTACGGCGAAGACCCCGATGTCAAGGCGGGAAAGATGCCTTGACATCGGGGTCTTCGCCGTGTTTTGGCGGTGGACCGGGGCGGGGTGGGGGGTCTGGGCGGCTGCTCCTGTTCGGGTGTTCGGCTGCGCGTTGGGTGGGTGTGGGGTAGCTGCGCTTGTTGCGTTTCCGGCCGCGCGTTGGGGGCCTGGGTGACTGTTCCTGTTTGTGCTCCTGGCTGCGCGTTGGGTGGTGGGGTTTGGGCGGCTGTCTCTGTTGGGGTGCCCGGCCGCGGGTTGGGTGGTGGGGTGTGGGGGTTGCGTTTGTTCGGGTGTCCGGCCGCGCGTTGGGTGCGGTGCGTTTAGAACCAGCCGCAGTTGGCGGGGGCTGGTTTGCCAGCGAAGCGGCCTTCCAGCCAGAGGAACATTTCTGGGAAGGCTCGTACGGCACCGCCGACGTGCGTCGGGACCAAGGAGCTGCTGAACTGGACCTTCGCGCCCTGGCCGCACCAGTCGCGGGCCATTTCGCGACCCTGCGCGTACGGCACGATGTCGTCGAGGGTGCTGTGCACCACCAGCATCGGCACGGCGGGCTTCCGGTCCCCGATGCGCTGTTCGGCCAGCCTCGACGCGTATGGCTCCTCGTCCAGGTAGTCCGCCAGCGGCCTGCCGTCCTTGGTCAGCGTCGTGGACCTGGTGAAGGCGTGCGCCGCGATCGCTTCGATGGTGCACTGCGTGGCGACCTCGTCGAGCAGCCGGTTGCCCTTGTCGTTGAGCACCCCGCGGATGTTCAGCTCCGGGTAGGCTGCGTCCATGCTGAGCAGCGCGTACCCGAGGAAGCCCGCCGCGTAGGCACCGTCGAGGTTCTTCGCCACGGCCGCCAGGTCCGCCGGGACCGCACCCGCGTAGGCGCCCTTGACCTCCAGCTCCGGCGCGTACGACGGCTGCAACTCGGCCGCCGCCGCGGAAGCGCCGCCGCCCTGTGAGTAGCCGGCGATGGCGACCGGACCGGCGTCGGGCAGGTTGGCGGCGTCGAGCCGCTGTGCCGCCCGGATCGCATCCAGCACGGTGTGCGCCTGCGACTCGCGGTTGGCGTAGGTGTGCGTGCCCGGCGTGCCGAGGCCCTCGTAGTCGGTGACCACCACGCCGTAACCCCGGGCCAGCAGTCCCGCGATGAACGGGCCCTCGTACTCCATGCCCGCGGCCATCGCCTTCGATGGCGCGCAGTCGTCGCCGACGCCCTGGGTGCCCGCCGCGTAGCTGATGATCGGCCGGTCCCCGCCACCGCTCCACGCCTGGTGCGGGGTGAGCACGGTGCCGGTGACCGCGATCGGCTCGCCGTGCGTGTCGCGGCTGCGGTACATGATGCGCTGGACCTTCGCCGGTGCCTTGACGAGCTTCACCGGGTCGATGAAGAACTCGGCCGGTTCGTGCTTGATGATGTCGCCGTTGTCGCCGGCGGGCAGCGGGGACGGCGGGTCGTAGAACGACTCCGCGCTCGCCGGTGCCGCGGCGAAGGTGACCAGGCCGGTGAGCGTGAGGGCGGACAGGACCGTGGCGAACGCACGGCTGGGTGATCGGCGCAAGGTGGCTCCCCGTTGAGCTGCGCGGGTTTTCCGACGACTGTGTCGGAAATATGTTCGGGGTGAGGTGGCGCACATGTCAAGGCGGGTGGGCAGGCCGCGCAAGCTGCCGGTCGGCGAGCAGCGTGCGCTGATCCTCGGCGCGGCCAGGAAGGTGTTCGCCGAGAGCGGTCCGCAGGCGGCGACCGTGGAGCAGATCGCGGCCGAGGCCGGGGTGACCCGCCAGGCCGTCTACGAGACCTACGGCGGCAAGAAGGAGCTCTTCGCCGAGACCGTGCGGGCCACCGAGGAACTGGTGCACGCCGAGGTCGGCAGGCCCGCGCTGGACACCTCGGAGCCGAAGCTGCGGGTGTGGGCGCGGGCGAACTACGCCGCCATGTTCGCCTTCGTCGCCGACCACCCCGACGCGCTACCGCTGCTGCAGCAGGCCGAACGCGCCGGTGACCCGGCGCTGAACCGCGTGCGGGCCCGGCTCGCCACGAGCTACGCCGAGGCGAGCCGGGCCCGGTGGGCCGCGCAGGGGGTCGAGTCCGGCCGGACCGACAAGGCGCTGGTGGCCATGTACTTCGCGATGACCGAAGCGCTGGTCGGGCTGCGCTGGGACGACGATTCGGCGCCCGACCCCGAGGCGCTGATCGACCTGCTCACCGAATTCACCGTCGGCGGTGTCCTGCGGTTGCAGGGGCACGCCCCGGAGATCATCGCCAGGTTGCGTTAGCAGCGATCGAGCATGTCCGACAGGGCCGCCTTCTCGGCGTCGTTGACGGTCAGCTCCCACTTGTGCTTCACGCCGATCCACATGCGCGCGTAGGTGCACCAGTAGCCGGTCGACGGCGGCTTCCAGGCCTCCGGCGACTTGTCGCCCTTCTCCTGGTTGACGTTGTCGGTGACGGCGATCAGCTGCGGCGCGTCGAGGTCGTTGGCGTACCGCTCCCGCTCGGCGTCGGTCCAGTCGGCGGCGCCGGTGCGCCAGGCGGCGGCCAGCGGCACCACGTGGTCGATGTCCACATCGGACGCGTCGGTCCAGGTGGCGTCGTCGTAGGGGCTGAACCAGCTGCCGCCGGTGGCCGCGCAGTCGGTACCGGTCTCCACGTCGGTGCCGTCGCGCTCGAGCACCACCTCGCGGGTGTTGCAGCTGTCGCCCTGGTCGCTCCAGTGCGGGAACTTGTCGCGGTCGTACCCGTCCTGGGAACCGTCGGGTGCCACGGTCAGCTCGCCCAGCTGGGTCTGCGCGGTGCCCGCGCTCGGGATGTTCGGCGGCTCGGCGGCGGCGACCCCGGGCAACCCCGCGACGAGCAGGGCGGAGATTCCGAGCGCGGCCAGTGCGGTGCGGCGGTGCAGGCTCACCTTGTTGCCTCTCGATCAGCTGTTGGGAACTTTCTGACCTTGACTGACAAGGGTGAAGCTAGCAACGCCCCCGGGTGAACAGTAGGCACTTTCGTCTGGCGTCAGGCCAGCCCGCGCACCAGCCGCAGGTCCTCGGTGTGCCGGTACCAGGTCCAGCGCTTCATCTCGCGCGGGTACGGCACGCCGTCGGAGACCGGGACCGCCGGGATGCAGCCGAGCTGGAAGGCCCGGCCGTAGTAGGTGACCGGCCGCCGGAACAGCAGGCCCCTGGTCACCCGCACGACCAGCCCGGCCCCGCCCTCGGTGTCCGGGGTGACCACGATCGACCGCGCGCGGCCCCGCAGGGCGACCTGGTCGTCGCAGTAACCGACGCCCTGGACCGGGCCGATCTCCCCGCGGCCGATCAGCACCCCACCCGCGTCGTCGCGGATCAGCGGCACCGGGTCGACGTCCCCGCGCACGGCCAGCCGCAACGCGGCCGCCGGCTCCGCCGGCAGCCCCCAGACCGCGGCCACCTCCGACTCACCGCCGAGCGGCACGAAGCCGACCGTGGTGGCGGTCAGCCGCTCCTTCCGCAGCAGCCGCAACACGACCGCGGCCAGGTCGGCGTCGGTCCCGGCGACCACCAGGTGCTCGGCCCCCGGCAGCAGCGGGTCCACCTCGGCCTTGCCCGGCCGGGCGGGCAGCCGGTGGGCGGTCAGCCCCTCGATGGCTGGGAAATCCGGCGCGCCGGGCCCGCAAACCAGCACCACTCCACGCACGCCCGAGTCCTCCGTTACAGTCATGCACCGGCATTTACCAGCGCCAAGTCCTTGTCGCCGAAACATCCTGGAGTGTCACATGCCGGCCATCGTGCTCATCGGTGCCCAATGGGGCGACGAAGGCAAAGGGAAGGCCACCGACCTGCTCGGCGACCGCGTGCAGTGGGTCGTCCGGTACCAGGGTGGCAACAACGCCGGGCACACCGTGGTGCTCCCGGACGGGCAGGACTTCGCGCTCCACCTCATCCCGTCCGGCATCCTCACCCCCGGCGTGACCAACGTCATCGGCAACGGCGTGGTGGTCGACCCCGGGGTGCTGCTCGACGAGCTGGCCGGGCTCGAAGCCCGCGGGGTGGACACCTCGCGGCTGCTCCTCTCCGCCGACGCGCATTTGATCATGCCCTACCACGTGGCCATCGATAAGGTCACCGAGCGCTACCTCGGCGCCAAGAAGATCGGCACCACCGGGCGCGGCATCGGGCCGTGCTACCAGGACAAGATCGCCCGCGTCGGCGTCCGCGTGCAGGACCTGCTCGACGAGAAGATCCTGCGCCAGAAGGTGGAAGCGGCACTGGAGTTCAAGAACCAGGTGCTGGTGAAGGTCTACAACCGCAAGGCGCTGGAGCCGGAGCAGGTGGCCGACGAGGTGCTCTCGGCCGGGGAGAAGTTCGCCCACCGCATCGCCGACACCCGCCTGGAGCTGAACAAGGCGCTGGAGCGCGGCGAGACCGTGCTGCTGGAGGGGTCGCAGGGCACCCTGCTCGACGTCGACCACGGCACCTACCCGTTCGTCACCTCGTCCAACCCGACCTCCGGCGGTGCCAGCGCCGGGTCCGGCATCGGGCCGGGCCGGATCACCACGGTGCTCGGCATCCTCAAGGCGTACACCACGCGCGTGGGCTCCGGGCCGTTCCCGACCGAGCTGCACGACGAGGCGGGCGAGAACCTGCGCAAGGCGGGTGGCGAGTTCGGCGTGACCACCGGGCGGTCCCGCCGCACCGGCTGGTTCGACGCGGTGATCGCCCGGTACGCGGTGCGCGTCAACGGCATCACCGACTACTTCCTGACCAAGCTGGACGTGCTCTCCGGGCTGGAGAAGGTGCCGGTGTGCGTGGGCTACGAGGTCGACGGCGTGCGCACCGACGACATGCCGATGACGCAGACCGACGTGCACCACGCGGTGCCGGTCTACGAAGAGCTGCCCGGCTGGTGGGAGGACCTGTCGGACTGCCGCACCTTCGAGGACCTGCCCGCCAACGCGCGGGCGTACGTGGAGCGGCTGGAGGAGCTGTCCGGGGCGCGGATGTCGGCGATCGGCGTCGGCCCCGGCCGCGAGCAGACCATCGTGCGGCACCGGTTCCTCTGAGCCCGCCGGGAATCCCGGCCGGTTCGCGCGGGTTGGGCCGGTCATGAGACTGGGAACCGCCATCGCCCCGGCCGCCGGTGCGGTCAACGCCGTGGACGACGTGGTCGGCCAGGCCCGCCGCGCGGCGGCGGCCGGGGTGCGCTCGGCCTGGTTCGGCCAGTTGTTCAGCTACGACTCGATCACGCTGGCCACCGTGGTCGGCCGGGCGGTGCCGGAGCTTTCGGTCGGGGTGTCCGTGGTGCCGATCGCCGGTCGGCACCCGCTGCTGGTCGCGTCGCAGGCGCAGACCGCGCAGGCGGCCACCGGCGGGCGCTTCACCCTGGGCCTGGGGCTGGGCGCGCCGGAGTTCGCCGAGCCGGTCTACGGCCTCCCGCACGACCGGCCGATCGCGCGGCTGCGGGAGTTCCTGACCGTGGTGCGCTCGGTGTTCGACACCGGTACCGCTTCGTTCGACGGGGACCTCTTCACCGCGAAGCCGCCGATGCCGGCCAAGGTGGCGGGTGCGGAACCGGTGCCGGTGGTGGTCGCCGCGATGGGGCCGCAGGCGCTGCGCGTCACCGGCGAACTGGCCGACGGCACGCTGCCGCTGCTGGCCGGGCCCCGGGCGCTGGCGGAGCACATCGTGCCGTCGATCACCGCGGCCGCCGAGGCGGCCGGACGCCCGGCGCCGCGGATCATCGCCGCCCTGCCCGGCGTGGTCACCGACGACCTGGAGACCGCGCGGGAGCGGTTCGCCACGCAGACCGCCTTCTACGACTCGATCCCCTCCTACCAGCGGATCGTGGCCCTGAGCGGGGCGTCGAAGGCGGCGGAGCTGGCGGTGGCGGGCGACGAGGAGCTGGTGGCCGCGGAGATCCGGCGCTACTTCGACGCCGGGGCCACGGAGGTGGTGCTCACCCAGTCCGATCTGGTGGGCACCACGGACCAGCTGCGGACGTGGCGGCTGCTGGGAGAGCTGACCCGGGGGCTGCCGGGCTGAGCGCTCAGCCGTGGATCGAGTGGATCCACAGCTCCCAGTACTCCGGCTGCAGGTGGATGTGCCGGTAGACGCACCAGGCGGCGAGGTCGCCGCTGCGGTACCCGTCGGCCGCGGCCTCGCACCACTCGGCCTTGCCGTAGGTGCCCATCAGGATCGGGTCGTCGGCCGCGGCCACGCCGGGCAGGGTGAGGGCCATGGCTCCGGCGACCACGCCGGCGGCGGCGATCTTGCGCAACGCGTTCATGGTCCGGATTCTGCGGCTGCCCGGTCAAATGGCCCAGACCATTCAGGCGGTGGTGAAGCCGGTCGGCGTTCCGCTGGCCGGAACGGGGTCTTCGCGGGGCGGGGTCGGCCACCCATGATGGACGCCCCCAACGGTGGAGGTGCGGCGTGAAACCTTCGGCGGTTCTGCCCCTGTGCTGGGCTGCGGTCCTGCTCGACGGCTTCGACCTGGTGGTGCTCGGCACGGTCATCCCGGTGCTGCTGGAGGACCGGGTGTGGGGGTTCACGCCGGGCACCGGGTCGGCGGTGTCCACCGCGGGGCTGCTCGGGATGATGCTCGGCGCGCTGGCCATCGGCACGGTCACCGACACCATCGGCCGCCGCCGGGCGCTGATCGCGGCGGTGGCCGGGTTCTCGTTCTTCACGCTGCTGTGCGCGTTCGCGCCGTCGGCGTTCGTGTTCGGGGTGCTGCGGTTCCTCGCCGGGCTCGGGCTGGGCGGCTGCCTGCCGACGGCGATCACGCTGGTCACCGAGTTCTCGAAGGGCCGGGTCGGCAGCGCGGCCACCACGATCATGACCGGGTACCACGTCGGCGCCGTGCTCACCGCCCTGCTCGGCATCGTGGTGCTGCCCGCGGCGGGGTGGCGCTGGATGTTCGTCATCGGCGCGGCCCCCGCGCTGGTGCTGGTGCCGCTGATGATCAAGTACCTGCCCGAGTCCGAGGTGTTCGAGAAGGCCGAGAAGGTGGGCGCCAAGGCCGTCGGCGGCTTGTTCAAGGGCGGTTTCCTGCGTGCGACGCTGGCGTTCTGGGCCGCGTCCTTCATGGGGCTGCTGCTCGTCTACGGGCTGAACACCTGGTTGCCGCAGATCATGCGGGTGGCCGGGTACGAACTCGGTGCGGCGCTGGCCCTGCTGCTCACGCTCAACGTCGGCGCGATCGTCGGGCTGGTGGTGGCCGGGCGGGTCGCGGACCGCGCCGGGGTGCGGCCGTCGACCATCGCCTGGTTCGCGGCGGGGGCGGTGTTCCTCGCGTTGCTGAGCGTCCGGTTGCCGACCGCCGGGTTGTACGCCGCGGTGTTCCTCGCCGGGTGCTTCGTGTTCAGCGCGCAGGTGCTGGTCTACGCCTACGTCGGGCGGACCTATCCGGCGGGCGGGCGGGCCACCGGGCTGGGCTGGGCCGCCGGGATCGGGCGGCTGGGCGCGATCACCGGGCCGCTGCTGGGTGGCGCGCTGCTCTCGGCCGGGATCGCCTACCCGTGGGGGTTCTACGTGTTCGCCGGGGTCGGCGCCCTGGGCGCCCTCGCCGTGCTGGCCGTGGGCGCCCGGACGCTCTCCCTCACCTAGCGGCTTCCAGCGCGGTGTCCGGGTGGTCGGCGAACACACCGTCCACGCCGGCCTCGAAGAACGCTTCGAACTCACCGAACGCGTTGCCCCACGCGGCCGGGTCGGCCGAGGAACGCAGGTTCAGCGGCAGGAAGTTGTTCTCGTCGCGGAAGGTGTACGGCACCACCGGCAGCCCGGCTTCGTGCGCGTCCGAGACCAGCGAGGTCGGCGAGCCGAGGTTGCCCGCCGCGTCCCGGCCGATCACCTGGTTCTTCTCCGGCCCGAGCGAATCGGCGTAACCGGCGATCTCCTTCAGCCCGGCCGGGGTGACCAGGTCGGCGTAGGTGCGCGGGTCGCCGCTCTCGACGAAGTCGGCGGGCGCGCCGGTGGCCGAGGTCAGCTGCACCAGCCGGACCTTCAGCTGCTTGTTCAGCTCCCTGAGGTTGCCCACCTCGAACGACTGCACGATCACCGGTGCGTTCTTGCGGTTGAGCCCGTTGCGCTTGATCAGCTCCACCAGCTTCGGCTCGGTCGGGTTGCCGATCTTGCGGAAGTAGGTGGAGTGCTTGACCTCCGGGTAGGTGCCCAGTTCCCGGCGCAGCTCACGCCCGAGCTCGCGGGTCAGGTCCAGCACCTCCTGGTAGGTGGCGATCTGGAACCGGCCGTCGTAGATCCGGTTGTTCGGCCGCAGGTCCGGGATGCGCTCCTTGGCCCGCAGCGTCTTCAGCTCGGCCAGGGTGAAGTCCTCGGTGAACCAGCCGGTGTAGCTGGTGCCGTCGATCACCTTGGTGGTCTTGCGGTTCGCGAACTCGGGGTGGTCGGCGACGTTCGTGGTGCCGCCGATCTCGTTCTCGTGCCGGGCCACCAGCTGCCCGTCCCTGGTCGGCACCAGGTCGACGTCGACCCAGTCCACGCCCTGGCGGTAGGCCAGTTCGTAGGAGGCCAGCGTGTGCTCCGGCCGGTATCCCGGCGCCCCGCGGTGTCCGACGATCACCGGCTCATCGTGCCCCTTGCCGTACCCCGGGCGCGATCCGCCCGGCTGCGCCACGGCCGGAGCCGCCAGGCCGAGCACGGCGAGCCCGCTCAGCGCGAGCACGGCGAGTCTCTTGCGCACCATCTTCGTCCTCCTCGTGTGTGGGTCGGCGCTACCTTCACCGCCCCGGAAGTCCGGCCGGTTGCATACGGGTTAACGCGAGCTGGATCAACCCTTCAACTGTGAGCTGGGACACCGTAGCGTGCAGGCAGCGTGGTGGCGTGCGAGCGGAGTGTGCCCTTGACCGAGACGATGAAGCCGGGGAAATCGCCGGACGCGGCGGAAGTGGTCGCTGTGCAAGACGAGGAACGACCGGCGCGGCAGCTCTCGCGGCGGCCGGACCTGTTCGTCGGCGTGGTCTGCTTCGCCGTCTCGCTGCTGGTGCTCAAGCAGGTGTTCTTCCCGTTCGCCCAGGGCGTGCAGTACTACCTGGTGATCTTCCTCGGCTGCACGCTGCCCGCGGTGTTCCTCTGCTACCGCCCGCGGTCGCGGGAGGACCAGGCGGCGGCCGACGACCCCGGGGTGCTCGACTGGGTGCTGGCGGTGGCCGCCCTGCTCACCGGCCTCTACCCGGTGCTGCCGGTCCCCGGCGGCGGCTTCGACGACTTCCTCGACCGCCAGGGCACCTTGTCCACGATGGACATCGTGGCCGGGGCGCTGCTCCTGCTGCTGGTGCTGGAGGCCACCCGGCGGACCACCGGGCTGGTGCTGCCGCTGGTCTGCGTGGCCTTCCTCGCCTACGCCTACTACGGCGGGTTCCTGCCGCAGAACTGGGGCGTCGCGCACGCGGGCATCGACTTCGGCCAGATCGTCAACGCGCTGTACAACGACGCGAGCGGCTTCTACGGCACGCCGCTGGACGTGGCCGCCAGCTACATCGTGCTGTTCACCATCTACGGCGCGGTGCTCAACGCCTCCGGCGCCGGGAAGTTCTTCGTCGAGTTCAGCTTCGCCCTGTTCAAGCGGTCGCGCACGGCACCGGGCCGCACCACCGTCCTTTCCGGATTCCTGCTCGGCACGGTCTCCGGCTCCGGCACCGCGACCGCGGTCAGCCTCGGCTCGATCACCTGGCCGATCCTGCGCAAAGCCGGGTACCCCAAGGAGAACGCGGGCGGCTTGCTGGCCGCGTCGGGCATCGGCGCGATCCTGTCGCCGCCGACGCTGGGGGCCGCGGCCTTCATCATCGCCGAGTACCTGCAGACCGAGTACCTGACCGTGCTGGTCTGGGCGATCGTGCCGACGCTGCTCTACTACCTCGGCATCGTGCTCGCGGTCGAAGCCGACGCCCGCCGCTTCGGCGCCGAGGCCGTCGAGGTGGCCCACGGCCGGGCCGGGAAACTGCTGCTGCGCGGTGGTTACCACTTCCTCTCGCTGGCCGTCATCGTGGTCTTCCTGGCGCTGGACATCCCGCCGTTCGCCGCGGTCGTCTACGCGACCGGGGTGGCCGCCTTGTTCGCGCTGGTGGCCGGGCTGACCCGCGGGGAGGCGGTCGGGGACTGGGTGAAGGACATGGCCGGCGCGCTGGCGCTCGGCGTGCGGGGGGCGCTGCCGGTGATCGCGGTGTGCGCGGCGGCCGGGATCATCACCTCGACCATCACGAAGACCGGCCTCGGCCAGGTGCTCGCGGACGCGCTGGTCCAGGCGGCGCGGGCGATCTCGAGCAACGCGACGGCGGTGCTGGTGCTGACGGTGTTCTTCGCCGCGATCGCCGTCGGTGTGCTCGGGCTGGCGGTGCCGGTGACCGCGTCGTTCATCATCGCCTGGGTGGTGCTCGGCCCGGCGCTGGCCGACGTCGGGGTCGCGGACGCCGAACGCGCGATGTTCATCTTCTACTACGCGGTGCTGTCCGAGGTGACCCCGCCGACGGCGCTGGCGGCGGTGGCCGCCGCCGCGATCACCGGTGGTTCGGTCCTCGGCACCATGTGGCAGGCGTGGAAGTACACGCTGCCCGCCTTCCTGGTGCCGATCGCCTTCGTGCTCACCGACAACGGCTCGGCGTTGCTGCTGCGGGCCGGTTTCGGCACCGTGCTCTGGGTGGCCGCGGTGTCCGCGCTGGCGGTGGCCGTGCTCGCGGTGGTCACCGGCGGCTGGGCGGGCGGCCCGGTCCGCTGGCCGGTGCGGGCGCTGTGCGTGCCCGCCGCGGTCTGCCTGCTCTACCTCGAACCGATCCCCATCGCCGTCGGTGCCGGGCTGTGCCTGGTGGCCGCGGTCGTCCACGTCCTCTGGCGCGAGAAACCCGTTCGCGAAGCCGGTTAAGGAGAATCATGCGTACGAAGCTGCTGCTGGCAGGCGCGCTGGCCGTCGTGCTCTCGGCGACCGCGTGCGGGGGCAAGCAGTCCCCCGAACCCGCGCAGGGCCAGGGCGGGCAGACCGCCTGCGAGGCGGCCGACGGCCGGATCACCATCGCCACCGGCAATGTCGGCGGTGTCTACTACGTGATGGGTGGCGGCATCGCGCAGCTGCTCAGCAACAACACCAAGCTCAAGGCGACCGCCGCGGAGACCGGGGCCTCGGTGCAGAACATCCAGCAGCTCACCGCCCGCGAGTACGACCTGGCGTTCACCCTGGCCGACACCGCCGCCGACGCGGTCACCGGCAAGGGGGCCTTCGACGGCAAACCGCAGCAGATCAAGGCGCTGTCGCGGATCTACCCGAACTCGACGCAGGTCGTGGTGCGGGCCGACGCGGGCATCAACTCGGTCGAGGACATGCGCGGCAAGCGGATCTCCACCGGCTCGCCGAAGTCGGGCACCGAGGTGATCGCGAACCGCCTGCTCACCGCCGCCGGGCTGAACCCGGACGCGGACATCCAGGCGCAGCGGCTGGCGCTGGGCAAGTCGGTGGAGGGCATGAAGGGCGGCACGATCGACGGCCTGGTGTGGTCCGGCGGCCTGCCGACCCCGGAGATCACCGACCTGACCACGTCGATGGGCGCCGGGGTCAAGTTCGTCGACATCACGCCGCTGCTGCCGAAGCTGAAGCAGCTCAACCCGGTGTACGAGGCGGGCACCATTCCGGCGGCGACCTACCAGCTGCCCGCGGACGTGCCGACCATCGTGGTGCCGAACCTGCTGGTGGTCCGCGACGACTTCCCCACCCCGGACGCCTGCGCGGTGACCAAGCTGATCTTCGACCGCAAGGCGGAACTGGAGCAGGTGCACCCGGCGGCGAAGCAGATCGTGGAGGAGCACGCCGGGCACACCGACCCGGTCCCGCTGCACCCCGGGGCGAAGCAGGCGCTCGGCGGCTGACGGGCGTCAAGCCGCCGCGCGGGTGACCGACGTGCGGCGGCGCACACCGCCCGGGATACCCTGACCCCCGTGCGTGTCCTGGTAATCGGGTCCGGTGCCCGTGAGCATGCCCTTGTCCTGGCCGTGTCGCAGGATCCGGCGGTGACCGCGATCGCCTGCGCCCCGGGCAACGCGGGCATCGCCGCGCTGGCCGAACCGCTCGCCGTCGACGTCTCCGACGCCGCCGCGGTGGCCGAGCTGGCCACCCGCTGGAAGGCGGACCTGGTGGTGATCGGCCCCGAGGTACCGCTGGTGGCCGGAGCCGCCGACGCGGTCCGCAAGGCCGGTGTGCCGTGCTTCGGCCCGTCCGCCGCCGCCGCCCGCATCGAGGGGTCGAAGTCCTTCGCCAAGGACGTGATGAACGCCGCCGGGGTGCCGACGGCGCACAGCGAGTGCGTGGACAACCCCGCGCACCTCGACGCCGCGCTCCGCCGGTTCGGCCCGACCTGGGTGGTCAAGGACGACGGCCTGGCCGCGGGCAAGGGCGTGGTGGTCACCAGCGACCTCGACCGCGCCCGCAAGCACGCGATGACCCTGCTCGACGGCGGCCACCCGGTGCTGCTGGAGTCGTTCCTGGACGGTCCGGAGCTGTCGCTGTTCTGCCTGGTCGACGGCCGGACCGTGGTGCCGCTGCTGCCCGCGCAGGACTTCAAGCGCGTCGGCGACGGCGACGCCGGCCCGAACACCGGCGGCATGGGCGCCTACGCCCCGCTGCCCTGGGCCCCGCCCGGCCTGGTCGAGGAGGTCGTGCGGGTCGCCGTGCAGCCGGTGGTCGACGAACTGGCCGGCCGCGGGACCCCGTTCTCCGGCCTGCTCTACGCCGGGCTCGCGCTGACCTCGTCCGGTCCGCAGGTGATCGAGTTCAACTGCCGCTTCGGCGACCCGGAGACCCAGGCGGTGCTGGCCCTGCTGCACACCCCGCTGGCCGGGCTGCTGCACGCGGTGGCCACCGGCGAGCTGGCCGGGCACCCGCCGCTGGACTGGGAGCCGGGCGCCGCGGTCACCGTGGTGATCGCCGCCGACGGCTATCCCGGTGTCCCGCGTTCGGGTGACGTGATCACCGGTGCCGAGGCCGACGGCGTGCTGCACGGCGGCACCCGCCGCCGCGACGACGGTGCCGTGGTCGCGCACGGCGGCCGGGTGCTGTCCGTGGTCGGCACCGGCGCCGACCTCGCCGCCGCGCGCCAGGAGGTCTACGCCAGGGTGGAGAAGGTGCACCTGCCCGGTTCGCACCACCGCACCGACATCGCGTTGCGCGCGGTGAACGGCGAAATCTCGGTTCCGTCGAACTGAGCGGAACCGCCCCGCCCCTTCCCGCGTCCAAGAGCGGTCCGCGGTCGGCCGTGCGTTGGTAGCCTGCCAGCACAGGCGAGGAGTAGGTGGGGTGCAGATGTCAGAGAACCAGCCGCCGGTGACCGGTGCGGTCTACCGCCAGTCCTCGTCGGGCTTGCCGTCCGCCGTGCCGTCGGTGCCGGGGGTGAAGGACCTCCAGGTCCAGCCCGGCCAGGTGGACGCGGTGGCCAAGATCATCCACGACCAGGCCGAGCAGCTGGAGCAGCGGCTCGCGCAGCGCCTCGGCCAGCTGTGGATCGATCCGCCGTCCGAGGACATCGTCAGCAAGCACGCCATCGAGGCGTGGAACGAGGTCGTGGTGGCGGGCGACCAGTCGTACGAGAAGCAGGTCCGCGCCTACGTCGAGGGCCTGCGCACGCTGTCGGACCAGCTCCGCACGGCCGCCCAGACCTACCAGGGCAACGAGGACGCGACCGTGGGCGCCCTCGAGGACCGGCGTGTCCACCCGGCTTAGGCCGGTGGTCTGCCTGGCCGCCGGGCTGGTCACCGTGGCGGGCTGCGGGCCGGAGCCGGCACCGGCGCCCGCGCCGCCCACCTCCGCCGCGCCCGCCCTGCCCGCGCGCCCGGCCGAACTGCGGCTGGACGGGGTCGACCCGTGCACCCTGTTCACCGAGCCGCAGCTGGACGAGCTGAAGATCACCGAGCAGCCCGAGCCATTGCCAGCGGACAACCAGCGCGAAGGCCCGACCTGCTCGCTGCCGGTGGCCAAGGGCGAACCGCACTACACCTACTACGTCGAGGCGATCACCGGGGCCGACGTCGAGGCCTGGCTCTCCGGTGACCGCCGCAAGAGCAGCAAGCACACCGAGCCGGGTGAAGTGGAGCGCTTCCCGGCGCTGACGCACCACGGCCGTGGTGCGTCCCCCAGCGACTGCGAGACGCTGGTCGGCGTGGCCACCGGCCAGACCCTGCGGGTGCAGCTCTACCCGGTCACCAGGGGCGCGTTCGACCAGCGGCAACTGTGCGACATGGCCAGGCAGGCGGCGACGCTGGCGGTCCGGACCTTGGCATCCAGGGGTTAGGGGAGAAATCGTGGACATTGCGGCGATGGTGGAGCGCATCCGCGGCCACCGGTTCGACGGGTACAGCCCCAACGGCATCGCGGACGAGATCGACAAGTTCCGCTCGGGCGCCGGGGTCGGCGCCATCGGCGAGGCGGTCGACGCGATGAAGGCCGTGGCGAAGGAGCTGGCCGAGACCGACAGGACGCTGCGCGAGGAACTGGCGAAGCTCGGCGTGGCGTGGACCAGCGGAGCCGGTGGCCGGGCCAGCGCGGTGCTGGTCGAGCAGGCCGGGTTCTCCAGCGAGGCCGGTGACAAGGTGACCGCCTCCGCGGAGTTGATCTTCGCCCAGGGCGAGGCGTTCACCCGCACCCTGCACAAGCTGCCCGAGTCGAGCGCGATCCGCGCCGGTTCGGGCGGGTACTCGCTCGGTGACGGGCTGATGAGCCTGATCGGCTACGAAACCGACCACGCGAAGGCGGTCAAGGCCTCCCGCGAGGCGAAGGACCAGGCCGTCGGCGTGCTGAACGACTACGCCAAGGCCAGCGGCGACAACCTGTCCTGGACCGAGGCGCTGGACGCGCCGGAGGCGCTCAACCTGGCCGGGGCGCCGGGCGGGCCGAACCCGCTGGACGTCGGCACGCAGGCGGCCAACGTGCACGCCGGTGGGTCGCCGATCGACGACTGCCCGCCGGCGAGCGGGGGCAAGGGCTCGATGCCGACCACCAAGTCCGGTGCCGTGTTCGACCCGCCGACCCCGCCGATGGGCATTCCGGCACCCCAGGGCGGCAGCCGTCCCGGGGTGTCTGTTCCGGATTCGTCCACCGCGCCGAGCTCGGCCACCCCGCCCGCCGCGGCGCCCCACCCGGTGGCGCCCGGCCCGGTGGTGCCGGGCGGCCGGCTGCCGCAGCAACCCCAGCAACCGCACCAGCCCGGTCAACCCGGTCTGCCCGGTCAGCCCGGCCCGGGGCATCCCGGGGTGCCGAACGCACCGGGCGTGCTCGGCCAGACCCCGCCCGGTGGCAAGCCGTTCCCGAGCACGGGCATCGGCACACCGGTGTCACCCGGCACGCCCGGTTCACCGGGTTCTCCCGGATCACCCGGCGGGATCGCGGGCAAGCTCGGCGGCCTCACCGGTGGTGGTGGCGGCGGGGCCGAGAACCTGCTCGGCAAGGGCGGCGCCCCCGGCGGTGGCGACGGCCCGCTGAGCAAGGGCAAGGTCTTCGGCTCCGGGCCGCAGGCACCCGGCCAGCTGCCCACCGGCGGCGGGTTCACCGCGGTGCCGAAGCCGGGTGGTGTCGGCGACCTGGCTTCCGGCGCGGCGGCGCTCGGTGCCGGTGCGGTCGGCGGTGCGCTGGCCGGTGGGGACGGCGACCGGCGCGGCCGCGGGGTCGGCCGGGGTGGTTCCGCCGGGGCGTTCCCGCGGTCCGGCCAGGTGCCGATGGGCGACCTGCCGGAGGAGGAGGCGCGGGCGCTGCGCCGGTCCGGGCCGGGCGGCGAGTCCGAGCAGCGCCGCGGTTTCCTGGAGCGGGCCGCCACGCAGGACGGTGAGCACGACGCGGAGCACGTGCGCAAGTTCGGCATCGACGACAAGGACCTGTTCACCGACCAGCGGATGGTGGCGCCCGACGTGATCGGCCGCGACGACGCCGGCGGCGCACGCTGAGGAGTAGCGAAGACGTGGGTTCGCCCAACGGCAGCCTGGTGCTGTCCGCGCTGGAATTCGACATGCTCTGGGAAGCGCAGGGACTGCCCGAACGGCATGTCGCGCTCGACGTCCCGACGCCGGGCCACACCCACGCCGAACGGGCGGCGCTGGTCGAGCGGGCCTGGCGCACGCTCGCCGAGCGCGGCCTGGCCCGCGGCCGCCGGGCCGACGGGCAGCTGCTCGACCTGCTGAACCTGTTCGCCCGGCCGAAGCTGAGCATCGACGTCTGGGTGTGGGCGGAACGGGAGATCCACGGGCTCGCGGTGAGCGCGGGCAACGAGGCGCTGCTCGGCGTGGTCGACGGCGACGAGGTGTGGCTCATCCCGGTCAGGGACAGCGCGCTGGCCGAGTCCGCCGTGTCGGTCATCGGTGAGCTGCAACCGGGCGTCGGCCGTTCGGTCAGCCTGCCGCACGACGTGCTCGTCGAGGCCGACGCCGACGCCCGCGGTGACGCCAAAGCCCTGGTCACGGCGCTGGAAGACCGTGGTGTGCCGTTGTGGCAGTGCCAGGAGCTGGCCGGCATGCTGATCGGCACGCTGGCGCGCGGGCAGTTCGGCGTGGAGCGGCAGGGCCGGGACGGGCAGCTGCGCCGGGCGTCACGCGTGGTCGCCTTCCACGACACCGACGCCGGTCGCTACCTGTTCCAGCTGGCGCGCAACACCGACAACCGCGACTGGGCCACCGTCGCCCCAGCCGACAACCACCTGCTGGCGCAGCGCATCTGGGAACTGGTCGAAGAGGTCTAGGGCTTCGGCAGCTTCGGGAGGACGGTCTTCGCCGCGTCCTCGGCCATCGCGCAGGCGTTGCCGCCGGTCGCCGAGTAGTAGGTCAGCCGCACGTCCTCGCTTTCGCGCTCGCTGACCGGCCGGTGCGACCAGGTGATCGCGCACAGCGCCTCGGTCGCCTTGCGCCGGGCGGGAGTTCCGCCGAGGTCGAGCTCCTCGCCCTCGGTGTCCGGGTAACCCCGGCTGAAGGTGATCGAAAGCGTGTCCCGCGCGGCCCATTCGCAGCGGCGCAAGCCCAGCGGTGCCGGTTTCACCGCCGCGCCGAGGAGCCGCTGCGCCGTCGCGTCGTCGACCACGGTGCACGGGTCGACGTTGAGCAGGGTGCCCGGCACCGCCTCGCGGTCCACCGCCGGGGTCTTGAGCTGTTCGAGCGCCTCGCGCAGGGCCTCTTCGGCGACCGCGCACGCGTTGTCGCCCCAGGTCGAGTTGTAGATCATCACGCTGGATTCCGGCCGCGACGGCAGCCGGACCATCGCTTCGCAGCCGCCGCTGATGTCGTTGAGCAGCACACCCTGTCCGTCGATCACCGTGGGCGAGGTGCGGATGCCGTTGTTCTCCAGCGCGTCCCCGAGCACCAGGTCGAAGCTGACGTCGCCGGTGTCGGTGTACTTGCAGCGGTGGGTGTACGAGTTGTACCCGTCGTCCGGGGTGTACTCGCTGTCGAGCACCTTGCACGGGTCCGCGCGCAGCAGGCGTTCCGGCTTCAACGCGTCCTCGATGGACATCGCGGCCGGGGGATCCCGCCGGTCCTTCCCGGCCTTCGCCAGCTGGTAGACGGTCACCAGACCGGCCACCAGCAGCACCGTGAGCACCGAGGCGGCGGTCGCCCAGATCCACCGGCGCGACTTCTTCGGCTTCGCGGGCGGGCGGTACGGCGGCAGCGGCAGGGCCAGCACCCCCCGCACTTCGTGGTCCTGCTGCCGGATGCGGGCGTGCACGGTTTCCGGCCACGGGGTGGTGCCGGGCGGCACGTGCCCGAGGAAGTCGAGCAGCTGCGCCGGGGTCGGGCGGCGCGCCGGGTCCTTCGCCAGGCACGGCTCGGCGATCCGCCGGACCTCCGGGGGCACGTCACCGAAGTCCGGCTGGGTGTGGACCACGTTGTACAGCGTCTGCGCGGTGGTCGCCCCGGTGAACGGCCCGCGTCCGGTGGCGGCCATCACCAGCAGCGCGCCGAGGGAGAACACGTCGCTGGCCGGGGTGATCGGCGCGGTCCCGGCCTGCTCGGGTGACATGAACGCGGGTGAGCCGATGATCGCGCCGGTGCCGGTCAGCTCGTGCCCGTCCCCGGCCGCCCTGGCGATGCCGAAGTCGATCACCCTCGGGCCGTCGTCGGTGAGCAGCACGTTGCTGGGCTTGAGATCGCGGTGGACCAGTCCCGCGCGGTGGATGTCCAGCAGCGCCGCGGCCAGTCCGGTGGCCAGGTGCCGGACCGAGGCCACGGGCAGCGGCCCGGCCGCGTCCACCGCCTCCCGCAACGACGGCCCGACGACAAAAACCGAAGCGAGCCAAGGGATTTCGGCTTCCGGATCGGCGTCGACCACGGCCGCGGTGTAGGCACCGGAGACCAGCCGGGAGGTGGCCACCTCCCGGCGGAACCGTTCGCGGAACCCGGGGTCGTGCGCGAACTGGGCGTGCACCTGCTTGACCGCGACCAGCCTGCCGTCCGGGGCCACGCCGAGCAGCACCCGGCCCATGCCGCCCGCGCCGAGCGCGGCGACCAGGCGGTGGTGACCGAGCTGACGGGGTTCGTCCGGGGACAACGGCTGCACGGCGCGACTCTACGGTTTCGGCAGCTTCGGCATGATGAGTCCGGCGAAGTTGAGCGACGGACCACAGACCTGCTCGGGCGCCGGCTGCTCACCGGTGATGCTGTGGTGCATCTGGACGACCTCGGCGGTGTCCTCGTCGATGCTCCGGTGCAGCCAGGTCAGCGTGCAGCTGGTGCCGGGGTCGTACTTCTTGGTCAGGTACACCGGGGTGCCGTTGACGTCGACGGTGCCGGTGACGTCGTAGTACGGGTCCGTGGACTGCACCGGTGGGAAGGACTTGACCAGTTCGACGTCCAGGAAACCGGAGATCTCCCAGTGGCAGCCGTGCAGGCCCTTGGGTTCGGCCCGCAGGACCGGCCCGAGGATCGGCTGCGCCTCGGCGTCGGAGGCCAGGGCGCAGACGTCGACCGGGACGACCGAGCCCGGCGGCTGTTCGTGCTGGGGCGGGTTCTCGCGCAGCACGCCGAGCGCGTCGGTGAGCATCGCCTTCGCCACCTCGCACGGCTTGTCCAGCTTCGCCGTGACGCTGGTGGCGGCCTTGATCACCACGTCGGCGCGGCCGTTGACCGGCACCGCCACCTCGCACGCCTCGCCGTCCTTGACCGTCAGCGGCAGCCCGGCCAGTTCACCGGACGGCACGCCCCCGATCGGCGGGTTGTCGCCGAGGCCGAGGTCCACCCAGTCGCCCTGCGGTCCCTCGTAGGTGCAGGTCCACAGGTGCACGTCGATCCGGGGCTTCAGCACCCCGACCCCGGGCACGGAGCGCCCGTCGAGCACCTGGCACGGGTCGACCGTGCGCAGCTTGTCGGTGCCGAGCGGATCGGGGTCGGGCACCCTGGCCGGCGGTGGCGCCGACTGGGCCGCCGGTGGCGTGGGGACGGCCGGTGGATCGCCGGCCAGTGAGTCGACCACCACGATGGAACCGGCGACCAGCGCGACCACCCCGGCCGCGGCTCCGGCGATCAGCAGCCCGCGACGGGACCGGCGGCGGCGCCGGGGTGGGTGCAGCGCCTCCTGCACCTCGGCGCGCTGCCGGTCGATCAGGTGCGGCACCACCGGCGGCCACGGACTGGCGACCGGCGCGATCGGCCCCAGCTGTTCGAGGATCCAGCCGGGTGCGGGGCGCTGCGCGGGATCCTTGGCCAGGCACGGCTCGGCGATCCGGCGGAGCTCGGGGGGCAGGGCACGCAGGTCGGGCTGGTGGTGCACGACGTTGTAGAGGGTGTGCGGGGTGGAGGTCCCGGTGAACGGGCTCTGCCCGGTGGCGGCCATCGCGAGCAGCGCGCCGAGCGAGAACACGTCGCTGGCCGGGGTGAGCGGACGCCCCTCGGCCTGCTCGGGCGACATGAACCCGGGCGAGCCGATGATCGAGCCGGTGTGGGTGAGCTCGGACCCGCCCTCGGCCGCGCGGGCGATGCCGAAGTCGATCACCCTCGGCCCGTCCGCGGCGAGGATCACGTTGCTGGGCTTGAGGTCGCGGTGCACCAGCCCGGCCCGGTGGATCTCGGTCAACGCCAGCGCGAGCCCCGCCGCCAGGTACCGCAGCGACCCGGGTGGCAGGGGGCCACCGGCCGCCACCGCCTCGCTCAACGACGGTCCCGGCACGAACACCGACGCCAGCCAGGGCGTCGGCGCCCCGGGATCGGCGTCCATCACCGCGGCGGTGTACGCGCCGGACACCAATCGCGAGGCGGTCACCTCCCGGTGGAACCGCTCCCGGAACCCGGCGTCGTGCGCGAAGCCGGGGTGGACCTGCTTGACCGCCGCCAACCGCCCGTCCGGCCCCACCCCGAGCAGCACCCGGCCCATGCCGCCCTCGCCAAGGGTGGCGAGCAGCCGGTACCGCCCCACCTGCCGCGGGTCCCCGGCGTTCAACGGCTTCACCACACCCCACCTCCCCGGGAGATGCTACAAACACATTCCGTGGGGAAAGCACGCCCGCGGTGCGGTGGAAGTTCTAAGGTGAGCGCGGAACCGCCGCCGGGACCACCACGTCTGATCGGGCGGACGTTGGCTTGTTGAAGGGGATGACCAGACGTGCCTGTGTACGACGCGGAGTCGATGGGGATCGCGGCGCGGCGGGTGGCCAAGCTGCGCGACGAGTTCGACAAGTCCAAGGGCAAGGTCATGCCGGTCGAGGGGGAGCACAACCCGTTCGGCGACATGAGCGGCTCGGGGGACGTCAAGGGAGCGCTGGGCGGGTTCCAGAGCGGGGTGCACTCCGAGTTCGAGGCCGGGGGCAAGCTGATGACCTCGCTCAGCGACGCACTGCTGCGTGCCGCGGGACTGATCGCGGAGAACGACCAGGCCTCCGGCGAGGCCATTGCCCGGCAGCAACGCCAGGCGTGACGAAACTGCACCTGGCGTAAGGGGGTCGCACCATGAGCGTGCTCGGATTGCCGGCGGAATGGCCGGCGGTCGAAAACAAGGCCAAAGAGGTCGAAAAGGTCAATCCGGCCACCATTCAGAAGGCAGCCGACGAATTCAAGGAAGCCGGCGCGAACGCCGACGACCACGCCGCCGAGCTGAAGAACGCCGCGGCGGGGCTGCAGCACGGCGTCTGGGACGGCCCGGCCGCCGACGAGTTCTTCGCCTACGTGGCCAAGGTCGGTGAGGCGGGCAAGAAGTTCAAGGACAAGCTCGACGAGGTCGCGGCCGAACTCGAGGGCCTGCAGAAGGACCTCAGCGAGATCAAGCGCAAGGTCGAGACCACGCGCGACGACGCCAAGAAGGCCATCGACGAAAAGATCAAGGCCACCGACTCAGCGGTCGCGGCGGCCCAGCAGCAGGCCGACAACGGCCAGACGCCGAACCCGGCCCCGGACGCCATCATCGCCGCGGCCAAGGCCGAGAACGACACCACGGCGAGCAACGCCAAAACGGACATCCAGAAGTTGCTGGACGAGGCCGACGCCAAGATCGCCAAGTCGCAGGAACTGATGAAGAAGGAGATCGAGGGTGGTTTCTCCTCGGTCACCCCGCCCGGCACCGCGAACGGCAACGGCGGGTCCACCGGCGGTGGCGGTAGCTCCGGCGGCAGCTCAGGCGGTGGTTCGTCCAGCGGGGGCGGTGGTGGTGCCTCCGGCGGCGGGGGCGGCCTCGGGCCCAGCGGTGGCCCGCCCGCGGGTGGCCCCCCGCCGGGCAACGTCGAGCAGTGGATCCGGGAAGCCATCAAGATCCTGCAGGCCAACGGCATCCCGGTCACCGAAGAGAACATCGACGAGATCTGGACGATCATCGAGAAGGAGTCCGGCGGCAACCCGCACGCCATCAACAACTGGGACTCCAACGCCGCCAAGGGCACCCCGTCCAAGGGCCTGATGCAGTGCATCGACCCGACCTTCCAGGCGCACAAGCTGCCCGGCCACGACGACATCTACAACCCGGTGGACAACATCATCGCCGGGGTCCGGTACACCTTCGACCGCTACGGCGGCTTCGAAGGCCACCCCGGCCTCAAGTCGATGGCCGGTGGCGGCGGGTACCAGGGCTACTGACCCGGTGGTGCGCCGGTCAGCGCACCACCTGCACCGCGTCCCCGACCCGCAGCGTGGAGAAGTACTTCGCCGACGCGCTCGGCGACAGGTGGATGCAGCCGTGCGACTGCTGCGACAGGCTCCCGGTGTGGAAGGCGATGCCCGGCACGAAGAACACCGAGTTCGGCATCGGTGCGTCGAACTCCCGGCTGTGGTAGTTCTTCACCTTCGAGATCACGCTGAACGTGCCGACCGGCGTCGGGTGGCCCTTCTTGCCCGCGGTGATCGGCGCCGGGCCGTAGACCACCTCGCCGTCCCGCACGATCCAGGTCTTCTTCGCCGACAGGTCCACGCACGCCCCCGAGGTGATCGAGCACGGCACCCCGGCCGCGGGCTTCGGCTTCTCCGACGACGACGGTTTCGGCTTCGGTTTCGGCTTGCTGCTGCTCGGCTTCGGCTTCGGCGTTTCCGAACTCGGCGCGGGTGACGACGGAGGAGTCGAGGACGGTGCCGACGACGGCGGTGCGGTGGTCGTGGTCACCGGGGGCGCGACCTCCCCCGCGGGCGCGGCCGCCCCGGCCGTGGTCCCCGACCCGCCCCCGGCCGAGCACGCCCCCAGCACCACGGCCGCGGCCACCCCGGTCACCGCCAGCACCAGCTTCTGCACAGTAGAACCCCCAGTCGTTCCGCCTACCCCTCAAGACGCCAAAACCGCTGTTCAGTTGCCTCCGCGGAGATCACGCTTGCGTCACGCACCTACGCTCGGGCCCATGGTCGAGTTCCCCGGTCCGGCCCGCCGCGCCGACGTGCCCCCGTTCCACGTGATGGATGTGCTCTCCGCCGCCCAGGCCCGCCGCCGCTCCCACGGCGACGTCGTCTCGCTCGCCGCCGGTCAGCCGACCGCGGGCGCACCCCGTCCGGTCCGCGAAGCCGCCGAGAAGGCGTTGCGCGAGGACAACCTCGGTTACACCGTCCAGCTCGGCATCCCGGAGCTGCGCGAAGCCATCGCCGGGCACTACGACCGCCGGTACGCCCTCGAGGTCAGCCCCGACGACGTGATCGTCACGACCGGCTCCTCCGGCGGTTTCCTGCTCTCGTTCCTGTCCGCCTTCGACCCCGGCGACCGGGTGGCGATGGCCCGCCCCGGCTACCCCGCCTACCGCAACCTGCTCACCTCGCTCGGCTGCGAGGTGGTCGAGTTCGGCGTGGACGCGAGCACGCGGTTCCAGCCGACCGTCGACCACCTCGACGCGCTCGGCCCGATCAAGGGCCTGATCGTGGCCGCCCCGGCGAATCCGGCGGGCACCGTGCTGCCACCGGGTGAGCTGGCCGCCATCGCCGGCTGGTGCGCCTCGCACGGCGTGCAGCTGATCAGCGACGAGATCTACCACGGCATCACCTACGACACCGAGGCCCCGTGCGCCTGGCAGAGTTCCGGCGAGGCGCTGGTGCTGGGCTCGTTCTCGAAGTACTTCGCGATGACCGGCTGGCGGCTCGGCTGGATGCTGGTGCCGCGGCGCCTGCACCGCGCGGTCGACGTGCTGACCGGCAACTTCACCATCTGCCCGCCCGCGCTCGCCCAGCGGGCCGCGGTCGCCGCCTTCCACCCGGAGTCCTACGCCGAGCTGGACGGCCACGTCGCGCACTACCGCGCCAACCGCGACCTGCTGCTCGACGGCCTCCGGTCGATCGGCCTGGACGTGGCGGCCCCGGTCGACGGCGCCTTCTACGCCTACGTCGACGTCTCCGCGCACACCGGTGACAGCCTCAGCTGGTGCCAGCGGCTGCTCGCCGACACCGGGCTGGCCATCACCCCCGGCATCGACTTCGACCCGGTGGACGGCGGCAAGTTCGTCCGCCTGTCCTTCGCCGGCGCCCGTGAAGACCTCACCGAAGCCGTGCGGCGCCTCGGCGGCTGGCTCGGGGGAACCCCGGCTTTTCCCTGAACGTTGCCCGGGTGACGAGCTGCGCGGGCCCCCGGCGTGGGAGTGTGGGGGCACGTCCAGCGACAACGGAGGAAGCCATGTTCTGGAAGATCGTCGGGGCGCTGATCGCCATCTGGCTGGCGTTCACCGTGCTCGGATTCGTCATCAAGGGCCTGTTCTGGCTCGCCGTGATCGGCGGGGTGCTCTTCGTCGGCACCGCGGCCTACGGTGCGATCAAGGGCAAGAAGGAGCCCAAGCGCCTCCGTCCCTGACCGGACCCGTCAGACCTTCCTGGCGACCGCGCAGAGCAGCATCCGGTGCATGTTCGCCAGCGGTAGCAGCCGCGGCCCGTCCGGCCACCACTGGTGCGCGTGCACCAGGCCGGGGTCGAGGAGCTCCGTGCCGCCCAGCAGCGCCTCGATCTGCTCGCGGCAGCGGGCCACCGCGTGCAGCGGGGTGCCCTCGTACAGCCGCAGCAGCTCCCGGGTGACCCGGTTCGCCTCGCTGTTGTCGCCGGTGTCGTGGATGTGCGTGAGCAGCACGTAGGAACCGGGGGCGAGTGCGCTCACGTATCCGCCGAGCACCCGCCTGGCCTGCTCGAAGTCGGTCAGGTGGTGCAGCATCGAGCACACCACCAGGCCGACCGGCTGGTCCAGGTCGAGGTGCACGGCGAGTTCGTCGAGCGTGTCCTTCGGATCGGTGTAGTCGCAGCCGAGGAAGTGCGTCGAGTCGTAGTTCGCCAGCCGGGCGCGGCCGTGCGCCAGCACCAGCGGGTCGTTGTCCACGTAGACCACCCGCGCGTGCGGGTGGAACTGCTGCACCACCTGGTGGATGGTCGGCTCGGTGGGCAGGCCGGCGCCGAGGTCGGCGAACTGCGCGACCCCGCAGCGCTCGGCCAGGAACCGCACCGCGCGGAGCATCCACTGCCGCAGCTCCTGCGCCACCACCGGGGCTTCGGGTGCCACCGCCAGCACCCGCCGCAGCAACTCCCGGTCCGCCTCGTAGTTGTCCGCGCCGCCGAGCAGCGCGTCGTGGAAGCGGGCCTGGCTCGGCTGCGAGTAGTCGATCGGCACCGGGCCGGGACCGGTCATGCAAGCACCTCGGGCGGAGTGTGACGGAAGCAACAGGCGGTGCTCACTCTATGACGTGCCGTCCATCAACTGAACGGCAGCGGCCCCGCAGTACTCGTCCGGCCCAACTGGGCCCGTGCCTCCGTGCATCCGGTCCACCTTTCAGCCCGCAGCCCGGCGGCGATCGCGCCGTCGACATTCACCTGCCGGTCGTCGAAGAACAGGCATTCTTCGCCGCGGGCCCCGAGCCGGTCCAGCAGAAAGCGGAAAATCGCCGGATCGGGTTTGATGACGCCCAGATCACCGGAAAAGACCAGGTGCCGGAAATGCCGCGCCCAATCCTGTGCTTCCACCCACCGGCCCATCGACGGCGCGGCGTTGGAGAGCAGGGCCAGCGGCACCCCGGCGTCGTCCAACTCGGCCAGCAGGGCCAACGTCTCGGGATCGGTGCGGGACCAGCCCTCGATGTCCAGCGCGGTGAGTTCGGCGGACCGGGATTCGTCCATTCGGACGCCCAGTTCCGCACCCAGCGCACTCCAGTATTCGAGGTCGCCGCCACCGGCGTCGTAGGCGTTGCGGTGTTTCCAGTAGACCGGCTCGAACTCACCGAGGGAGGCGCCGAAACGCGTGGCGAGTTCCGGAAGTGCTTCGGTGCGCTGCACGATCACTTCGCCGAAGTCGAAGACGACCCAATTGATCGCGTTCACCGGGCGGCCACCGCTTTGATCCGGCGCAGGGCTTCGTCGATGTCCGGGGTGGACACGTCGCGGTGGGTCACGAACCGCACCTTGCCCGCCATCGGCGACGCGAGCACGCCCGCGTTCTCCAGCCGGGAGATGGTCAGCGGCACGTCCGGCACCCCGGCCAGCACGATGTTCGTCTGCGGTGCGGTGACCGCCCAGCCGATCTCGGTGAGGCCGTCGGCCAGTCGCCGGGCGTTGTCGTGGTCCCCGGCGAGGCCGGCCTGGTTGTCCAGGGCGCGCAGGCAGGCCGCGGCCAGCACCCCGCCCTGGCGCACCCCGCCGCCGAGCATCTGCCGCATCCGGCGGGCCTGCTCGATGAACTCGCGGCCACCCGCCAGCGCCGAGCCGACCGGGGCGCCGAGGCCCTTGCTGAAGCAGACCGACACCGAGTCGGCGCCCACGGCGAGCGCGCCGACCGGCAGGTCGAGCGCCACGGCGGCGTTCCACAGCCGGGCGCCGTCCAGGTGGACCTTGAGCCCGGCTTCCTTGGCCGTGGCGACCAGCTGGGCGTGCTCGTGCGGTGGCACCACCGAGCCGCCCGCGGCGTTGTGGGTGTTCTCCAGGCAGAGCAGCGTGGTGCGCAGCAGCAGGTAGCTGCTGTCGCGCGGGCCGATCGCCTTGGCCAGGGTGGCCGCGGTCGGCCGTCCGGGACCGGCGTCGGGTTCGAGCGGTTCGGGCATGCCGCCGGCCAGCCACGCCGAGCTGCCCAGCTCGCGGACCAGCACGTGGGCGTCGCGCGGGGCGAGGAAGCGGTCACCGCGGCCGAGGTAGAGGGTCAGCGCGATGACGTTCGCCATGGTGCCGCTGGGCACCCAGAGCGCGGCGGGCAGGCCGAGCAGTTCGGCGGTGCGTTCCTCCAGCCGCCGCATGGTGGGGTCGACGTCGATCACCGCATCCCCGACCTCCGCGGAGGCCATCGCGGCGCGCATGGTTTCATCCGGGCGGGTGACGGTGTCCGATCGGAGGTCGATGGTCGGGCTCGTTGCGAAGGTCACGGCCGGATCACACCACATCGTTCGTTGCGCTTTCAAACAGTCTGGTGGAACCCGGGTTCCGGTGGATCGGTTCGCGAACCCGTGCAACCGTGGACGGGCCCGGTTCCGTCTACCCTGTCGAACACCCGATGGAGCGGAGAGCCAACCGCGTGGACCAGCGCGAGGAGCAGGAGTTCGCGGAGTACTTCGCCGCCAAGCGGGACTCCGTGCGTAGAACCGCGTACATGCTCTGCGGCGACTGGCACCGCGCGGACGACCTCGCGCAGACGGCGTTCGTCTCGCTGCACCGGCGGTGGCGGAAGATCCGCGACCGCGCGGCGACCGACGCCTACCTGCGCAAGACGCTGGTGCGCGCCTCGATCGACGAGTCGCGGCGGCCGTGGCGGCGGGAACGGCAGGTGGAGGAGTTGCCCGAACCCGTGGCGCAGGCCGGTCCCCGGCTCGACGAGCAGGTGGCGACCAGGGAGGACCTCCTGGCCGGGCTGCGCGGCGTGCCGTCCAGACAGCGGGCGGTGCTGGTGCTCCGGTACTTCGAGGGACTGGACGTCAGCGGCGTGGCGAAGGCGCTCGGGTGTTCCGAAGGAACGGTGAAGAGCCAGACCGCCCGCGGGCTGGAGAACCTGCGGAAGGTACTGGGAGAACTCGGTGAGGAGGTGGACTCCCGTGGATGACCGGCAGCTCGAGACGCTGTTCCGCGACGCGCCGGGCGAGACCCCCGAGCCGACGTTCGATATCGATCAGGTGACCAGGGCGTCACACCGGGCGACGGTGCGCCGGCGCACCACGGTCTCCGCGGTTTGCGGCGCCGTGCTGGTGGTACTCGTCGGTGCCGGGGTGATCGGCGTGACCCGGGACTCCGGTGACGCGATGACCGCGGCGGCCCCGAATTCCACCGAAGAGGTGAATGGCAATACCCAGCTCGGCCCCATGGGGCAACCTGGGGAAGGTCCGGGACGTCCTCCCGTCGCGGCACCAGAAAGCTTCCCGCCCGGCTCGCCCATGCAGGGGGGCGAGACGACCGGGGAGACCGGCCCTCGGGCCGAAGGCACCTTCGGGTGCGACCAGGCGGATCGGGAGCTCGCCACCGCCCTCGCTGGCGAGCTCCCGGTCCCCGTCCCGGACGGGACGGCGATGCCCGGTCGCGTGTGTTCGACGGATCTGCGATCCGCCGCGTTCCCGGTCGGCGGCGGTGTCGTCTCGGCTTCGGTGGTGCCGCCGGGGGTCTCGCTGACCCTGGCCACCCAGCCGGAGGGCACGCTGACCGCCGAGGCCCAGTCGCCCACCGGCGCGACCGTGCTGGTGCTGAGCATTCCGGCGGCCGGTTCGACCGACGCCCCGTTCGCCAAGGACATGCAGGGTGTCGCCGACGCGCTCGCGAAGCGGTTCTGACCGGGGGGTGCCTGGCGGACTGGCAAAATGTCCGCCTGTGACCACCGCCGCGAGTACGCCGAAGGGTGAGCGCCGCCGCGCCGCGCTCGTCGAGGCGGCTTCGCAGCTGCTGGCCGAAAGCGGTTTCGACGCCATCCGCCACCGCGCGGTCGCCGAGCGCGCCGGCCTGCCACTGGCGTCGACCACGTACTACTTCGACTCGCTCGAAGAGCTGGTGACCGCGGCCGTGGAGCACCACGCGCGGCTGGAACTGGTGCAGGGCAGGCAGTGCCTGGCGGAAACCGGCGACCGCTCGCTGGTCGACCTGGTGCTGGAGCTGCTGCTGGGCCCCGCCCGCGAGGACCGCGAGGCCGACGCCGAAGCGGTGCTGCTGCGGTACGAACGCCTGGTCGCCACGGGCCGCCGGAAGTACCTGCGCCCGCTGATGCGCACCCTCTCGGCCGAGCTGGACCACCTGCTGCTGGAGATCTTCGCGCGATCCGGACACCCGGTGGACGCCGCCGAGTTGGAACGGCTGGTCGCCCTGGTCGACGGTGCCGTGGTGAACGCCCTCATCGAAATCGACCCGGACCCACGAGCGGCAGCGGCGCGGATGCTGGCGGAGGCCCTGCCCTGACGGTTGTCCACAGGGTTTCCCGGTTGTGGACAACCCCTGTGGACAACGATGGGTGCGTGGGTGGTGGGCGGTAGGCTGGGCTTGGGACGCCCCCCGAGGCGGGTGGGGGATGTTCTTGGGTGTGTGGGGCGGGACCACCCCGGTTTTTCAGTGTGACTACGGCGATGACCTGCGTGTCAAGGCGGGAAAGATGCCTTGACACGCAGGTCATCGCCGTGTTTTTGGCTTTGGACCGGGGATGGGGTGGGGCTGGGTGGGCTCGGGGCTGGTTGGGGTGCCCGGGTTCTGTTGGGTGGGGATTGCTGGGGTTGTGCCGTGGAGGGGGGCGGGTTTGCGGGGTCCGGCTGTGGAGGAGCTTTGGGCCTCTGGCCGTGGAGGGAGCTTTGGGCCTCTGGCCGTGGAGGGAGCTTTGGGCGTCTGGCTGTGGAGGGAGCTTTGGGCGTTTACTGCGGAGGGAGCTTGGGGGTCTGGCTGCGGCGGGGCGTTGGGTTCTGTCCGGCTTCGGGTTCTCGGCCAGGGGGGCGTACCGGTGGCCTGGTCGCCAGGCGCGGAAGGTGATGGTTCGTCCAGGTGGGGGCACCCGCCGAGGGGGCCCGCCGCTCGGGTGCGGCGCCACCGGAAATCATCGCGGTGGGTAGCCTGAGCCGGTGAGTGAGAAGCCCGCCATCCCCAATGTGCTCGCCGCTCGGTACGCGTCCGCCGAGTTGGTGGCGCTCTGGTCCCCCGAGAACAAGGTTCGCCTCGAGCGTGAGTTGTGGCTCGCGGTGTTGCGGGCCCAGCGCGAGCTGGGGGTCGAGGTGCCCGAAGGGGTCATCGAGGACTACGAGCGGGTGCTCGACCAGGTCGACCTGGCGAGCATCGCCGAGCGTGAGCGGGTGACGCGGCACGACGTGAAGGCGCGCATCGAGGAGTTCAACGCGCTCGCCGGGCACGAGCACGTGCACAAGGGCATGACCTCCCGCGACCTCACCGAGAACGTCGAGCAGTTGCAGCTCAAGCGGTCCCTGGAACTGGTCCGCGGCCGGGTGGTGGCCACGCTCTCGCGGCTGGCCCAGCTCGCCGTCGAGCACACCGATCTGGTGCTGGCCGGTCGCTCGCACAACGTCGCCGCGCAGGCGACCACGCTCGGCAAGCGCTTCGCCACCGCCGCCGACGAGTTGCTGGTGGCCTACGACCGGCTCGACAACCTGCTCGGGCGCTACCCGCTGCGTGGCATCAAGGGACCGGTCGGCACCGGGCAGGACATGCTCGACCTGCTCGGCGACAAGTCCACTTTGGACAAGCTGGAAGACGGGGTGGCCGGGCACCTGGGGTTCGCCGCCCGGTTCGACAGCGTGGGGCAGGTCTACCCCCGCTCGCTCGACTTCGACGTGCTGTCCACTGTGGTCCAGCTGGCCGCGGCGCCGTCCAGCCTGGCCAAGACGATCCGGCTGATGGCCGGGCACGAGCTGGTCACCGAGGGCTTCAAGGCCGGGCAGGTCGGCTCCTCGGCCATGCCGCACAAGATGAACACCCGCTCCTGCGAGCGCGTCAACGGCCTCGCCGTGGTGCTCCGCGGTTACCTCTCCATGATCGGCGAACTGGCCGGCGACCAGTGGAACGAGGGCGACGTCTCCGATTCCGTGGTGCGCCGGGTCGCGTTGCCCGACGCGTTCTTCGCGCTGGACGGATTGTTCGAGACGTTCCTCACGGTGCTCACCGAGTTCGGTGCCTATCCGGCCGTGGTCGACCGTGAGCTCGGTCGCTATCTGCCGTTCCTGGCCACCACCAAGGTGCTGATGGCCTCGGTGCGGGCGGGCGTCGGCCGGGAGACCGCGCACGAGGCGATCAAGGAGAACGCCGTCGCCGTCGCGCTGGCCATGCGCGAGCAGGGCAGCGGGGAGAACGACCTCGTCGCCCGCCTCGCCGCCGACCAGCGCATTCCGCTGGACGCCGGGGAGCTGGAGAAACTGCTCGCCGACCGGCTCTCCTTCACCGGGGTCGCCACGGCTCAGGTCGACGCGGTGGTCCGGCGCGTGCAGACCGTGCTGGAGCGCTACCCCGAGCACGCGAACTACGTGCCGGCGCCCATCCTGTGAGCTAACGCACCGGCCGGTGTCCACGTGGTGGGACGGCATTTCCGGAACGGGCGAAATCCCTAGGGTTGGCGCGAACCTGCCGCGCCGACACGCGCCCGAACCCCGGAAAGAAGCATGAGATCCACGCTGTCCAAAACCCTCGTCCTCGCCGCCGCGCTGATCGCGCTGGCCGGTTGCGGGTCCTCCTCCGGTGACTCCGCCGGGCAGACCCTGCGGGTCGGCACCCTCACCGACGCGCCGCCGTCGATCTACCTGGAGAACGGCACCTTCACCGGCTACGACAACGAGCTGCTCCGCGACATCGCCCGGCGCGAGGGCTTCTCGGTGGAGTTCGTCGGCACCGAGTTCGCCGGGCTGCTGGCCAGCGTGAACAACCGCACCTTCGACATCGGCAGCTCCACCATCTCCACCACCGAGGAACGCAAGAAGACCGTCGCCTTCTCCAACGGCTACAGCACCGGTTTCACCACCATCGTGACCAAAAAGGACGCCGGGCTGAAGGCGGTGCCGCAGTTCGCGGGCAAGCGACTCGGCGTGGTGCAGGCGTCGGTGCAGGACGACTTCGCCGGCAAGAAGGTGCCGGGTGCCGAGGTGGTGCGCTTCCCGGACTACAACGCGGGTTTCGCGCAGCTGCGCAACGGCACGCTCGACGGCTGGGTGGTGCCCAAGGACATCGGGCAGAAGTACCTGGACCAGAACCCGGACGTGCCGCTGGAGTTCGGCTACACGGTGGAGACCAAGGACACCCCGTCCGCGTTCGCCGTGCGCAAGGGCAACACCGAGTTGCTGGACAAGCTCAACCGCGGCCTGTCCGCGGCCATCGCCGACGGCACGGTGAAGCGGCTGCACGAGCAGTTCTTCAAGACCGAGCCGCTGCCCGCCGAACTCGAACCCGGCGGCCCCGGCCTGCCGGTGCAGAACCCGTGAAGGGGACCGGAACGATGAAAAAAGCCCTGCTCCTCGCCGCGGCTCTGCTGCTCACCGCGTGCGGTACCGGTGACGACGGCCAGCGCGCCCTGCGCGTCGGCACGCTCGGTGACGCGCCGCCGAACATCTACCTGGAGAACGGCAACTACACCGGCTTCGACAACGAACTGCTCAAGGCGATCGCCGCCAAGCAGAACCTGCAGCTGGAGTTCTCCGCCACCGAGTTCTCCTCGCTGCTCGGCCAGGTCGCCAACGGCCAGTTCGACCTGGCCAGCTCCGCGATCGCGCAGACCGAGGAGCGCAAGAAGAACGTGGACTTCTCCGCGCCGTACAACTACGAGGTGATGAGCATCCAGGCCAAGGAGGGTTCGCCGGTGACCGACGAGAACTCGCTGGCAGGCAAGCGGGTCGCGGTGATCCAGGGCACCGTCGGCGACAGGTGGCTGACCACCACCGTGCCCGCGGCGCAGGCGGTCCGCTTCCCCGACTACGCCGCCGCCCTCACCGCGCTGAAGACCGACGCGGTCGACGCCTACATCCTCGACCTGACCATCGCGGAGAAGAACGTCACCACCAACCCCGACGCGAAGCTGCGGGTGGTCAAGCCGTTCACCACCGACGTGCCGCACGGGTTCGCCGTGCGCAAGGGCAACACCGAGCTGCTCGGCAAGCTGAACGAGGGGCTCAAGCAGGTCATCGCGGACGGCACCTGGACGCGGCTGCACCAGCAGTTCCTGCCCACCGCCCCCGCCGCACCCGAGTTCCAGGTGTCCTGAGTGGACGCTCTGCTGGACACCTTCCTCAACTGGGAGTACATCTGGCAGGTCTTCCCGGACCTGCTGGGCACCGGCCTGCTGAACACGCTGGTGCTCGCGCTCTCCTCGGCGGTGCTGGGCACCCTGCTCGGCATGGTGCTGGCGGTGATGGGGCTCTCGGCGAAGCGGTGGCTGCGCTGGCCGGCGCGGGTGTACACCGACATCTTCCGCGGCCTGCCCGCCATCCTGACCATCCTGCTGATCGGCCAGGGCCTCGGCGTGCTGGCCAGGGACGTGGTCGGCACCAACCCGTACCCGCTGGGCATCCTGGCGCTGAGCCTGATCGCCGCCGCCTACATCGGCGAGATCTTCCGCTCCGGCATCCAGAGCGTGGAGAAGGGGCAGCTGGAGGCCAGCCGGGCGCTCGGCATGGGCTACGGCAAGGCGATGCTGCTGGTGGTCATCCCGCAGGGCGTGCGGCGGGTGCTGCCCGCGCTGGTGAACCAGTTCATCGCGTTGATCAAGGACTCCAGCCTGGTCTACTTCCTCGGCCTGCTGTCCTCGCAGCGCGAGCTGTTCCGGATCGGCCAGGACCTCGCGGCGAACACCGGCAACCTCTCGCCGCTGGTCGCCGCCGGTTTTGTCTACCTGGTGATCACCGTGCCGCTGACCCACCTGGTCAACTTCATCGACAAGCGGCTGCGGCAGGGGCGCGAGGTCGACCACGACCGCCCCGACGAAGACGAGCTGGACCTGGTCGCCAGCGGGAAGGTCGGCTCATGAGCGGCGCGGCGAGCGTGGAGCTGCGCGACATCCACGTGTCCTTCGGCACGCTGGAGGTGCTGCGCGGGGTGGACCTGAAGGTCGGCAAGGGCGAGACCACCTGCGTGATCGGCCCGTCCGGCTCGGGGAAGTCGACCCTGCTGCGGGTGGTCAACCGGCTTCAGGAGCCGGATTCCGGCGACATCCTGCTGGACGGCGAGAGCGTGGTGGCCACCGACGCCGACCAGCTGCGCCGCCGGGTGGGCATGGTCTTCCAGCACTTCAACCTGTTCCCGCACCGGACCGTGCTGGACAACATCACCCTGCCGCTGCGCAGCGTGAAGGGCCTGGACAAGGCCGAAGCGCAGCAGATCGCCCGTGACCGGCTGGCCGAGGTCGGGCTGGCCGACAAGGCGCCCTACCGGCCGGCTGCCTTGTCCGGCGGGCAGCAGCAGCGGGTGGCGATCGCCAGGGCGCTGGCGATGGACCCCGAGGTGATGCTGTTCGACGAAGCCACCAGCGCACTGGACCCCGAGCTGGTCAAGGGTGTGCTGGAGCTGATGGCCGGCCTGGCCGGGCGCGGGCTGACGTTGCTGGTGGTGACCCACGAGATGGGCTTCGCGCGGCAGGTCGCCGATCACGTCGCGTTCATGGACCGCGGCCGGATCGTCGAGCTGGGCGAGCCGGCGCAGGTGTTCGAGCAGCCGGAGAGCCCGCGGTTGCAGCGGTTCCTGTCCCAGGTCCTCTAGCCGGAGCGCCTAGCCTGGTGGCGTGGCCCGTATCGCGAAGCTCTGGCACTACCCGGTGAAGGGGTGCGGTGGCGTCGAACTGCCCGTCGCCGAGATGACGCCCGCCGGGATCCGGCACGACCGCACGTTCATGGCGGCGGCCCCCGACGGCACCTTCCGCAGCCAGCGCCGCCACCCGGTGCTCGCCGCGGTCCGGGTCGAGGTGCTCGACGACGGCGCCCGGCTGCGGTTGCGCGCGCCGGGCGTGGAGGACCTGGAGCACCCGGTCGTCTTCGACGGCCCGCGGCACCCCGCCTCGGTGTTCACCTTCGACGGCAAGGGCGTGCACCAGGGCGCCGAGGCCGCCGAGTGGTTCTCCACGGTGCTCGGCGAGCCGTCGGTGTTCCTGCGCGTGCCGCCGGACCACGCCAGGGTGACCGGCGGGGTGACCGAGGGCACCGCCGGGTTCGCCGACGGACACGCCGTGCAGGTGGTCTCGGAATCCTCGCTGGCCGCGTTGAACGAGCGGATCGCCGCGGCGGGCGGGGCACCGGTGCCGATGGACCGGTTCCGCGCCAACATCGTGGTCTCCGGCTGGGCCGAACCACACGTCGAGGACACCGTGCGGACCTTCGCCGCCGGCGGGGTCGAGCTGGTCTACGCCAGGAAGTGCCTGCGCTGCACGGTGCCGCTGGTCGACCAGGAGACCGGCAGGCGGACCGGTTCCGAGCCGATCCGCTCGCTGGCGAAGTACCGCCGGGTGCCGGAGGGCAAGGTCGCCTTCGGCATGAAGGCCGCCGTGTCCCGTACCGGTCAGCTCGCCGTCGGCGACGAGGTCACCGTGCAGATCTGGGCCGAAGAACCCGCCGTGTGAAGCCCGAGCGACTTCGCCGCCGAACCGCCGTTGACCGCCACCGCCAGCCGGTCGGCGGAGTCGGTGTACACCACGCCTTCGCCCGGCGGCAGGTCGGCGAACGTCCGGCCGCGGCCGGCCACCAGCTCGTGCGCCCCGCAGCGCACGACCAGGAACCCGGACAACTCGGCCCGCTCCAGGTCGGCCGGGGTGGCGGCGAGCTGCACGTTGCCGAACCGGTCCACCGCCAGCACCTCGGCGACCAGCTGACCCGGCCGCGCGACGACCCTGGGTTCGGGCAGCCGCACCAGGTCGGTCACCGGGTCGCCGAAGTCGGCGGGGGCCGCGCCGAGCGCCAGGTGCGCGGCGGCGGGCGCGAAGATGTCCCGGCCGTGGAAGGTGGCGGAGACCTTGGGCAGCCGGTACCGCGGCTCGGTCAGCTCGTAGGCCGCCAGCACCCCGCCCAGCGCGTCGGCGGCCGGTGGCAGCAGGCCGTTGTCCGGGCCGACCAGCAGACCGCGGTCGGTCACCACGACCACCCCGCGCCGGGCGGTGCCGACGCCGGGGTCGACCACCGCGAGGTGCACGGCCTCGGGCAGGTAGGGCACGGTCTGGGCGAGCACCGCGGCACCGTGGCGGACGTGCTGCGGGGGGATCGCGTGGCTCACGTCCAGCACGCGGACGAGCGTCGCGCGCTGGGCGATCACGCCGTGGCAGGCCGCGACAAAACCGTCTTCGAGGCCGTAATCGGTGGTGAAGGAAATCCAGTCGTAGGCCGTTCGGGGCATTTTCTCCGTACCGCTCACCATCTGGGAAGTGCTGGATCAGCACTTGGGCGTCTGGGACCATCGTGATCGTGACGACGCAGGTGCACCTCCTCGATGTGATCGCGCTGGTCCAGCGCAGGCACATCGACCTCGTGCGCGTCGATTCCGCTCTTTGCCGCCGCTGACGCGCGGCCTCCACTTCTTTTTTCCGCATCACCTCCCTTCCCCGTTCACGGCGGTGCGCCGATCGTGTCCCGCCTTCCCGCGAACCGAGGTTCCCATGCGCACGTTCCTGTTGTTCGGATTGGCCGGGCTGCTGGCCCAGCTCGTCGACGGCACCCTGGGCATGGCGTTCGGGGTGACGGCGACGACCACCCTGCTCGCGGTCGGCACCGCCCCGGCCGCCGCGTCCGCCGCGGTGCACCTCGCGGAGGTGGGCACGTCGCTGGCGTCCGGCCTCTCGCACTGGAAGTTCCAGAACATCGACTGGCGCACGGTGGGCATCCTGGCCCTGCCGGGTGCACTGGGCGCGGTGCTCGGCGCGTACGTGCTCACCTCGCTGTCCACCGAGGACGCGACGGTGTGGATCACGCTGATCCTGCTGCTGCTCGGGCTGTACGTGCTGATCCGCTTCGCCTTCCTGAAGCTGGGCAAGCTGATCACCGGCAAGCGGCCCGGTGCCAAGTTCCTCGCCCCGCTCGGCCTGGTGGCCGGGTTCGTCGACGCCACCGGCGGGGGTGGCTGGGGCCCGGTGGCCACCACCACGCTGCTGTCTTCGGGCCGGTTGGAGCCGCGCAAGGTGGTCGGGTCGGTGGACACCTCGGAGTTCATCGTCGCGCTCGCCGCCAGCCTCGGCTTCCTGTTCACCCTTTCCCAGGAGGACAACCTCAATTACACCGTGGTCGGCGGCCTGATGCTCGGTGGCATCATCGCCGCGCCGCTGGCCGCGTGGCTGGTCCGGCGGCTGCCGCCGCGGCTGCTCGGTGCGCTGGCCGGTGGGCTGATCGTGTTCACCAACGCGCGCACGCTGCTCAAGGAGTTCGGCGCCGACGACTGGATCTACACGGTCACCTACGCCGCCATCGTGGTGCTCTGGGCAGCGGGTGTCTACGCAGCGGTCCGCTCGCTGCGTGAAGAGCGCAGGCTCAACGCGGCCGCGGGCGAGGATGACGCCCCCAAGGAAACAACCGTCGTGCAGTGACATGGGCGTGACCTCGCAGGGGTGCATGTTTAGCGTCGAGTAGGGGCGGGCGTCACCTCGCTGTCAGAGCGTGGTCACCCACCGCGCGCTTACTGGTCGGGTGGACACCAAGCTGCTCGTTTCGCTGTCCGGCATGAATCCGAGGACGCTGCACCGCTGCGCCGAGCTGGCCGAAGAGCTGGATCGGCGCAGCGTGCCGCTGTCCCTGCTGTGCACCCCGTCGACCGGGGTGACCTCCTGGCTCAAGCAGCGCGTGGAGCGCGGTGACGACCTGCTGCTGCACGGGTACGACCACACCGTGCCGCCGACGCACCGCGCGGTCAGCCTCGGCCGCAAGGCGGAGTTCGCCGCGCTGCCCGCGCACGAGGCCCGGCTGCGGCTGATCGCGGCCACGGCCACGCTCGACCACGCCGGTCTGCGCACCGAGGGGTTCGCGCCGCCGCGGTGGCTGGCCTCGCGCGGCACGCTGGCCGCGTTGCGCGAGCACGGCTTCCGGCTCTGCGCCGACGTCACCTCGATCCGGGACCTGGAAACCGGCGAGGTGCGGCGCGCGCGGGTGCACGGGTTCGGCAGCCAGCGCCAGCGCACCGAAACCCTGCGGTGCTTCGCCCTGGTGCTGACCGCGGCCAGGGTGGCCCGCCGGGGTGGCCTGCTGCGCCTCGGCGTGGACGCCGGCGACCTGGTCCGGCCGAGCCGCCGCCAGGCCTTCCTGGACGCCGTCGACGTGGCGCTGGAAGCCGGCGCCGAAGGCACCACCTACCTCACACCGGCGTCGGTTCCCCTGCGCTGAGCACCCGGATCTCGGTGCCCTCCGGACCGAGACCGCTGAACATGCCGTACATCATGTCCGGCTTGGCCAGCACCTTCTCGTGGATCGGCACGGCCACGCGCGGGGCGACCGCACGCAGGAAGTCGATCGCCTCGGCCGCCTTCAGCCAGGGCGCCGCGGTGGGCAGGCCGAGCACGTCGATCGGCCGGTCGAGCTGGAACAACGCGTCGCCGGGGTGGTAGAAGGCGCCGTCGTCGAGCAGGTAGCCGATGTTGGGTACCACCGGCAGGTCGCGGTGGATCACCGCGTGCTGACCGCCGACCACGCCGACCTCGGTGTCGCCGAAGGTGAAGGCGTCGCCGGGCAGCGCCGTCCGTGACTCCAGGCCCAGCTCCCGCACGGTTTCCTGCGAGCCGGGGTCGGTGATCAGCCGGGCGCCGGGGTTGGCTTCGAGCAGTGCGGGCAGGCGCTCGCCGTCGAGGTGGTCGAAGTGCTGGTGGGTGATCAGCACCGCGTCGAGGTCACGCAGGTCCTCGAAGCCCTGGGAGAACGCACCCGGGTCGAACAGGATCCGCGCGCGGCCGGTCTCGGCGAGTACACACGAATGTCCATAATGGACTAATTTCATCCGGTCATCCTTGTCTGAGCAGGTCGGATCCCAGGCTAGGCGCCGACCAGTTCGGCGCCAAGTCGAGTGCGCGCGTACCGGACGGTCCGGCCGCTGCGGGTGGCGGTCAGCAGCCCGGCCCCGGTCAGCGCCCGCAGGTGCCCGGACACCGTGCCGGGCGCCAGGCCCAGCCGCCGGGCCAGCGCGGTGGTGGTCGACGGCTCGGCGAGCACCCGCAGCAGCTGCGCCCTGGTCCGGCCGAGCACCGCCACCAGCCGCGGATCCGGGTCGGCGGCCCGCCACAGCCGCGCCACACCGCGCGCCGGGTACAGCAGCGACGGCTGCCACGGCGGCACCAGGATCACCCCGGCCTTCGGCCAGGCGAACACGCTCGGCAGCAGGAGCAGCCCGCGTTCGTCGAGCGTGGTGCGCGAGCGGCTGGCGCTCTCCACGGCCAGCACGTCCCCGGTGAGCTTCACCCGGGGGTGCAGGTCGGCCAGCGCCAGTTCGATCCCGCCTTCGCCGAGCCGCCGGGTGCGGTGGTCGAGGTCGGCGGCCAGCACCTCGTGCAGCCGCGGCCACTGCGGCTCGATCAGCTCGTGCCAGGCCAGTTCGAGCTGGTCGCCGAGCAGGTCGCGGGCCTCGGCGGGGTCTTCGGGCAGGCCGCTCAGGTCGGCGTCGACCATGGCCAGTTCCAGCGCCACCTGTGCGGGCGGGGTCCGGCGCAGTTCGGCCAGCTGCGCCTCGACGGTGGTGCGCGGACCCTGCGGTGGCGGGCTGAGGAATTCGGTGATGTACCGGTTCGCGCTCAGGACCGTGCGCAGTTCCGTCAACGGGAGCGTGGGCGTCACGGTGCTCAGCCACGGCTCGTACGCGGGGTGGCGGCGGACGCCCTGCAACACCTGGATCGCCCCGAGCACCTCTTCGAGCGGGGAGATGGCGAACCGCAGCCGCCGGGCCCCGGTGGCGGTCAGCACCAGCTCGATCATCAGCGTCCTTTCGGCTGTGGCCGAATCATTATCGCGCCCGGGGCCCGCCGAAGAGGCTCTGCGCATGACCGAAAGCCTGCTGCGACACCGGCCCTACTGGCGCTGGTCGATCGGGGTGCAACTGGCCCGGCTGCCCGCCACCATGGCGCCGCTGGCGTTCACCGTGCTGACCACCGCGACCACCGGCTCCTACCGGCTCGGCGGGGTGATGATGGCGGTTTTCGTGGTGGCCGAACTCGCCGGTTCCGTGCCGGCCGGCCGGTTGCTCGACCGGATCGGGCCGTCACGCGGGCTGGTGGCCTTCCTGCTGTGCGCGGCGGCCGGCCTCGGCGGGCTCGCGTTCGCGGCGTCGGCGGGGGCGGCCCCCGGCGTGCTGCTGGTGCTGGTCGTGGTGCCGGGGCTGATCGCGGGCGGGTTGTCCGGCGGGTTCCGGTCGCTGCTCGCGGGTACGGTCACCGGTCCGCTGCTGCCGCGGGCGGTCTCGGTGGACGCCATGCTGATCGACGCGGTGGTCATCGGCGGGCCGCTGCTGGTCGCGTTGCTCACCGGGTTCGGCGCGGTGTGGCCGATCGCCGCGATGGCGGTGGTCTTCGTGGTTTCGGCGGTGCTGGTGCCGCGCCGGGAGGCACCGGCGCCGGTCGCCGGTCCACGGCCGCCGCTGCCGGTCCGGGCGGCCGTGCCGTGGCTGGCCTGCCAGTTCACCATCGGCCACCTGCTGTCCACGGTCGAGGTCGCGCCGTACGCGCTGGCGCAGCGGCTCGGCGGGGCGGAAGGGGCCGCGGCGCTGATCATCACCGTGCTCTCCGGCGCGAGCATCGCCGGCGGCGCGCTGTACGCCTGGCGCGGGGTGCGGCTGGCCGTGGCCCCGCGGGTGCAGGCGCTCGTGCTGCTCACCGGGTTCATCGCGGGCGGCGTCACGGTGGCGCTCGACCTCGGCTGGCCCGGTCTGCTCACCGGTGTGGTGCTGATCGGCTTCTGCACCGGTCCGCTGGTCACCGTGGCCTCGGTGCAGATGCAGGGGCTGCTGCCGGAAGGCCGCCGGTCGGAGGGGTTCTCGCTGTCCTTCGTGGTGCAGGCGAGCGGCTTCGGGCTCGGCTCGCTGACCGTCGGGGTGCTGCCGTTGTGGCTGGCCCCGGTGTTCGGGGTGGCCAGCGCGGTGCTCGCCTGTGCCATTCTGGGCAGACGCCCCGCCAGAGTAGTTGGCACCTTGCCAGCAACGTCGTAGCCTGGGGACCCCGACCGAGTCGACTCCGGAGACGCCGATGACCGCCGTCCAGCCGAAATCCGCCGCTGCCCAGGAGACCTTCGATTCGCTGAGCCCGGCCACCGACGAGGTGGTCGGCACCTACCCGGTGCACACCGCCGAGCAGGTCGAAGCCGCCGTCGCCCGCGCGCGCGCCGCCGCCGCCTGGTGGGAGTCGCTCGGCTTCGCCGGGCGCGCGCAGCGCCTGCAGCAGTGGAAGGGCGTGCTCACCCGGCGGCTGCAGCAGCTGTGCCAGGTGGTGCGTGACGAGACCGGCAAGCCGATCGCCGACGCCCAGCTCGAATCCGTGCTGGCCATCGAGCACATCGCCTGGGCGGCCAAGAACGCCCGCAAGGTGCTCGGCCGCAAGCGCCGCCCGTCCGGGCTGCTGATGTCGAACCAGGCGGCGACGGTGGAGTACCTGCCGCTCGGGGTGGTCGGTGTGATCGGGCCGTGGAACTACCCGGTGTTCACCCCGCTCGGCTCCATCGCCTACGCGCTCGCCGCGGGCAACGCCGTGGTGTTCAAGCCGAGCGAGTTCACCCCCGGCGTCGGCAAGTGGCTGGTCGACGCGTTCGCCGAGGTGGTGCCCGAGCAGCCGGTGCTGCAGCTGGTCACCGGCTACGGCGCCACCGGCGCGGCGCTGACCAGGGCGGGTGTGGACAAGATCGCCTTCACCGGCTCCACCGCCACCGGCAAGAAGATCATGGCGGCCTGCGCGGAGACGCTGACGCCGGTGGTCATCGAGGCCGGCGGCAAGGACCCGGTGCTGGTCGACGCGGACGCCGACCTCGACGCCGCCGCCGACGCCACGGTGTGGGGCGCGTTCTCCAACTCCGGCCAGACCTGCATCGGCGTCGAGCGGGTCTACGTGCACGAGCGGGTCCACGACGAGTTCGTGGCGAAGGTGGTGGAGAAGAGCCGGGCCGTGCGCGCGGGCTCCGACCACGACGCGCAGTACGGCCCGGTGACCATGCCCTCGCAGCTCAAGGTGATCAAGCAGCACATCACCGACGCGCTCGCGCGCGGCGGCAAGGCGCTGGTCGGCGGGGCCGAGGCGGTCGGCGACCGGTACGCCCAGCCGACCGTGCTGGTCGACGTGCCGGAGGACAGCGAAGCCGTGCGCGAGGAGACCTTCGGGCCGACGGTGACCATCGCGAAGGTGTCGTCGATGGACGAGGCCGTGGAGAAGGCCAACAACACCCGCTACGGCCTGGCGGCGACGGTCTTCTCCAGGTCGCGCGGCATGGAACTGGCCCGGCGGCTGCGCACCGGCATGGCCGCGATCAACGCGCCGCTGTCGTTCGCGGGCATCGCGTCACTGCCGTTCGGCGGCGTCGGCGACTCCGGGTTCGGCCGCATCCACGGCCCGGAGGGGCTGCGGGAGTTCGCCCGCACGAAGGCCATCGCGCGGCAGCGGTTCACCGCCCCCATCGCGCTGACCAGCTTCGACCGCAAGGAGAAGACCGACGCGCTGGTGGCGAAGCTGATCACCGTGCTGCACGGGAAGCGCTGATCAGGTCGGCCGCCTTCTCGGCCACCATGATGGTGGGCGCGTTGGTGTTGCCCCTGGGCACCACGGGCATGACCGACGCGTCCACCACCCGCAGGTTCTCCACCCCGCGCACCCGCAGCTCCGGATCGACCACGGCCTGCTCGCCGGTGCCCATCGCACACGTGCCGACCGGGTGGTAGAGCGTCTGCGTGTGCTGGCGAACGTGCTCGGCCAGCGCGTCGTCGTCGAGGTCGTGGCGCTCCGGCAGGAACGGCCGGTCGAGGTAGCGCCGCAGCTCGCCGCCGCGGCCGATCTCCATCAGCGTGCGCAGCCCGGCCAGCATGGCGGTGAAATCCGCCGGTTCGGCGTAGTAAGCCGGGTCGATTTCCGGGCGCCACAGGGGATTCGCCGACTTCAGCCGCAGCCGCCCCCGGCTGGCCACCTCGACCAGGGTGGCCGCGGCGGTGAACCCCGGTGTGGTCGGCTCGCGCATGCCGTTGTCGTAGAACAGCGTCGGCGCGACGTGGAACTGCATGTCCGGGGCGGCCAGGCCGTCGATCGTGGGCATGAACCCGCCCGCCTCACCGACGTTCGACGCCAGCGGACCGCGCTTGGTCACCTGGTAGCGCACCATGCCCAGCGGCGTGGCGGAGTCGACCAGGTCGGTGGTGCCCCTGGTGGCCCAGACGACACCGGCGGCCGGGTGGTCGTGCAGGTTCTCGCCGACGCCGGGCAGCGCGGCCACCACGTCGATGCCGTGTTCACGCAGGTGCTCGGCCGGGCCGACGCCGGAGAGCATGAGCAGCTGCGGCGAGTTGACCGCGCCGCCGGAGAGCAGCACCTCGCGCTCGGCGTGGACCGCGCGGTCGACGCCCTTGTGCGAGTAGGACACACCGATCGCCGTGGTGCCGTCGAACAGCACGCGGGTGGTCTGCGCGTGCGTGCGCACGGTCAGGTTCGGGCGGTCCATCGCCGGGCGGAGGTAGGCGTCGGCGGTGGACCAGCGGCGGCCCCGGTGGCAGGTGACCTGGTACTGGCCGGCACCCTCCTGGCGCTCGCCGTTGAAGTCGTCGGTCGGCTCGAGGCCCCACGTGGTCGCGGAATCGACCCAGGCGTGCGACAGCTCGTGGGTGAACACCCGGTCCTCGACGTGCAGCGGGCCGTCGGTGCCGTGCAGCGGTCCGCCGAGGCGGGTGTTGCGCTCGGCGCGCTTGAAGTACGGCAGCACGTCGTCGTGGCCCCAGCCCACGGCGCCGTGCTCGTCGCGCCAGCGGTCGTAGTCGGCCCGGTTGCCGCGGATGTAGATCATCGCGTTGATCGAGGAGCAGCCGCCGAGCACCTTGCCGCGGGGCCAGTAGGTGCTCTTGCCGAGGTGCTTCTGCTCGACGGTCTCGTAGTTCCAGTCGTGCCGGGTCTTGAACAGCGCCGGGAACGCGGCGGGGATGTGGAACTCGTCGTCGGTGTCCTCCCCGCCCGCCTCGAGCACCAGCACCCGGACCGCGGGGTCCGCGCTGAGCCGGTTCGCCAGCACGCAGCCCGCACTGCCCGCCCCGACGATGACGTAGTCGAAAGTCTCCCGCTCGGCCACGGTGCCTCCAGTTGTTGACCTTCCGCCAAGGCGATGATGGTCTGCTCCGGGCTCGGGCGGAAGGGGGGAACCGGGTGTCGCCCGGATGTCGGCTTCCGGTCACTCCCCGTGTTTGTCCTCCGGCCGATCCGGTTAATTACCGACGAGCAAGCAACCTTTCCCGTGATCGTTGCGTCCTCCCCACCAGCAGCACACCAAACACGAGCTCGCACCGGCGAGCGGATGGGAGGCCCGTCATGGGAACGCTGCGGAAGATGACCGGTGTGGTCGCGGGTGCCGCGGCGATCAGCGCGCTGGGGCTCTTCGGGGTCCCGGCGGCGAGCGCCGCTTCGATGCCGTGCAGTGCGAAGGCGTCGGCCTGCGTGGACCTGAGCGCCAAGCAGGCGTGGCTGGCCGAAGGTGGCGAGGTCACCTACGGTCCGGTGCCGATGGCGTCCGGGAAGTCCGGCTACCGGACCCCGCCGGGCACGTTCAAGGTCACTTACAAGGACATCGACCACTGGAGCCGGGCGTTCGACGGCCCCATGCCCTATTCGGTGTTCTTCACCAACAGTGGCATCGCCTTTCACCAGGGCAACATCAAGCAGCAGTCGCACGGCTGCATCCGCTTGACGCACGACGCGGCCGTCACCTTCTACAACGCCCTGCAACCGGGCGAAGTGGTGGAGGTCGTGCGCTGAACCGGCGTCCGGTGGGTGGCTTCTGTCGGGGGGCTACCCACCGGACCGGCGGTGACCGTCAAGTACGCTCGGGGTGTACCGCTGACCTGCACACACATGGAGCGACCAGCCGTGGCCCGAGTCGTCGTAGACGTCATGCCCAAGCCGGAGATCCTGGACCCGCAAGGCCAAGCGGTGGCGGGCGCGCTGCCCCGCCTCGGCTTCGACGGCGTGACCGACGTCCGCCAGGGCAAGCACTTCGTGCTCGAGGTCGACGACTCCGTCGACGACGAGACGCTGGCCAAGATCGCCGAGGAACTGCTGGCCAACCCGGTCATCGAGGACTGGACCGTGCGGCGGGTGGACGCGTGACCGCCCGGATCGGGGTCATCACCTTCCCCGGCACCCTCGACGACGTCGACGCCGCCCGCGCGGTGCGGTACGCCGACGCCGAAGCCGTGCCGCTGTGGCACGCCGACCACGACCTCCGCGGGGTCGACGCGGTGATCGTGCCCGGCGGCTTCTCCTACGGCGACTACCTGCGTGCCGGGGCCATCGCCAAGTTCGCCCCGGTGATGACCGAGGTGGTCGAGGCGGCGGGCAGGGGCATGCCGGTGCTCGGCATCTGCAACGGCTTCCAGGTGCTGTGCGAGGCCGGGCTGCTGCCGGGGGCGCTGGTGCGCAACCACAAGCTGCACTTCGTCTGCCGGGACCAGTGGCTGCGGGTGGAGAACAACACCACCGCGTGGAGCACCCGGTACGAGCAGGGCGCCGAAATCCTCGTCCCGCTGAAGTCGGGCGAGGGTGGTTACGTCGCCGACCAGGCCACCCTGGACATGCTGGAGGGCGAGGGCCGGGTCGTCTTCCGCTACGTCGGTGTGAACCCGAACGGCTCGCGGAACGACATCGCCGGTATCACCAGCGCGAACGGCCGCGTGGTCGGCCTCATGCCCCACCCCGAACACGCCATCGACGCCCTCACCGGCCCCTCGGACGACGGCCTCGGCCTGTTCTACTCCGCCGTCGACGCCCTTGCGGCGGCTCTGGCCCATTGACCCCCGGGGCGTGGTTCGCCCCGGTTTCGGTGTGACTACGGCTCCGGCCTCGATGCCAAGGCGGGAAAGATGCCTTGACTTCGAGGCCGGAGCCGTATTTTTGGCGGTGGACCGGGGGGTCTGGGCGGCCACGCCGGTTGAGTCCCCGGCTTCCTGTTGGGTGCCCGGTTCCGGTGGTGGGTGGTTGGCGGTCGCTCTTGTGGCGGGTCCCGGCTCGGGTTGGGTGGAGTGGCCACGCCTGTCTTGGTGCCCGGCTGCGGTGGGTGGTTGGCGGGGGCGGCCATTTCCGTTTGGTGTTCTGGCTGCGGTGGGATGGGTGGCGGGGCGGCCATTTCCGTTTGATGCTCTGGCTGCGGTGGGGTGGGGTGGCCGCTTCTGTTGGGTGTTTTGGCTGCGGTGGGGTGGGGTGGCCGCTCCCGTTGGTGCTCTGGCTGCGGTGGGGATGGCCGCTCGCGTTCGGGGCCCGGCTTGGTTGGGTGGCTGCTCCCGTTTGGTGGCAGGTCCCGGTTGGTCGGCTGGCGGGAGTGGGCACGAACGTGCGGTTCGGGCTCGCGAGCGTGGGGCTCGGCTGCGGAGGGGCGGGCGAGCCGGGGCCCGGTCACGTGGTGGCGGCTTGGACCAGGCGGGCGTAGGGGCCGTTGGCGGCCAGCAGGTCGGTGTGGCTGCCCAGTTCGGTGATGGTGCCGCCGGACAGGACGGCGACCCGGTCGGCGGCGGCGGCCGTGTGCAGGCGGTGGGCGATGGCGATCACCGTCCGGCCGGCGAGGACCTGCGAGAGCGAGCGTTCCAGGTCACGCGCCGAGCCGGTGTCCAGCAGCGAAGTCGCCTCGTCCAGGACGAGGGTGTGCGGGTCGGCCAGGACGACGCGGGCCAGGGCCAGTTGCTGGGCCATCGCGGCGGGTACCGAAGCCGGGGACAGCTTGGTGTCCAGGCCGGAGGACAGCGACCGCGCCCAGGCACCCGCGCCCACCGAGTCCAGGGCATCCCACAGCGCGTCGTCCGACCACGAACCCGCGGGCAGCGTCAGGTTCTCCCGCAGCGTTCCGGCGAACACGTGGTGTTCCTGCGTCAGCAGCAGCACCTCACCCCGCAGCACGTCCTCCGGCAACCGCGAGACCTCCGCGCCGCCGATGGTCACCGAGCCCGAGTCCGGGGTGGCGATGCCCGCCAGCAGCCTGCCCAGCGTGGACTTCCCGGCACCCGACGGCCCGACGATCGCCAGCCGCTGCCCGCGCGGAACGGTCAGCGAGATGCCGTGCAGCACCTCGCGGTCCGCCGAGTAACCGAACCGCACGTCCCGCACCTCGATCTCGGTGCCCGAAGGCAGCGAAGAACCCGAAGGCGGAGCAGCCGCCGCACCACGCACGCCGATCACCCGCCGCAGCGCGGTCGTCGACACCTGGACGTCTTCGATCCACCACAGCAGCTCGTCCAGCGGACCCGCCAGGAGCTGCACGTACAGCACCATCGTGGTGATCGTGCCCAGCCCGACCCAGCCCTGCGTGTACGCCCACGCCCCGATCAGCAGCATCGCGCCCACCGGCAGCGCGTGCGACAGCTCCAGCCACGGCGCCCACCGGACCTGGAGTTTCCGCAGCTCGCGCTCCCCGTCGACGGCCCGCGCCAGCCGTCGATCGCCCTCGGCGAGGCGTCGCGGGATCAGCCCCAGCGCGTCCGCGGTCCGGGCGCCTTCGGTGGACTCGTGCAGCCCCGACTGCACGTCGCCCCAGGCGTCCAGCATGCGCTCGACGGTCGACGGCACCCGCCGCCAGTACCACCGGGTCGGGAAGTACAGCACCGGCACCGCGACCAGCAGCCCCAGCGCCAGCAGCGGTGAGGTGACCACCATCGCCACCACGGTCAGCGCCACGGTGATCAACGCGACGACGATCTCCGGGACCGCGTACCGCATGGCGTAGTCGACCTTGTCCACATCGGAGGTCGCCCGGCTGAGCAGGTCACCGGTGCCCGCCGCCTCCACGGTGCCCAGCGGCAGCTTCAGCGCGTCGCCGACGAACTCCTCCCGCGTCTTCGCCAGCACCAGCTCACCCAGCATGCCCGCCCGCCGGTTCGCCGCCTTCTTCAACACGGCCTGCACCAGCAGCACACCGACGAAGACCAGCGCCAGCAGGTCCAGCGACAGCCCGCCGCCCCCGGCCACCGAGTCGACCAGCCGCCCGAGGATCTGCGGGCCGACCAGCCCGGCGGCCCCCGCCAGGCAGAAGAACAGGATCACCAGCACGAACTCCCGGCGGAACGCCTTCATCGTGCCGATCGCCCAGCCGCGGGCCTGCGCCACGTCGGCCAGCGGCAGCTTCAGCTGCACGGTTGCCTCTCCTCGAAAACGTATTCGTCCGCTACCGCCCGCCACAGCGGGCTCTGGCTGAACACCACGGTCGTCCGGCCGCGCCGCAACTCGGCCACCCGCTCGGTGATGCGTGCCTCGGTGTGCGCGTCCACCGCCGACGTCGGTTCGTCCAGCAGCAGCACGTCGGCGTCCAGGGCCAGCGCCCTGGCCAGGTTCAGCCGCTGCCGCTGCCCGCCGGAGACCTCCCGGCCGCGTTCGCCGATCAGCTCGTCGAGCCCCAGCGGCAGCGCGTCCACGATGTCGTCGGCGTCCGCCGCGGTCAGCGCCGCTTCGACGGTGATCGAGCCGGGGGTGACGATCTGCTCCCGCAGCACCCCCGAGAACCAGACGTCCTGGTTGTGCGCGTAGACCACCCGCGACCGCAGCTCGGCCAGCGAAGCGCGCCGGACGTCCACCCCGGACACCAGCACCGGCTCGGCCGGATCGGTGAACCGCGCCAGCCTGCTCGCCAGCGCCTCGGCGTCCGGTGTCTCGATCACGGTCAGCTTTCCGGCGACGGCGGTGAAGCCGGACTCGGTGTCGTGCAGCTCCAGCGGCCCGTCCGGCAGCGCGATCGGCTCGGCCGGATCGTCCAGCTCGGGCCGCAGCCCCAGCATCTTGCACACCTTCCGCGACGCCACCACGGCGCCGGAGAACGAGCCCGCCGCCTCCGTGGTGGTGCTCACCGGGATGATCAGGAACGCCGAGGCGCCGTAGAAGGCGACCAGCTCGCCGATGGTGATCGTGCCTGCCGAGGCCAGCCGCGCCCCCAGCCAGGTGATCGCCACGGTGACCAGTCCCGGTAGCAGCACCTCGGCGCCGACCAGCCACGAGGTGCTGCTCGCCACCCCGTTGCCCTGCTCGCGCACCTGCTGGCTGGCCTTGGTGAACCGGCGGTGGAACTGCCGCTCCCCGCCCACGCCCCGCAGCACGCGCAGGCCGGAGACGATGTCCGCGGCCAGCGCGTTCACCGTGGACAGTTCCTCGCGCTGGGCTTCCTGGCGGCGTTGCAGCGGCGCGATCAGCGGCCCGATCCCGGCCACCGCCAGCGGCACGCCGACCAGCGCGACCGCGGCCAGCAGCGGCGAGGTGCCCAGCAGCACGATGCCGACGGTCAGGAACGCGACCACCGCGCCGAGCACCCGGCCGAAGACCTCGAAGATCGCTCCCACCCGGTTCTCGTCGGAGGAGGCGATCGCCATCATGTCGCCGGTGTCCGCCTGCCCGCGCAGGTCGGCGCCCAGCCGCAGCGTGTGGTGCGAAACCAGGCGCTGGGTGGTGGACGCGGCGTGCAGCCACATGCCGTGCGCGGCGAACAGCAGCCCGGCGCCGAAGGCCGTCTGCAGCACGCCCAGCGCGGCCACCAGCACCACGTTCCAGACCAGCTCGGCGGTGTCCGCGCCGGCGATGCCCGCGTCGATCGCCCGGCCGACCACCAGCGGCAGCAACGCGCCCGGCACCAGCCAGGCCGCCCCCAGCACCGCCGAGGCGGTCGCCAGCCACGGCCGCGCCCGCAGCAGCGCGAACAGGTACCGCAGCGGGGTCAGCCGTTCGGGCAACCGCACTTCCGGGGCGGGATAAGGTTTTCCGGGCACGAGTCCCGACGGTATGCGGCAGCCGCTCGCCGAGGCGACCGATTTTCCGCCGACCACCTGTCGGAGTGCCCTCCGGCGCACCCGTACCCTGTGCCTCGTGGACACCGTGACCAGCACCGATACCACCGAACGCGCCGCGGCGACGCCCGACGTGCCGCAGCCCTACCTCGAACTCGGCCTGGCCGAGGACGAGTACGCCCGGATCCGGGAAATCCTCGGCCGCCGCCCCACCGACGCCGAGCTGGCGATGTACTCGGTGATGTGGAGCGAGCACTGCTCGTACAAGTCCTCGAAGGTGCACCTGCGTTACTTCGGCGAGACCACCACGCCGGAGATGCAGGAGAAGATGCTGGCGGGCATCGGGGAGAACGCCGGTGTGGTCGACATCGGCGACGGCTGGGCGGTCACCTTCAAGGTGGAGAGCCACAACCACCCGTCCTACGTGGAGCCCTACCAGGGCGCGGCCACCGGCGTCGGCGGCATCGTGCGCGACATCCTGGCGATGGGCGCGCGCCCGCTCGCGGTGGCCGACCCGCTGCGCTTCGGCCCGGCCGACGCGCCGGACACCCGCCGGGTGCTGCCCGGCGTGGTCGCCGGGGTGGCCGGGTACGGCAACTGCCTCGGCCTGCCGAACATCGGCGGCGAGGTGGTCTTCGACGAGAGCTACGCGGGCAACCCGCTGGTGAACGCGCTGTGCGTGGGCGCCATGCGGGTCGAGGACCTGCACCTCGCGCACGCCTCGGGCACCGGCAACAAGATCATCCTCTTCGGCGCGCGCACCGGTCTCGACGGCATCGGCGGCGTTTCGGTGCTGGCCAGCGACAGCTTCTCGGAGAACACCGGCCGCAAGAAGCTGCCCAGCGTGCAGGTCGGCGACCCGTTCACCGAGAAGGTGCTGATCGAGTGCTGCCTGGAGCTGTTCGCCGAGAAGCTGGTGGTCGGCATCCAGGACCTCGGCGGCGCGGGCCTGTCGTGCGCCACCTCCGAGCTGGCCGCGGCCGGTGACGGCGGTATGCACATCGTGCTGGACCGGGTGCCGCTGCGTGCCGAGGGCATGACCCCGGCGGAGATCCTCTCCAGCGAGTCGCAGGAACGCATGTGCGCCGTGGTGGCACCGTCCGATGTGGACGCCTTCATGGCGGTGTGCGCCAAGTGGGACGTGACCGCCACCGAGATCGGCGAGGTGACCGACGGCGACCACCTGGTGATCACCTGGCACGACGAGGTCGTGGTGGACGTGCCCCCGCGGACCGTGGCGCACCAGGGCCCGGTGTACGAGCGGCCGTACGCCCGTCCGTCCACCCAGGACACCCTGCAGGCGGACACCACGGCGTCGCTGAAGCGCCCGTCGACCGGGGACGAGATCCGCGAGACCGTGCTGCGGGTGATCTCCTCGCCGAACCAGGCGTCCAAGGAGTGGGTCACCAGCCAGTACGACCGCTACGTGCGCGGCAACACCGTGCTCGCGCAGCCGGCGAACTCCGGGGTGATCCGGATCGACGAGTCGACCGGTCGCGGGGTCGCCGTGTCGACCGACTGCAACGCGAAGTTCGTCTACCTCGACCCGTACCGGGGCACCCAGCTGGCGCTGGCCGAGTCCTACCGCAACGTGGCCACCAGCGGGGCCACCCCGGTCGCGGTGACCAACTGCCTGAACTTCGGCGCACCGACCGATCCCGGGGTGATGTGGCAGTTCGAGCGCGCGGTGCACGGCCTCGCCGACGGCTGCGCCGAGCTGGGCGTGCCGGTGACCGGCGGCAACGTCAGCTTCTTCAACCAGACCGGTGACACGGCGATCCTGCCGACGCCGGTGGTCGGGGTGCTCGGCGTGCTCGACGACGTCCGCCGCCGCATTCCGACCGGCATCGGCGCGGAGGCTGGCGAAACGCTGCTGCTGCTCGGTGACACCCACGACGAGCTGGACGGCTCGGCCTGGGCGCACGTCGTGCACGGCCACCTCGGCGGGGTGCCGCCGAAGGTCGACCTCCAGCGCGAGAAGCTGCTCGCCGAGATCCTGGTGGCGGGTTCGCGCGACGGCATGATCTCCGCCGCGCACGACCTCTCCGACGGCGGCCTGGCGCAGACGCTGGTCGAGACCGTCCTCATCGGACAGTGCGGGGCCCGCGTGGTGCTCGACGACGAGCTCGACCCGTTCGTGCAGCTGTTCTCCGAGTCGGCGGGCCGGGTGCTGGTCGCCGTGCCGCGGACCGAGGAACTGCGCTTCACCGAGATGTGCACCGCCCGCGGCCTGCCGTGGCGCAAGACCGGCGTGGTGGACCCGGAGTCGGGCTCGCTGGAGATCCAGGGCGTGACCAGCTTCGGCCTGGACGAGCTGCGGGAGACCTGGGAGCGCACGCTCCCCGCGTTGTTCGACTGAGCGCTCAGGGCCGGACGGCGACGATGCGCACGTCGCCGTTCGGCTGGCGCTGCTTGCCGAGGCCCGCGGGCAGCTCGTGTTCGCGGTCCGGGCGGACCAGCGTGTGGTACAGGTCCAGCGACGACGGGACCGAGGTCATCCGCAGGTCCGCGTGGTCGTCGAACTTCGTGCGCCGCAGGTTCAGCGAATCGCCGAAGGTGGTGCCCTCGAACAGGGCTTCGCCGCTGAACTCCGCGCCCTCGAAGGAAACCTCGCCGCTGAACTCGCTGCGCACGAAGGCGGCCCTGGCCCTGAACTTGGTGCCGCTGAACCAACCCCGCTGCAGTTTCGAGTCGTCCAGCCGCAGCTTGCCTTCCAGCGTCGCCGCGGTCATCCACAGCGGACCTTCGAAGGTCATCTCCTGGAAGCGCGTCGTGCTGTGCAGTTTGGCGTGGCGCAGGGTCACCTCGCCCACCTTGTGCCCGGACAGGTCGAAGTGGTCCAGGGTGGCCGTGGTCAGGTCCAGGTCGTACGCCTCGGCCTCGGTGTCGTCACGGGCCGGGAGCAGCCCGGCGATCAGGCGCTGGGCGGTCTGCCGGACCACCCCTTCGCGCCTGAGCTCCGGGTCCTCGGTCTCGGGGTCGTGCTCGAACGGGCGCCGCAGGTAGGAGCACAGCACGTCCAGCACGGTCTGCCGGTAGGCCACCCGCGTCCGCGCCAGCCCGGCCAGCGCGTGCAGCGCGCCGACCCGCACCTGGTCCGCGTCGTTCCCGAGCAGTTCGACGGCCTTCGCGAACCGCTCGTCGGCCACCCGCTCCAGGTCGCGCTCGGCCCGGTGGCTCTCCAGGTCGTGGCGCTGCCGCTCGATCTCCTGCCTGCCCTCTTCGACCTTGCGCCGCCGGTCGTTGAGCCACAACGCGTACAACGCCACGATGGAGCCGCCCGCCAGACCACCCGTGCGCAGTGCGTCGGCACGGGTGGTCTTGGGATCGGTCAGCAACCACACGCTGATCCCCACCAGCAGCACGACCGCGAGCGCGATCGTCAGCGCCAGCGGGGACCTGACCGCTCGCCGCACGGCTCAGAAGGCGTAGAAGGTGCTGATGCAGAACCCGGCGTCGTCGAAGTTGGTCGCGCTCACCGAGCCGGAGACCGACCGGCCGCTCTCGGTACCGGTGATGTCCGCGCTGACCAGCGTCTCGTCCGGCGGGGCGGAGGCGACGGTGTAGTTGCCCTGGCCCTCGATCGCGTAGCCGACCGTGGTCTCCAGCAGGCTGGCCGTGCTGGAGCAGGCCATGGCCAGCGCGCCTGCCTTGTCACCGGCGTTGACCTTGCTGATGAACTCGTCGATCAGCGCCTTGCCGTCGGAGCTGCCGGAGCCGCTCGGGCGGGTCGGCTTCGACGGGGTCTTCGGGCTGGTCGAGTTCGGCTTGGTCGGCGGCTTGGCCGAGGTGCCCCCGGCGCTGGTGTTGCCGGTAACGCCCTTCCAGCACCAGCTTTCGCCCGACTTGACCAGGGTGCCGTCGAACTGGCCGGTGTCACCGCCGGACTTCAGCGTCACCTCGACGGTGGCCGTGTACTCGGTGTCCGACTTCTTCGTCGGCCCGGTGACCAGCCGCGCGGCGCTCAGCTCGTCCACCTCGCCCGGCACGTTCTTGACCTGCTCCGAGGCGTCCGCGCAGATCAGCCCCTGGATCGCGGTCTTGTCCTGGGTGTTCAGCGCGGCCACGATCGCGTTCGTGGTGCCTTCGGGGCCCTCGTCGTCGCTGAGGAAGAAACCGGGGGCGACAAAACCGGTGATGCCCACCGCGATCAGCACCACCAGCGCCGCGGACAGCCCGATCCACAGCCCGGCCATGCTCTTCTTCTTCGGCGGCTGGCCGTAGCCGTCGCCGCCCTGCGGGTAGCCCTGGAACTGCTGGGTCTGCCCGTACTGCTGCTGGCCGTACTGGTCGTACCCGGGCTGCTGTTGCTGCCCGTACTGGTCATAACCCGGCTGTTGCTGGCCGTACTGGTCGTAGCCGGGCTGCTGCCCGTACTGACCCGGCTGCTGGAAGCCGCCCGACTGGGGGTACCCGCCCTGGCCCTGGCCGTAAGGGTCGGGTTGCTGGCCGTACGGCTGCCCCGGCTGAGGTGGGTAGGTCATGTCAAAGCCTCCGTAGTACTGCGTGCGCGAGCTGCGCCCCGTAGCTGCGACGCGGTGACGGAGGCCCGGGTTCCCGAGTCCGCGCGCGTTGCCCCTGACCGGGCATTCTGCCTGGTCGTGCCCGGCCGTGGGGCAACCGGGATCAGAAAGCGAAGACCGCGGCCACGCACGGTCCGGTGCTCAGGTCACCGGCGCCGAAGGTGGCGTGGACCTGCTGGCCGCCCGCCGAGCCGGTGGCCGTGGCGACCACGGTGCCCGGGGTGTCCGAGGTGACCTCGTCGATCTTCAGGTTGGGCTTCTTCGACACCAGTTCCTGCACGGTCGACTCGGTGGAACCCTCCGAGCCGTCGCAGACGAAGCTCATCGCGCCGGAGGCGTCGGCGGCGTTGATCTTGTCCACCATGTCGCGGATGACCTGCTCCACCGCGGAGTCGCCGGAACCGCCGGGGGCCGGTTTGCTGCTCGAGGACGGCGCGTCCGCCGACGGCCTGCGCGAGGACGACTTGGAACTGGGCTTCTCGCTGCTGGCCGGCGCTTCGCTGGTGGTCTGGCCACCGGCGGTGTTGGTCGGCTCGTCGTCGCTGAGGAAAAAACCGGGGGCGACAAAACCGGTGATGCCCACCGCGATCAGCACCACCAGACCGGCGGCGAGGCCGATCCACAGCCCGGCCTTGCTCTTCTTCGGCGGCTGGCCGTAGCCGTCGCCGCCCTGCGGGTAGCCCTGGAACTGCTGGGTCTGGCCGTACTGCTGCTGCCCGTACTGGTCGTAACCGGGCTGCTGGCCGTACTGCTGCTGCTGGCCGTACTGGTCGTAACCGGGTTGCTGGGGCTGGCCGTACTGGTCGTACCCGGGCTGCTGGCCGTAGGGCTGGCCCTGCTGCGGGAATCCACCGGACTGTGGCTGCTGGCCATAGCCGCCCTGGCCGTACGGATCGGGCTGCTGCCCCGGCTGCGGTGGGTACGTCATCAGGCTGCCTTCCCATAAAGCGGGTGTTCCGGGTCGCATCTCACCACGGCACGAGCCGTGGTGCGGCCCATTCTTCCGGCTGGCACCGGTGCGAGCACAGCGGCTCCCGTCCGATCGTGACCGAATGGGAGCCGCTTGACCGGAAACACCTGGTCAAGAGAGGGTGAACAAGCCGACGCAGGCCGGGCCGATGGCCGCGGTCGCGGTCACGGTGGCGGTCACCGGCTGACCACCGGCGGTGCCGGTGACCTGTCCGGTGAGAACCTTCGGCGACTTGGCCTCCAGCTCGCTCACCTGCAGTGACGGCTGCTGCGCGGCGAGTGCGCCCACGGCCGAGTCGTCCCCGCGGCCGCCCGCGCACATCAGTTGCTTCGCCCCACCGGCGTCACCCGCGTTCAGCTCGGCGACGAAGTCCTCGATCACCTTCTGCACGCTCGCGTCGGCCGGGCCGGTGCCGCCGCGACCACCCGGCGCGGGTTCGGCGGTCGGGCGGGGGGTGCCGGGCGTGGGGGTCGGGGTGGGGGTGGGCGTGTCGGTGGTCGGCTGAGTGGTCCGGACCGGTGTGCTGGTGGTCGTACCGGCCACGGGCTCGGGGTCGTCGCGCAGGAAACCGGGTGCGACGAAGGCGGTCACGGCGAACGCGGCGAGCACCACCACGGCCGCCGCGATGCCGATCAGCAGTGCGTTCGGTGGTCTTCTCCCTGGTTCCGTCATCGGACCAGGTTCGCCGAACCGGCTTGGACGGCGCTTAGCCGAGCTGAGAGATCCCCGGGGGCCCACCGGGAGTGCGCCCCCGGGGCCGGGCTCAGCCCGTGGCCATCTTCTGCAGCTGGCCGTAGTCCCCGTTCCACCGGTTGAAGTCGATCGGGGTGGAGGTGTACTGCCAGAACGAGTAGAAGCTCCAGCCCGGCGGGAGCGGGCCGACGGTGGAGCTGTACCGCGCGATCCACAGCGGCACCGTGCTGCCGAAGTTCTGGGTCGAGCCGACGCACTGGTTCCACCAGTTGGTGTTGGTGTAGATGACCGGCCAGCGGCCGGTGCGTGCGTGGTAGCGGTCGTGGAACTCGCGGATCCACGCCCCCATGGACGCCTGCGACTTGCCGTAGCAGGTCGCGCCGTACGGGTTGAACTCGATGTCGAGCGCACCCGGCAGCGTCTTGCCGTCACCGGACCAGCCGCCGCCGTTGTTCACGAAGTAGTCCGCCTGCGCGGTGCCGGAGGAGCGGTCCGGCAACGCGAAGTGGTACGCCCCGCGGATCATCCCGATGTTGTAGGAACCGTTGTACTGCTGGGTGAAGTAGGGGTTCTTGTACCCGGTGCCTTCGGTCGCCTTGACGAAGGCGAACCGCTTGCCCTGGTTCCACCAGTTCTGCCAGTTGACGTTGCCCTGGTGCCCGCTGACGTCGATGCCTTCGACGCTGGCGGTGATGACCGCGCCGTCGGGGCCGATCGCCGGCTCCTGCTGCGCGGCGGCCTTGGTCTCTTCGGTCGAATGGTCGCCTTCCACCCGGCGGATCTGCGAGCCGAGGGGGTGGTCGTGGGTTTTCACGTATTCGTCGACGGGCATTCCGTCGATGAACGCCGGGACCGCTTCGGCAGGGTCGGTACCGGTGTCGTCGTTGTAGGTGCTCGCGGCCGCTGGAACAACGGAACCCAGCAGGAGCAGGCCCGCTGAGACGGTGATGGCCGCGCCGTGCAGGCGGCGACGGCTTCTTCGCATGGACATAGGGAATCCCTTCACACATACCCTCGCGGTGAACGGCTCACTGCAGGTGACCGCTCGGTCGTTGATTGTTGACGACGGAGTCGGCTTTGTCACGAAATCGCGGGAAAGATCTGCCTGCGGTGAGTGATTTTCGAGCCCGGTGGGGGGGACGGTGGAGGGGACTCAGCCCGCGGCGAGGCCGGCGATCAGGTCCTCGGTGCCGTTGAAGTAGTTCTGGTCGCCGGGCAGGATGCCGTGGTCGGCGAACTGCCAGATGGTCTGCTGCGCCCAGCCGGCGGGCAGCGGGCCGATCTCCGGGGCGTAGCGCGCCAGCCAGAGCGGATTGGTCCCGCCGAAGGCCGGGCTGTCGCCGGTGCACAGCTTCCACCAGCCGGTGGAGGTGTAGATGGCCGGCGGGCGGCCGGTGCGCTGGGCGTAGGTGTCGGAGAAGTCCTTGATCCACGCGACCATGCCGGCGGCGTCCTTGCCGTAGCACTTGTCGTCGCTGTACGGGTTGTACTCCACGTCCAGCGCGCCGGGCAGCGTCCGGCCGTCACCGGCCCAGCTGCCGCCGTTGTCCACGAAGTAGTGCGCCTGCTCCGCGCCGCCGGAGATGTCCGGGCGGCCGAAGTGGTACGCGCCCCGGATCAGGCCGACGCCGTGCGCGCCGTTGTACTGCTGGCCGAACTGGGGATTGGTGAAGCCGGTGCCCTCGGTCGCCTTGACGTAGACGAACTTCGCGCCCGCGTTCGCGGCGGCGGGCCAGTCGACCGCGCCCTGGTGCCCGCTGACGTCGTGGCCGAGCGTCTGGCCCTCGGCGGTGTAGCGGTGGTGGTCGGGGGTGCCGTGCACCCCTTCGACCGCGGCGATCTGCGACCCGGCCCGGTTGTCCTGGGCGAGCGAGTAGTCGGCGGCGGTCGCCGGCACCGCGCTGAACACCGTCAGCACGAGCCCGGCACACATCGCGAGACAAGGAAACGGGCGCATCTTATCGCTCCTGCCGCGTCGGGGGTTCGTCCACTTCCGACGATCCCCCCAACGGGCCGATCCCGCGCGGCGAAGGTCGCGCGATCGAGTGAATCAGCCCTGGTCAGCGGCTTCCTCGGCGAGCGCCTTGAGCAGGTGCTCGGCCGGCACGACCGCGGTCACCAGATCGTGCGGGTTGATCGCCAGCGGGTGACCGGCGAGCAGTTCCACCACGTCCCGGCCGAGCACCGCGCGGGCGTGCGGCCAGTCCCGCGGCACCAGGCCCTTGGCCGTGTAGGCGGGCACCATGACCCGGCCGTCGGTGTTGTGGAAGCCGATCACCGTGCGCTGCACCGGCGACATCGCGTAGACGAACAGGGTGGAGTCGAGGATGACCCGCGGCAGGTCGGCGGCCGGGCGGTGCTTGGTCCGGACCAGTTGCAGCAGCCGCTCCAGGTCGTTGCCCGGCTCCGGGAAGCCGAGCGCCTTCGGCGAGGGCCGGTACCCGTCGTTCGGGTGGAAATCCTCGATCACCTCGCCCGCGGTGTTCACCGGGTACGCGCCCACCACCGCCCACGACGGCACCGGGCCGTTCGGGTCGAACGCCTCGTCGATCACGTACAGCCAGCTGTCCGGATTGGCCCTGGCGTTGGCGCGCATCCCGGCGGTGATCTCCGGTACCGCCCGCTGGCCGCCGTCGGCCGTGGCCCGGTCCGAGTCATCGCGCTGCGCCATGTTCTTCCTTCGAAATCCTGGGTTCTTGGCAAGCCTGGTGCCGGCTCACTCTACTGTGGATGGCATGCCCGCTTCGCGTTCGGTCGACCCCGCTGAGTTACGGGCCGCGGTGGCCGCGGTGTTGCCGTGGCTGATCGGCACCGGACCGGACCCCGCTCGCCAGGAACTGGCCAAGGCGGTCCGGCTGAGCCTGCGCACGCTGGCCGCCGACGCGCCGGGGCGTTCGGTGGAGGTGCGGGTGCCGCCGTTCGCCGCGGTGCAGTGCGTCGAGGGGCCGCGCCACACCCGCGGCACCCCGCCGAACGTGGTGGAGACCGATCCGCGCACCTGGCTCGAACTGGCCACCGGGCGGCTCGACTGGGCCACCGCGGTGGACGGCGGGCGGGTCAGCGCGTCGGGCAGCCGCGCCGACCTCGCCCACTGGCTGCCGGTCCTCCGGCCGTAGTCACTTCTTCCGGCCGACGCCGCCCGCGATGCAGTGCTGGACCTGGTTCAGCGGCTTGATCCGCGGGCCGTCCGGCCACCAGTCGGCGCACCGGGTCAGCCCCGGGTCCACCAGCTCCAGGTCGCCGAAGAGCTCCAGCAGTTCCTGGTGCGTGCGGAAGGTGCCGGAGCCCATCGGGCTGTGCACGAACACGTCCTCCATCTTGCGGGCGACCGAGCTGTACTCGTTCTCCGGATCGAGGAAGTGGCTGATCGCCACGTACGAACCGGGGGCCAGCGCGTCGATGTACTCGCGCATGATCCGCGCGGGCTCGCCGGGGTCACCGACGTGGTGGTGCAGCGTGCCCGCCTGCAGCAGCGCGATCGGCTGGTCGAAGTCCAGGTTCGCGCGCACCTCCTCGTGGTCGAGCACTTCCCGCGGGTGGAAGATGTCGGCCGAGATCAGGTGCGTGCGGTCGTTCTCCTCCAGCAGCGCGCGCCCGTGCGCGAGCACCACCGGGTCGTTGTCCACGTAGACCACCGTCGACTCCGGCACCAGCCGCTGCACCACCTGGTGCGTGTTCTCCGCGGTGGGCAGGCCGGAACCGAGGTCGAGGTACTGGGTGATGCCGGTCTGGGCAGCGAGGAAGCGGCACGCCCTGATCAGGAAACCGCGGTTCTCGGTGGCCAGGTCCTGCGCTTCCGGGGCCTTCTGCTGCACCCCGCGCAGCACCTCGCGGTCGATCTCGTAGTTGTCCTTGCCGTTGAGGAAGGCGTCGTAGACCCGGGCGATGCTGGCCCTGGTCGGGTCCACCCCCACCGGTGCGCGTTCGGGCGGGGCAGCGGATCCGGCAGGCATGGTGAACCTCCTGGGATTGTGAAGCCGAGCACGATCCACGTAGCGTAAGGGGATACGCCCAGTGGGTAAACGAGGGCGGGCTTGACAGTGCACAATGAGTATGTACGTTGGGTGGTCGCCTCACTGCATGTGTGAGTAACAGGGAGCGGGAGCGCAAGTGACCTCGAACGAGGGGCCGAGCGGTGAGTCCTTCGGGCCCACCGCGCGCCGCATGGTGCTCGGCACCCAGCTCCGCAGGCTGCGCGAACGCGAGGGCGTGACCAGGGCGGAAGCCGGCTACAGCATCCGCGCCTCGGAATCGAAGATCAGCCGCATGGAGCTCGGCCGCGTCGGCTTCAAGGAACGCGACGTGGTCGACCTGCTCACCATGTACGGCGTCGACGACCCCAACGAGCGCGCCGCCTTCGTCGAACTGGTCAAGCAGTCCAACCAGCCGGGCTGGTGGAACCGCTACAACGACCTGATGCCGCGCTGGTTCGACGACTACGTCGGGCTGGAGGAGGCGGCGCAGCGGATCCAGACCTACGAGCTGCAGTTCGTGCCGGGTCTGCTGCAGACCGAGGAATACGCGCGGGCCATCGTCAGCCACGGCCGCCCCGAATCGCGCGACGACGACGTGGAGCGCCGCGTGGCGATCCGGATGCGGCGGCAGAAGCTGCTCAACCGGCCGGAGGCGCCGCGGTTGTGGGCGGTCATCGACGAATCGGTGCTGCACCGGCCGATCGGCGGCCGGAAGGTGTTCAAGGAGCAGCTGGACAAGCTGCTCGAGATGACCACCATGTCGCACATCTCGCTGCAGGTGGTGCCGTACCGGCTGAGCGGTTACTCGGCCGAGGGCGCGTTCACCCTGCTCCGCTTCGCCGAGCCCGAGCTGCCGAACATCGTCTACATCGAGCACCTCGCCGGTGCGCTCTACCTGGAGAAGCTGGGCGACTTCGAGTTGTACAGCCGGGCGCTGGACCGGCTGGCGGTCGACGCCGAAACCCCGGAGCGCAGCCGCACCACCATCGCGAAAATCCGCGCGGAACTCTGAACAACCACGCTGAGTATCTGTTTTCTCGCACCCTTGACCACAGTTCACACCTTCGTGGGTTGTAGTTGATCTCTGTCATCACGCTGTGAGAACAGGTGCATTATTTGCCGTGCGTGCGGCCTCAGCTGCGGATCTGCGTGCTAGAGTCATCAGCACAAGTCAAATGCACGTGCATTTGCATCCGCTGAACAACCGGGAGGGTGGGACCGAGGTGGCGCGGATCTCCAACGGCATACCCGCCGAGCTGCTGACCGGCGCGCGGTGGCGGAAGAGCTCCCGCAGCGGCGCGCTCGGCAACTGCGTCGAGGTCGCCCCGCTGGCCGGTGGTGACGTGGCGGTCCGCAACTCGCGGTTCCCGGCGGGCCCGGCCCTCGTTTGCACCCGGGCCGAGATGGCCGCCTTCCTGGCCGGAGCCAAGGACGGAGAGTTCGACGATGTCCTCGACTGACTTCGCGGAAGCCGCCCCGGCGACCCCGGTCGGCGACACCGAGACCGGGCTGCGGCGGCTGATCGACCGCGGTTTCCAGTTCGTGCACCCGCGCAGCCCCGACGGCGAGGTGCTCGCCGTGGTCGGCATCCGCGCGCACGGGGATGTGATCGACGTGGTCCAGCTGCACGCCGAGAACGACGTGATCGCCACCAGGATGCCCGGCGGCGAGCCGGACATCCTCGCGCCACGCACCACGCTGTGGCAGGTCAGCGGCTCCGTGCTGACCGTGATCGACCAACTGCTCGCGCTGCCGGAGCGCCCGGCGGAACCCGAGCACAGCGGCCGGGGCTGCTGGGTGCCTGGACGCGCCGGGGTGGCCAAGTGGCTGCCCGCCAGCGCCTGAGCCCCCGCGCCGCACCATCGAGCCCCGGGTGACCTGGTCACCCGGGGCTTTTGTCCGTCCACCTTGTACAGCGTTTTTTCGTGACGCGTTCCGTGTTGTGCTGTGATGCCGCGCGCAGCCCGGCAGATCCCGTCGAGCACCGTTTACACTGAAATTTGCCCGACCACTTCTCCAGGGAGCTCCTCGGTGGTATTCGACCAGTCGAACACTGGACCTGCCGCAACCGACCAGCCCGATCCCGAACCCCGCGAAGAATGCGGTGTTTTCGGCGTCTGGGCCCCCGGCGAGGAGGTCGCGAAACTCGCCTACTACGGGCTGTACGCGCTCCAGCACCGAGGCCAGGAAGCCGCGGGCATCTCGGTGTCCGACGGCAGCCAGATCGTCGTCTTCAAGGACCTCGGCCTGGTCAGCCAGGTGTTCGACGAGCAGGTGCTGTCCTCGTTGCAGGGGCACATCGCCGTCGGCCACTGCCGGTATTCGACCACCGGCGCGACCATCTGGGAGAACGCCCAGCCGATCTTCCGCACCACCGAAACCGGCAGCGGGCTGTCCTTCGCGCACAACGGCAACCTGGTCAACACCGCCGAGCTGCGGGACCGCACCGTCGCCGCCGGGCTCAAGCCGCACGCCGGGCTGACCGGCTCGTCCAGCGACTCCGACCTGGTCTGCGGGCTGCTCGCGGCCAACGCCGCCGACCGCGGCATCGAGGCCGCCGCGCTCGACCTGCTACCCACCCTGCGCGGGGCGTTCTGCCTGGTCTTCGCCGACGAGTCGACGCTGTACGCCGCCCGCGACCCGCACGGCGTCCGCCCGCTGGTGCTCGGCAGGCTGGAACGCGGCTGGGTGGTCGCCAGCGAGACGGCCGCGCTGGACATCGTCGGCGCCTCGTTCGTCCGCGAGGTCGAGCCGGGTGAGCTGATCGCGATCGACGCCGAGGGCCTGCGGTCCTCCCGGTTCGCCACCCCGGAGCCCAAGGGCTGCGTGTTCGAGTACGTCTACCTGGCCCGCCCGGACACCTCGATCGCCGGGCGCAGCGTGCACGCCACCCGGGTGGACATCGGCAAGCGGCTGGCCAAGGAGCACCCGGCCGACGCCGACCTGGTCATCCCGGTGCCGGAGTCGGGCACGCCGGCGGCCATCGGCTACGCCCAGGCGTCCGGCATCCCCTACGGGTCCGGCCTGGTCAAGAACGCCTACGTGGGCCGGACCTTCATCCAGCCGTCGCAGACCATCCGCCAGCTGGGCATCCGGCTGAAGCTGAACCCGCTGCGCGACGTGATCCGCGGCAAGCGGCTGGTGGTGGTGGACGACTCGATCGTGCGCGGCAACACCCAGCGCGCGCTGGTCCGGATGCTGCGTGAGGCGGGTGCGCTGGAGGTGCACGTCCGGATCGCGTCGCCGCCGGTGCGCTGGCCGTGCTTCTACGGCATCGACTTCGCCTCGCGGGCCGAACTGATCGCCAACGGCGTCGACGCGGACGGCGTCCGCCGCTCGATCGGCGCCGACTCGCTCGGTTACGTGTCACTGGAAGGACTGATCGCGGCGTCCGAGCAGCCGAAGTCGCGGCTGTGCTCGGCGTGCTTCGACGGGGAGTACCCCATCCCGTTGCCGGACGACGCGCTGATCGGGAAGCATCTGCTGGAGGGCATGAACGGCGCCGCCGCTGCCGAAGGTGCCGCCAAACCGGTCACTCCTGCGGGGTACGGTGCCGAAGACGCCGTCCGGCGTCCTTAGCCGATTCCTCCCAAGGACGGAGACCGCTTTCGTGAGCGAGTCCACGAACGCAACCTACGCCGCCGCCGGCGTCAGCATCGATGCCGGTGACGAGGCGGTCGAGCTGCTCAAACCGCATGCCCAGCGGGCGACGCGGCCGGAGGTGCTCGGTGGGGTCGGCGGGTTCGCCGGGCTCTTCTCGCTGAAGCTGGACCGCTGGACCGAGCCGGTGCTGGCGTCCTCGACCGACGGCGTGGGCACCAAGATCGCCGTGGCGCAGGCGCTGGACAAGCACGACACGGTCGGCATCGACCTGGTCGCGATGGTGGTCGACGACCTGGTGGTGACCGGGGCCGAGCCGCTGTTCCTGCAGGACTACATCGCCGTCGGCAAGGTGGTGCCGAAGAAGATCGAGGCGCTGGTCGGCGGTATCGCGGAGGGCTGCGTGCAAGCCGGGTGCGCGTTGCTCGGCGGGGAGACCGCGGAGCACCCCGGGCTGATGGGTGAGCACGACTACGACCTCTCGGCGACCGGGGTCGGCGTGGTCGAGGCCGCCGACGTGCTCGGGCCGGAGCGGGTGCGCCCCGGTGACGTGGTCATCGCGATGGGTGCGTCCGGGCTGCACTCGAACGGGTACTCGCTGGCGCGGCACGTGCTGCTGGAGATCGCCAGGATGCCGCTGGACGGGCAGGTCGAGGAGTTCGGCCGCACGCTCGGCGAGGAGCTGCTGGAGCCGACCCGCATCTACGCCAAGGACTGCCTGGCGCTGGCCGCCGAGACCGAGGTGCGCACGTTCGCGCACATCACCGGTGGTGGCCTGGAGGCCAACCTGGCGCGGGTGATGCCGCGGGGGCTGGTGGCTTCGCTGGAGCGCGGCACGTGGACGCCGGCGCCGGTGTTCGCGTTGATCGCGCAGCGCGGCCGGGTGGAGCGCGCCGAGATGGAGAAGACCTTCAACATGGGCGTCGGCATGGTCGCCGTGGTGGCGCCGGAGGAGGTCGACCGCGCGCTCGCCGTGCTGACCGCGCGGCACGTGCCCGCCTGGGTGCTCGGCGACGTCCGCCCCGCCGGGGACCCGGACGGTCCGCGGGCGGTGCTCTCCGGTGACCACCCCCGGTTCTGACCTCCGCGTCGGTACCCGGTTCGTCATCCCGGCCGGGGAGCTGAGCGAGCGGTTCTCGCGGTCGTCTGGCCCGGGCGGGCAGGGCGTGAACACCACGGATTCGCGGGTGGAGCTGTCGTTCGACGTGGCGCGCTCGCCTTCGGTGCCGGAGCCGGTGCGGGCGCGCCTGCTCGACCGGTTGGCGGGGCGCCTGGTCGACGGGGTGCTGACGATCGCGGCGAGCGAGCACCGGGCCCAGCTGGCGAACCGGGAGGCGGCGCGGGCCCGCCTGGCGGCGGCGTTGGCCGAGGCCGCCGCCCCGCCACCACCACCGCGACGCGCCACCAAACCGACGCGGGGTTCGAAGGAACGCCGGATCGCCGCGAAGAAGCGCCGCTCGGATGTGAAGAAGGGGCGGCGGAACCGGTTCGAGGATTGAGGCACCGCCCCGCTTTTTCAGGCCGCCGTGTTTTTGCGGTGGAGCGGGGCGGGGCGGTGGTCTGTTGAGCGGCCCGGCCTGCGGCTGCTGTTCCGGGTGATTTGCTTTGGCGGCTTCTTCAGAAATCGTGCTGTGCGGTTGCGTTGGTAGTGGTGGAGTTTCTTGCGGGTTGAGGTCAGTCGGCGAGCCAGTGGTATTGGCGTTCCGGGCGGCCCGTGCCGCCGTAGCGCAGGCGCACCTCGGCCTTGCCGGTTTCGGCGAAGTACTCCAGGTAGCGCCGGGCGCTGGGGCGGGAGAGCTGGGTGGCTTGCGCGCATTCGCTGGCGGAGAGGCCGTCCGGGCGGGCGCGCAGGGCTTGGGCCACCAACTCGGCGGTCTGCTGCGTCAGCCCTTTCGGCAGCACGCTCGCGCCTCGGGGGCGGGCGGCGAAGACGTCGTCCACGTCCTCCTGGTTGGACACCTCCCGCCGTTCCGAGAGGCGCGCCAGTTTTGCTTGCAGGGCGGCGAAGTGCTGCAGTTGGTCGTGCAGGGCGGCGGCCGAGAACGGCTTGATCAAATAATGGAGCACGCCGCCGCGCATGGCGTTGCGCACGGTGTCCACGTCCCGCGCGGCGCTGATGATCACCACATCGGTGTCCTCCGTGGACGGATCGGCGCGCAGGGCCCGCAGCACCGCGATGCCGCCCATGTCGGGCAGGTAGATGTCCAGCAGCACCAGGTCCGGGCGCAGGTCGCGGACCGCGCGCAGGGCGTCGGCGCCGGTGTGGGCCACGCCGACCACGCGGAAGCCCGCCGCCCGCTCGACGTATCCGCTGTGGACCTTCGCGACCATGAAGTCGTCGTCCACCACCAGTACCCGGATCATCGCGCCGCCCGGGGCAGCACCGCGGTGAAGACCGCGCCGCCGGAGTTGTGCACCTCGACGGTGCCGCCGCGCCGGAGGCAGGTCTGCCTGGTCAGCGCCAGGCCGAGGCCGCGCTGCCCGCCGTGCTCGGCGGCCTTGGTGGTGAAACCGTGGGCGAACACCTCGGTGGCGATCTCCGGCGCCACCCCCGGTCCGGAATCCCGCACCACCACCTCCACCCGCGCCTCGTCCTGCCGGATGCCGATCTCGATCCAGTCCCCGGTCCCCGGCCCGGCCGCGCGCAACGCGTCGAGCGCGTTGTCCACCAGGTTGCCGACCACGGTGACCAGGTCCCCGGACAACCGTTCGTCCACCGGGCCCAGGGTGCTGTCGTCGGTCAGCCGCAGCCCGGCGCCCTGCTCGGCGGCGAGGCTGGCCTTGGCGATCAGCAGCGCCGCCACCGCGGTGTCGGACACCCGGCTGGTCACCTTGTCCTGCCACTCGCCCTGCTCGTGGGCCACCAGGTCGACGTATTCGCGCACCTCGTCGTACTCGCCCAGTTCGATCAGCCCGGCGATGGTGTGCAGCCGGTTGGTGAACTCGTGCGCCTGCGCCCGGAGCGTGTCGGTGGTGCGCGAGCTGGCGGCCAGTTCCTCGCGCAGGGTGACCAGTTCGGTCCGGTCGCGCAGGGTGGCCACGGCCCCGAGCCCGGCGATCGGCAACCGGTTGAGCACCAGCACGCGCCCGGCCCGCAGCACGATCTGGTCGGTGCCCTGCACCCGCCCGGTCAGCACGTCCCGCAGCCGCTCGTTGAGGTCCAGGTCGGCGACCGCGGTGCCGACGCAGTCGGCAGGCAGCGCCAGCAGTTCCCGCGCGTGGTCGTTGACCAGGGTGATCCGGTGCTGCTGGTCCAGGCCGAGCACCCCCTCCTTGATGCCGTGCAGCAGCGCTTCGCGGTGCTCGGCCAGCCCGGCGATCTCCCGCGGTTCCATGCCGAACGTCTGCCGCTTGACCCGCCACGCCAGCAAGGCCGACCCGGCGAGGCCGAGCACGGTGGCGATGCCGAGCAGCGCCAGCGCGTCCCCGGCCGAGTTGCCGATGCCCTCGAAGAACCCCGGCGTGGCCTTGCCGGCGGCGACGATGCCGTCCACCGTGCCGCGATCGCTGATCACCGGCACGTGCGCGACCAGCGAGCCACCGATCTCGCCGACCCAGGCGCGGCCGCTGGTGATCAGGCTGTCGCCGAGGTCGAGGGTGGTGCCGACCTGCTTCGGGTCGGGTGAGGTGACGATCCGGTGCGCCCGGTCGGTGATCAGCACGAAGTCGGCCCCGGACAGGCTGCGCGCGCCCTCGGCGAACACCGGCAGCGGGTCGCGGCGCAGCGGGTCGGGCAGGTTCTCGCGGACCCCCGGGGTGGCGGCCACGTTCTCCGCCACCGACAGCAGGCGGCGGCCCTCGACGTCGGCGAACGACTTGTTCGACTGGGCCACCGAGAACAACGCGACGCAGGCGAGCAGGGCGAACACGATCACCAGCTGCCACCCGAGCAGCTGGCGCGCCAGCGAACCCCCCGCCCGTCGCCCACCTCCCTCGGCGGAGGCCGCTCGCCCCTTCGGCTGCATGCGGTCACTATCGCACTTCCGCGACCGGACGACTCCGTGAGCAGAACGAACACAAGTACCGATAAGCGCGCAAGCGAGACAGACCCGGACCGCGGGGGCACGATGACTCGCTAATCGGCCTCGGGGTAACCGGGGTCACCCGAGCAGGCGTACAACGGAGTGCCTGATGAAGAACCAGAAGACCTGGTTGTCGGTGCTGGTCGCCGCCCTGCTGGTGGTGTTCGTGCCGCCGCTGGTGTCCACCGGCAGCGACGAATCCGGCGACCGGATCCGCAACTTCCGGATGATGGTGCCGAACTCGCCGGGCGGTGGTTACGACATCACCGCCCGCACCGCGGTCAAGGCCATCGAAGAGGCCGGGCTCAACGGCAGCACCGAGGTGTTCAACCTCCCGGGGGCCGGCGGCACGGTCGGCCTCGGCAGGCTGGTCAACGAGCGCGGCAACGGCAAGCTCGCGATGTCGATGGGCCTCGGCGTGGTCGGCGCGGTCTACACCAACCGCTCGCCGTCCTCGCTGCAGGACACCACGCCGATCGCGAAGCTGACCGAGGAGTCCGACGTCGTGGTGGTGGGCAAGGACTCGCCGTACCAGAGCATCGGCCAGCTGATCGAGGCGTGGAGGGCCAATCCCGGTGCGGTGCCGGTCGGCGGCGGCTCGGCTCCCGGCGGCCCCGACCACCTCGCGCCGATGCTGATGGCCAAGGCCGCGGGCATCGCCCCGCCGACGGTGAACTACGTGCCGTTCGACGGCGGTGGCGAGCTGATGGCCTCGGTGCTCGGCGGCAAGGTCGGCTTCGGCGTGTCCGGCATCGGCGAGACGCGCGACCAGATCGAGGCCGGCGAACTGCGGGCGCTGGCGGTGACCAGCCCGCAGCGCGTGCCCGGGCTGGACGCGCCGACGCTGCAGGAGTCCGGCGTGGACGTGAGCTTCACGAACTGGCGCGGCATCGTCGCGCCGCCGGGGATCTCGAACGGGGACAAGGAGAAGCTGGTCTCGCTGTTCACCCGGCTGCAGGACACCCAGCAGTGGCAGGACGCGCTGCGGCTCAACGGCTGGACCAACGCCTTCTCCGCCGGTGACGAGTACGGCGCCTTCCTCAAGGCGGAGAACGACCGGGTGGCTTCGGTGCTGAAGGAGTTGGGGCTGGCATGACGACCACAGTGGACAACGAGCCGGTGGACGGGCGGCCGCCGGAGCGCCAGAGCTGGTGGCGCACGCACTCCGAACTCGGCATCTGCGTGCTGCTGCTGGCCACCGGCGTGCTGGTGCTCACCGACGCGCTGAGCATCCCGACCGACTTCACCCAGCGCGGCCCGGTCGGGCCGAAGGCGGTGCCGGTGCTGGTCGGCTCGGCGCTGGTGCTGGTGGCCGCGCTGCTGGCGGTCAACGTGCTGCGTGGCGGCCGCGGTGAGGCCGAGGCCGGGGAGGACGTCGACCTGGACGCGCCGACCGACTGGCGCACCGTGCTCCTGCTGGCCGGGGCGTTCCTGCTGAACGCCGCGCTGATCGACACCGCGGGCTTCCCGATCTCCTCGGCGCTGATGTTCTGGGGGGCCGCGTTCGCGCTGGGCAGCCGCAACTTCGTGCGTGATCCGCTGATCGCCGCCGGGGTTTCGGTGCTGACCTGGCTGGCGTTCAACGAACTGCTCGGGGTCCCGCTGCCGGGTGGCCCGCTGATGGGAGTGCTGTGATGGACGCGCTGACCAATCTGCTCGACGGGTTCGGCACCGCGCTCACCCCGCAGCACCTGCTCTTCGCCGCGATCGGCGTGGTGCTCGGCACCGCGATCGGCGTGCTGCCGGGCATCGGCCCGGCGATGGCGGTGGCCCTGCTGCTGCCGGTGACCTACGGGCTCGACCCGACCGCGGCGTTCATCATGTTCGCCGGCATCTACTACGGCGGCATGTTCGGCGGTTCGACCACCTCGATCCTGCTGAACACGCCGGGGGAGAGCGCGGCGGTGGTCGCGGCCATCGACGGCAATCCGATGGCCCGCCAGGGCCGCGGTTCGCAGGCGCTGGCCGCGGCGGCGATCGGGCACTTCATCGGCGGCCTCATCGGCACCACCGCGCTGGTCCTGCTGGCGCCGGTGGTGGCCGAGCTCGCGGTGGACATCGGGGCGCCGGACTACTTCGCCATCATGGTGCTCGCGTTCATCGCGGTGACCTCGGTGCTCGGCAAGTCGCGCATCCGCGGCTTCGCGTCCCTGCTGATCGGGCTGACCATCGGCCTGGTCGGGCTGGACGAGATGACCGGGCAGTCGCGGCTGACCTTCGGCTCGCTGCACCTGTCCGACGGCATCGACGTGGTGATCGTGGCGGTCGGCCTGTTCGCCGTGGGCGAGTCGCTGTGGGTGGCCGCGCACCTGCGGCAGAAGCAGGCGAAGCCGATCCCGGTGGGACGGCCGTGGCTGTCCAGGGCGGACCTGCGGCGGACGTGGAAGCCGTGGCTGCGCGGGCCGGTGATCGGGTTCCCGTTCGGCGCCATCCCGGCCGGTGGCGCGGAGATCCCGACCTTCCTGTCCTACGTCACGGAGAAGCGGCTCTCCAAGCACAAGGACGAGTTCGGCAAGGGCGCCATCGAGGGCGTCGCCGGTCCGGAGTCCACGGCCAGCGCGTCGGCGGCGGGCACCCTGGTGTCCATGCTGACCCTCGGCCTGCCGACCACGGCGGTGGCCGCGGTGATGCTGGCGGCCTTCCAGCAGTACGGCATCCAGCCGGGCCCGCTGCTGTTCGAACGCGAGTCGGCGCTGGTGTGGGGGCTGATCGCCAGCCTGTTCGTCGGCACGGTGCTGCTGCTGGTGATCAACCTGCCGATGGCGCCGGTGTGGGCGAAGCTGCTGCGGATCCCGCGGCCGTACCTGTACGCGGGCATCCTGTTCTTCGCCAGCGTCGGGGCCTACGCGGTCGGTGGTGAGGTGATCGACCTGGTGCTGCTGTTCCTCATCGGGCTGATCGGCTTCGCCATGCGGCGCTACGGGCTGCCGGTGCTGCCCGCGGTGCTCGGCGTGATCCTGGGCCCGAGCGCGGAGCAGCAGATGCGGCGGGCGCTGCAACTCTCCGACGGCTCGCTGACCGGGCTGGTCAACTCGCCGATGGCGGTGGTGGTCTACGCGATCGTCGCCGTGCTGCTGGCGTGGCCGCTGGTGCGGAAGCTGCGGAAGTCGTCCGCGCCCGAGGAACGCGTCGACGCCTGACGAGGGTGGTGAGCGGGGCATTCGCGGTGTCGAATGCCCCGCTCACCGCGTTTTCAGAGGCGTGCGAGGTAGCCGTTGTCGACCAGCCACAGCACGTTCAGCTGGGCCGGGGCACCCGGCACCAGCGCACCGTTCAGCTGGTACTGCTCCACCCCGCCCCGCTGCGCGAACCACGGCGCGGCCGGGCCTTCGTAGACGGAGAACTCGCGCAGCACCTGGTAGGCGCGGTAGTTGCACGATTCGGGCGGGGTGCCGACCAGGTTCGACGGCGGGATGGACCGGGTCGAGTAGTGCGCGCCCTTCGGCGCCAGGAAGCCGCCGTACTCGCTGCCGTAGCGGTCGATCCGCGCCCCCGGCCGCAACGCCCCGACCTCCCGGTCCGGCTGACCGTCCGGGCCGATCACGAACCCGTCGGCAGGCGGGTACCGCCAGCTGCCCGTGGCTTCGTCGTAGTACTCGTCGAAGAACTCCGCCACCGGCAGGTGACCGGTGCGGTGGTAGCCGAGCAACTGCCGGCCGACCGCGCCCAGCACCGGCAACCGCTCGGGGCCGAGCCGCCGGTCGTCGTGGAAGAAGTCCGCCGAGCACTCGGTGAGGCGCGACCCGGTGGAAGCCGAAGCCGCCGGTGGAACGACCAGGACCGCGGACAGCAGGGCCATCGCGGCCGCGAAACTCTTGAACCAGCGCATGTCCGGAAATTCTTCCGGTCCGGCACGGCTGCCGGGTACCGCTCGATCCGGGCTACTTGCCCACCGCCCGGAGGGCCTGGTCGATCACGCGCTGGAGGTGCAGCCCGCGCCGCACGTCGCACGGGTGGTCCCTGGTGCCGCTGGCGATCAGCGCGGCGAAGTCGTCGAGCAGGGCGGTGTAGCTGTCCTGCGGGGTGCCCGGCCGCTGGTTGACCGACCGGAACCCGTGTTCGCCGTACACCGCCAGTTCGACCACCGTCGGCATGATCGGCAGCCGCAGGCCGAGCGTGGCGGTGCTGGTGATGCCGCCCTCGTGCGCCAGCAGCACGGTCCACAGGTCACCCTCGTTGCGGTGCGCGGCGAGCACCCCGGTGATCGGGCCCAGTGCCGCGTCGAGCAGGTCGAACGCGTGCGGGCCGACGTCGGCGAGCGCACCGGCGACCTCGTGCCGCCACGCCGAATCGCGGTAGGTCTCGTTCAGCAGCGCGCCGGAGAGCCAGCGGGCGCTGCCCCCGGTCCAGCCGCCGGCTTCGGCGAGCCCGGCCAGCCACTCCTGCGTCTGGATGGCGAAGCGCAGGGTGAGCATGACCAGCGCGGCGACGTCGTGCTCGGCCACGGTCGCGGCGAGGCGTTCCGCGGTTTCGAGGTCCGCGGCGATCGGCTTCTCCAGGATCAGGTGCTTGCCCGCGGCCGCCGCCCGGATGGCGATCTCCCCCTGCACCGCCGGTGGCACCGCGAAGGCCACCGCGTCGACCCGGTCGAGCAGCTCGTCCACCGAGTCCACGGCGGTGGCGCAGTGCGCGTCCGCCAGTTCCCGCCCCGCCTCCGGGCGCCGGGTCCAGATCGCGGTCAACGCGGTACCGGGGTGGTCCGCCAATCCCGGCGCGTGCACCGTCTTCGCCCAGGGACCGCCACCGACAAGGCCTACCCGCAACTGCTGATCCACGGGGCACATCCTGCCCTACGGCGTGCCGTGGGGCATTCCGGTGATGTGACCCCGGTGTGTGGTGGATCGCTTCCGCGGTGCCGCCGGGGTGGGTTAGTGTCAAGTGCTCGTGTGGGGGAAGCCGGTGGGAATCCGGCGCTGACCCGCAACCGTGAGACGCCGCCTCGGCGTGAGCCGGACTGCCCACCGAGCAGGCAAGGCTCCACTGTCGAGGATTACGGGCGGAGTCCTGGGGACGCGGCCTCACGCTGCGCGTGGTTCCCGGGCGTCCCGGGAAAGGCCGTTCCATGCGCACCCCAGTCCGTGCGCTCGCCGGGCTCACCGGCGCCGCCGCGCTCGTGGCCGCCATCGCGCTGCCCGCACCCGCCGCCGCGCCCGATCCACACCCCACCGCCGGGGTCACCGCCGCGAAGTGGCTGGCCGGTGAGCTGGCCGACGGCCGGTTGCCCGGCTTCATGGGCACCGACTGGGGCCTGACCATCGACGCGTTGTTCGCGCTCAGCGCCACCGGGCAACCGCAGGTCGCGGCCGTGGCCGACGCCATCGACAAGGACGCGGCCGGGTACTACACCTTCCCGATCGACGCGACCAAGAACGCCTGGATCGCCGGGGCGACGGCCAAGACGCTCACCGCGGCGGTCAGCGCGAAACGGGACCCGAAGAACTTCACCGGCCGCGACATCCGGCAGGCCACGCTCGACCTGATCGCGTCCGACGGCGCCTTCAAGGGCCAGTTGCGCAGCAAGAACGCCGGCAACGACGGCAGCAACACCTTCGACCAGTCGCTCGCCGTGCTCGGGCTGGCCCGCAGCGGCGGGGTGCCCGCGGAAGCGGTCGACTTCCTGGTCAAGCAGCAGTGCCCGGCCGGTGGCTTCCGCCTCGGCGGCGGCGACTTCGACGGCGGCACGGTGCACTGCACCGACAACGCCACCATCGATCCCGACTCCACCGGAATGGCGGTGCAGGCGCTGCTGGAAGCGGACAAGGCCGGTGTGCCCGGCGCGAAGGCCGCCGCCGACAAGGGAGCCGCCTTCCTGGTGCAGACCCAGCGCGCCGACGGTTCGTTCGGCGGGTCCGGCCCGACCGCCGACCCCAACGCCAACTCCACCGGCCTGGCCGGGCAGGCGCTGGCGGTCTCCGGCCACACCGCGGCCGCCGACCGCGCCGCCGGCTGGGTGGTCACCCACCAGCTGACCCCGCAGAACGCCGGGAAGGCCACCGGGGACCTCGGCGCCATCGCCTACAACAAGGGGGCGTTCGACGAAGCGGTGGCCAACGCGGTGAACGGTGAGATCCCGGACATGCAGCGGGACCAGTGGCGGCGGACGTCGGCGCAGGCGTTGCTGGCGCTGGCGAAGCTGCCGCTCACCCACACCCCGGCCGAGCCCGGCCCCGACCCGGGACCCGGCCCCGATCCGAACGACCCGCCGTCGGAGACCCCGGTGCCGTCGTCCTCGGCGCCACCCACCTCGAGTTCGCCGAGCCAGCCGAGCAGCACCACGCCGGGGACCAGCTCGCCCGCCGGATCCGCTCCCCAGGGCAGCGGCACGGCGTCGTCCCAGCAGAAGAAGCTCGCGCAGACCGGGGCCCCGGTCGCGGAGGCCGCCGCCGGCGGGGTCCTGCTGGTCGCCGCCGGCGCCGGCCTGCTGGTCGCCGGACGAAGGAGGAGCACCCGATGAGGATCGCCCGGATCGCCGGGGCCGCCGCACTGGTGCTGGCCACGGCACCGGTGGCCACCGCATCGGCGCTCGACCACGGCCGGGGCACGCCCGGGTACTGCCCGGACGGCAACGGGGTCACCGTGGTGGTCGACTTCCAGGAACTCGGCGGGGACCCGATCGTCCGCTGCGCCCCCGGTGACCAGGCCAGCGGGCTGAGCGCGCTGCAGAACGCCGGGTTCGAGCTCACCGGCGTGCAGCGCTGGGGCCTGGGGTTCATCTGCCGCGTCGAAGGCAAGCCGGGACCGGACGCCGAAGCCTGCATCGACACCCCGCCCACCACCGCGTACTGGGCGTACTGGCACGCCCCGAACGGGGGCGGCTGGACCTACAGCCAGCTGGGCGTGATGAACCGGAAGCCGCCGCCGGGCAGCTTCGAGGGCTGGTCGTTCTCGAAGAACAAGACCGCGAACACCGCTCCGGCACCGCGGATCGGCCCGGTCCGGCCGGGGCAGGCCGTCGAGCCACCACCGCCCGCCGACCAGCAGAACGGCGTGATCCCGGGGCAGGACACCGTCCCGGTGGCTCCGCCCGTCCAGCAGGAGGAGGCCGCGCCGGTGGAGACCGCGGCGCCGCCCGCGCCGACCAGCTCGGCCGCACCGCCGTCCTCGGCCGTCCCCGCCGTCGCCGCCGTGCCGACCAGCGCGCCACCCGCCGAATCGCTCGCGGGCGGGGTCGCGCCGGGTGGGGTCAGGTGGACCGGCGGGGAGGCGCTGCCGTCGGCCGAAGCCGCCGGTTTCCCGTGGGGTGCGGTGCTCGGCGGAGCCGCGGTGCTCCTGGTCGGCGGAGCCGCGGGGGTCACCGCCTACCGTCGCAAACGTGCTTCCTAGGAACCTCCACCCGGCGGCGTGGTGGCTGTGGGCCCTCGGGCTCGCGGTCGCCGCCAGCCGCACCACCAACCCGTTCCTGCTCGGCCTGATCATCGCCGTGCTGGGGTTCGTGGTGGCCAACCGGCGCAGTGACGCGCCGTGGGCGCTGGCCTTCCGGCTCTACGCCTACATCGGGCTGTTCATCGTGGTGGTGCGGGTGCTGTTCCGGATCCTGATCGGCGGCCAGGACGGCGGGCACGTGCTGTTCGAGCTGCCGGAGATCCCGCTGCCCGCGCTCGCGGCCGGGGTCACCCTGCTCGGGCCGACCTCGGCGGAGGAACTGCTCGGCGGCTTCTACGACGGCCTCCGGCTGGCCACCATGGTGCTCTGCGTCGGCGCGGCCAACGCCCTGGCGAACCCGAAACGCCTGCTCAAGGCGGTTCCGGGGGCGTTGTACGAGGTCGGCACCGCGGTCACCGTTGCGTTGTCGGTGGCCCCGCAACTGGCCGAGAGCGTGCTGCGGGTGCGGCGCGCACGGCGGTTGCGGGCCGGTCGCCAGCGCGGGATGCGGGCGTTGAGGGGGATCATCATCCCGGTGCTCGAGGACGCGCTGGACCGGTCGCTGATGCTGGCTTCGGCGATGGATTCCCGCGGGTACGGCCGTCGCGGTTACCTGCCGCGATCGGTGCGGGTCGCGGTCGGCGTCTGCGTGCTGGCGGGGCTGACCGGGGTGTGCGTCGGTGTCTACGGCGTGCTCGACGGCACGTCGACCTGGCTGGGCACCCCACTGCTGGTGGGCGGGCTGGTGGTCGCGGTAACCGGGTTCCTGCTCGGTGGCCGCCGCGTCCGGCGCACCACCTACCGGCCGGACCCGTGGCGCTGGCCGGAGACCGCGGTGGCCGCCGCCGGGGTCGGCGCGGCGGCCCTGCTGTTCGCCACCACCCAGCTCGACGCGGCGAACCTCTACCCCTCGCTGAACCCGCTGCGCTGGCCGGAGGTCTCGCCGTGGCACGCTGGGGCGCTGCTGCTCGGGGTGCTGCCCGCCTGGCTGGCCCCGCCACCGCTGCTCTCCGGGGAGGGGGTCCGGGCGTGATCGAGTTCTCGCGGGTGAGCATCACCTACGCCGAAGCCACCGAGCCGGTGCTGTCCGAGGTGGACCTCCTGGTGGACGAGGGCGAGCTGTGCCTGGTGGCCGGGCGGACCGGTTCGGGCAAGTCGACCTTCCTCGGCGCGATCAACGGCTTGGTGCCGCACTTCACCGGCGGTCACCTGCACGGCCGCGTGCGGGTCGACGGCAAGGACACCGCGTCGCACCCGCCGCGCGAGTTCGCCGAGCTGATCGGCGTGGTCGGGCAGGACCCGCTGGCCGGGTTCGTCACCGACACCGTCGAGGAGGAGCTGGCCTACGGCATGGAGCAGCTCGCCGTGCCGCCCGAGGTGATGCGCAAGCGGGTCGAGGAAACCCTGGACCTGCTGGGCATCGCCGAACTGCGCCACCGTCCACTGCGGACGCTTTCGGGTGGTCAGCAGCAGCGGGTGGCGATCGGCTCGGTGCTCACCGCGCACCCGAAGGTGCTGGTGCTGGACGAGCCGACCTCGGCGCTGGACCCGACCGCCGCCGAGGACGTGCTCGCCGCGATCACCCGGCTGGTGCACGACCTCGGCACCACGGTGGTGGTCGCCGAACACCGGATGGAACGGGTCGCGCAGTACGCCGACCGCCTGCTCTACCTGCCCGGCGACGGCTCGATCCGCTCCGGCACCCCGGCCGGGGTCCTGGCGGAGGCCGACGTCGCGCCGCCGCTGGTCGAGCTGGGCAGGCTGGCCGGGTGGGCGCCGCTGCCGCTGTCGGTCCGGGACGCGCGGCGCCGGGCCGGACCCCTGCGCGAGCGGCTGGCCGGGCGGTCGCCGGAGCCGGTGACGCGTGCTTCCGGCGCGGTCAAGCTGGCGGCTTCGAAGATCGTGGTGCGCTACGGCGAGCTGGTGGCCGTGCGGGAGGTCGACCTGGACCTGCGGGCCGGTGAGATCGTGGCGTTGATGGGCCGCAACGGTTCGGGCAAGTCGTCGCTGCTGTGGGCGTTGCAGGGCAGCGGCCCGCGCAGCGGCGGCCGGGTGGACGTCGGCGGGCGGGACCCGAAGTCGCTCAAGCCGCACCAGGCGCGGGAGCTGGTCGGCCTGGTCCCGCAGACCCCCGGTGACCTGCTCTACCTCGACTCCGTCGACGCCGAATGCACCCAGGCCGACGCCGAATCGGCAGCCGAGCCGGGCAGCTGCCGGGCGGTGCTCGACCGCCTCACCCCCGGCATCGACGGCGGCAAGCACCCGCGTGACCTGTCCGAGGGGCAGCGGCTGGCGCTGGTGCTGGCGATCCAGCTGACCGCCCGGCCCGAGGTGGTGCTGCTCGACGAACCCACCCGCGGCCTGGACTACCACGCCAAACGGCACTTCGGCGCGGTGCTGGCGGAGCTGGCGGCAGTCGGGGCGGCCGTTGTCCTGGCCACCCACGACGTGGAATTCGTCGCCACGGCGGCCGACCGGGTGGTGGTGATGGCCGACGGCGACGTGGTCGCCGATGGCCCGACCGCCGAGGTGGTGGTCTCGTCGCCCGCGTTCGCGCCGCAGGTGGCGAAGGTACTGGCACCGGCGGAGTGGCTCACCGTCGACCAGGTGGCGAAGGCGCTGGCATGAGCGGGTTGGTGGAACGTCCGAGGGTGGTTCGCGGCAGGCTGCGTTCGGTGCTGGTGGCCGGTGTGCTGAGGCCGCCGATGTCCCTCTGGCCGCCATTGCGGCGCCCCGACCAGGGGCGGAGGCGCTGGCATGACCGATTTTCTGGAGCGCTCGAGGGTGGTTCGCGGCTGCGAAGCCGGAAGCGCGGGCGCTGGGGTGACCGCTTCCCCGGAGTGTTCGAGGGTGGTTCGTGGCGGGCTGCGTTCGGTGTTGGTGGTTGCGGGGCTTGGGCTGTTGTTCGTGTTGCCTCAGTGAGGAGGGAGGCGCTGGTACGACCAGCGTCCGAGAGTCGTGCACGGCAAGCCGCGGGCGGTGCTGTCGACGTTCGCTCCAGCCCAGCCGGAAGCGCGGGCGCTGGCATGACCGGTCTCCTGCAACGCCCGAGGTGGGTTCGAATCGGGCTGGCCGGAGTGCTGGGCTGCCGAAGGTCCCCCCGGTCGCCGTTTGCGGCGCCCCAATCGGGAGCGGAGGCGCCGGCATGACCGCTTCCCCGAAGCATCCGAGAGGCGTGCGCGGCGGGCTGCGTTCGGTGTTGGCCGGGGTGCTGGGGGTGTCGCCGACGTGACCGGCTTCCTGGAGCGGCCGAAGGTCGTTCGCATCTCGCCGCGGTCGGGGGTGGTGTTGGTGGTGGCGGCGGTCCTCGGGCTGTCGATGTTCTTCTGGCCGTTGTTCGCCGCGCCCCAGCCGGGGGCACAGGCGCATTCGGCCGACGCCCCGTTCATCTTCATGTTCACCCTGCCGGTGCTGATCCTGATCGTGCTGGCCGAGGTGTCCGGCGGCGGCATCGATTCGAAGGCGCTGGCCATGCTGGGCGTGCTCTCGGCGATCAACGCCGGGCTGCGGCCGCTCGGCGCCGGCACCGGGGGCGTCGAGCTGGTGTTCTTCCTGCTCGTGCTGGCCGGGCGGGTGTTCGGGCCGGGCTTCGGGTTCGTGCTGGGGTCGACTTCGCTGTTCGCGTCGGCCCTGCTCACCGCCGGGGTCGGGCCGTGGCTGCCGTTCCAGATGCTGTCGTCGTCGCTGCTGGGGCTGGGCGCCGGACTGCTGCCGCACCGGGTCCGGGGCAGGGCCGAGATCGCCATGCTCGCCGCGTACGGCGTGGTGGCGGCCTACTTCTTCGGCTTCGTGATGAACATGTGGTTCTGGCCGTTCCTGGCGGGCACCTCGATGGACCCGGCCACCGCCGGCCTGGCCTTCGTCCCCGGCGACGACCTCGGCGCGAACCTGCACCGGTTCTTCGTCTTCTCGCTGCTCACCTCGACGTTCGGCTGGGACACCGGCCGCGCCGTCACGAACCTGATCGCGATCCTGCTGGTCGGCCCCGCCGTCCTGGCCACCCTGCGCCGGGCCGCCCGCCGCGCGGCCTTCACCGCCCCGGTCACCTTCCACCCGTGACCACGCACCCGGACCACCCGTCCGGGTGCGTGGACCGCGGGGTCAGCCGTAGGAGTAGAAGCCCCGGCCGGACTTCTTGCCGAGCAGGCCGGCGTCGACCATGCGCAGCAGCAGCGGCGGCGACGAGTACAGCGGCTCCTTGAACTCGGCGTACATCGAGTCCGCGATCGCCTTGATGGTGTCCAGGCCGATCAGGTCGGACAGCCGCAGCGGGCCCATCGGGTGCGCGGTGCCCAGTTCCATGCCGCGGTCGATGTCCTCCGCCGAGGCGAAGCCCGATTCGATCATCCGGATCGCCGAGAGCAGGTACGGCACCAGCAGCGAGTTCACGATGAACCCGGCCCGGTCCTGCGAGCGGATCACCGTCTTGCCGAGCACCTCGGTCGCGTGCGTGTCGGCGGCCTTCACCGTCTCCTCGCTGGTCAGCAGCGAGGGCACCAGCTCGACCAGCGGCAGCACCGGCACCGGGTTGAAGAAGTGGATGCCGATCACCTGCGACGGCCGCTTGGTGGCCATGCCCAGCTTCATGATCGGGATCGACGAGGTGTTGGAGGCGAACACGGCGTCCTCGCGCTCGACCACCTTGTCCAGCGAGCCGAACACCTCGACCTTGGCCTGCTCCTGCTCGAGGATGGCCTCGATGACCAGGTCGCGGTCGGCGAAGGCGTCGAGGTCGGTGGTGAAGCGCAGCCGCCCGAGCGCCGCCTCGGCGTCCTCTGTGGAGAGTTTGCCGCTGCGCGTGCCGCGTTCGAGTGACTTCTCGATGCGCTTGCGCCCAGCGTCCAGCGCAGGCTGGGACACCTCGCTGACCACCACGTCGAGGCCAGCCCTCGCGTGCACTTCGGCGATACCCGAGCCCATCAGGCCCGCACCGATCACTCCGACTCGTTCAACCCGCACCGTTGCCTCCTAGTTGGACCCTGTTCGCGGAGGCGGCACGCGTGAGGCGAGGGTGGGCCGCCGGGGTAACCGGCCAACCCACCCTCGCCCTACACGTTCAGCGGCGATACTCGTCGTACTCGTCGGCGTACGGGTCCTCGTATCGCTGATCGTCCTCGCGCTGTTCGCCGTCGGAGGACCTACCAGACAGCTCGCGCTGCAAAGCGTCGAAGTCCGTGTCGTGGGTGGAGTACTTGAGCTCCCGCGCCACCTTCGTCTGCTTAGCCTTAGCCCGGCCGCGCCCCATGGCTCGACCCCCTCGCACAGGGGCGGGGCGGCCGGGGGTAGCGGCGGCCCCGCATCGTCTCGACAATTCTTTCCTGAACACACCGTACCGTGTCCGGGGGGTGGAATGCGACGCGGCACGGTGTGCAAGACGCGACATTGACCTCCGGTGGTGATCGGCCCTGGTAGCCGTGTCACGATTCACGGGTGCTTCGTCCGTTCGTGGCCTACCTCCGGGTGTACGAGCCGCTGTCCGCGTTCGGCGAGAACGTCGACCCGCGCCTGGCCGAGGCGGTGGAGAAGGCGAGCCTGAGCCGGGCGGCCGCCGGGGAGCGCGAGCAGCGGATGTGGCTCCGCTCACAGGTGACCACGCCGACCCGGCTGCTGCCCGCCGAACTGGTCGACGGCCGCGCCGCGCCCAGCGCGAAGACCGACCTCCTGGTGCTCGACCCGGCCGAGGTGCCGGTGGTGCCCGACGGCGGCGCCGAGGTCGGGCCCGGCCCGCTGGTCTGCCCGCTGGAGCTGCGGGCCCGCTCGGCCGCCGCGCTGGTGAACTTCCTCGGTGACGCCCACCCCGCGCTCCGGGCCGCCGTGCTCACCGCCGGCGGGGCGACCGCCGAGTCCGTCCGGGCCAAGACCGCCGCCGCGCTGGCCGAGCTGCGCGGTTCGGTGGTCCACGTGCTGTCCACCACGTGGACCGTGCCGCTGCCGTGGTTCGCCCTGGTCGACCCCGACCAGCGGCGGCTGGTGCTCGGCTCCTCCCGGCACGACCACCGGCGTGAACTGTCCTGGCGGGTGGCCATGGGCGACGCGCTGCGGCGGGTCGAGGAGGCGTACGAGCTGGTCGAGCAGACCTTCGGCGACTCCGGCCCCGGCCGGGTGCTGGAGGAGACCGGCCGCTGGCTGTCCCACTTCCACCCGGCGTCGGCGGTGGAGCTGGACTACGGCGGCCTGGTGCAGCTGATCGCCGACCCGATCCTGGAGTCGGACAAATCGGCCGAAGACGTGCACAACATCCTCGACGCCCTGCGTGAAGGCAACGTCGAGGAGCTGGCGGAGCTGTTCGGCGAGCTGCGGGACTACTGGAGCGAGCTGGCCGCCCGCGAGCGGTTCAACTAGAACACCACCCGGAAGCCGCCGACCTCGCGCCCGCCGCCGAGCACCCAGCCCGCTCCCCGGCCGAGACCGTCCAAAACGGACGCCGCGGCCGCCGATGCCGGGGTGTGCCCGAGCCGTCGCAACGCGGCCACCAGCACCGCCTCGCGGACGCGCTGACCGCCGTCGTCGATCTTCACCGTGACCGCGGAACCGTCCGGCAGGGCCACCGCGTGCACGCCTTCGGCCCCGCCCTTGGCCAGCAGGCCGTCGACGGCCAGCATCAGCACGGTGTCCTCGCGGCCGGTGCCGCCGATCAGCCACGGGTGGGCACGCATCACCCCGGCGATCCGCTGCTCGGCCTCGTCGTCCGAGGTGACCAGCCGGGAGAACGACCGCGCCAGCCCGGCCAGCGAGAAGGCGAACAGCGGTGCCCCGCAGCCGTCGACCCCGGTGTGCGCGATCTCCTCGCCGATCACGTCCTCCACGGCCTCGCCGATGATCCGCTGGAGCTTGTGCTCCGGCGAGAGGTAGTCGTCGGTCGACCAGCCGCGCTGCACGCAGGTGACCAGCATGCCCGCGTGCTTGCCGGAGCAGTTCATCGCCAGCCTGCCCGGCTCGCCGTCGCGGATCGCGGCGATCCGGCTGGGGCCGTGCAGCGGGTAGTCGGCCGGGCAGCGCAGGTGGGCTTCGGTCAGCCCGTACCGCCCCAGCAGCTCGGCGACCCGGCGGACGTGCTCCGGCTCGCCGTTGTGCGAGGCGCAGATGATCGCCAGGTCCTCGTCGCCGACCTCGAGCCCGGCCCGCAGCATGCCGAGCGCCTGCAGCGGCTTGTTCGACGACCGCGGGTACACCGGGACGCCGGTTTCGCCGAGTTCGAGCACCGGCTCGCCGCCGGGGCCGGTGATCAGCAACGACCCGCGGTGGACGCTCTCGGTGAAACCGGAGCGGACCACCTCGACGAGCGTGGGGTTCAAGAAGCGTCCTCGCGTTTCCCTCGTTCACTGGCGAGCAGTTCGTCGACCGAGGCCAGCCCCTCGGCGTAGCGGCCGGCGATCTCGCCGTTGATGGCGTCGACCACGGCCTGCACCTCCCGGCGACGGGTGGAGACGGACTCCTCGGTGCGGACGTAGTCGGCGAGCGTCGCGGCGAGCTTGTCGTCGGTCAGCTCGGTGACGTCGGTCAGGTCGGAATCACCCGCCAGCGCCTCGGCCTGGCGCCGGTAGTCACCGGCCCGTGAGGGCTCCAGCTGCTGGAGCCTGCCGAGCCCGGCCGCCGGGCCGAGCGCGTTGTCGGCCAGGATGCTCGCCAGCTGGTCGACCACGCTGCCGGACAACCCGCCGCTGGAGCGGCGCTGCTGCTCGGCGCGCACGATGTCGATGCGCGCGTGCAGCACGCGGCGCAGGTAGGACAGATCGGTCTCCTCCTGCGCGGCCTCGTTGCGGCGCTCGCGCAGCGTGTTGAGCGTGAGGTCGTCGAGCCCGCGCAGGTAGTCGGGGTTCAGGACGCGGTCGATGCGACGGCGTCCACCAGGCCGGACTTCAATCACGTGACCATCCTTCGTGCTGCGCCCCGGGTTCCGCGACGGGGTACCAGTGTGGCGCAAAACTTCGCTTGCGGAAGGGACCGACCCGCTCAGCCTCGCAGCCGGGCGGCTGCCTCGCGGCCGGGGGCGGCCTTCTCCGCGGGCACCGAGTCCGGGTCGACCCGCGCCTGCACCCGCCGGTCCTCGGCGCCGGCCAGCAGTTCTTCGGTGGTCGGCGCGGACCGCTTGAGCAGGGCCAGCGCGATCGGCCCCAGTTCGTGGTGCTGGATGACGCTGCCCACCCGGCCGACGGTCTTCTCGCCGAGCAGCACCGGATCACCCGTTTCGGGGGTGATCTCCGGGGACCCGTCCAGGTGCAGCAGCACCATCTGCCGCGGCGGGCGGCCGACGTTGTGCACCTTCGCGACCGTCTCCTGGCCGCGGTAGCAGCCCTTGGCCACGTGCGCGGCCGAGCCGATCCAGTTGACCTCGTGCGGGATCGTGCGTTCGTCGGTGTCCACGCCGATGCGGGCGTGCAGTGACTCCACGCGCAGCGCGTCGAAGGTCCAGCTGCCGGTGGGCCGGGCCCCGGCGTCGGTGCTGCGCGTCCACCAGTCGACCAGGTCGGCGCGCGGCACGGCCAGGTCGACGCTGCTGCGGCCGGGCCACGGCACGCGCCGCGCGAAACCGCCGTCGAAGCCGGTGACGCTGTACGGCGCTTCGCCGAGCGCGATGCCGAGCGCGTCGAGGACCCGGTTCACCTCGGGGCCGAGCAGGGTGAGCAGGGCGTGGTCGGCGGTGGTGTCTCGAATGTCCACTTGGGACCAGAACTTCATCGCCTCGAGGTAGCCGAGCAGCGGCTGCTGCCCGCCCTTGGGCAGCGCGCTGGTGGCCACCGCGCCGGGATCGGTGTCCAGGTGCACGGTTCCGCCCGTGTGCGCCAGCACCATGTGCGACTCCACCCGGCCGTGGGAGTCCAGCACCAGCGCCTCGGTGCCGCTGTCCGGCGCCAGCTCGGTCACGTGCTGGGAGAGCACCAGGTGCAGCCACGACAACCGCTCCGGCCCGCTGACGCTGATGAACTCGCGGTGCGACCGGTCGACCACGGCCACCGACCTGGCCGCGGTGCGCTGCTCGGCGAACGGATCACCCCAGTGCCACGGCACGCCTGCCTCCGGATGACCCTCCGGCGGCGCGATCACACGCGGAAGTTCGAGCAAGGGTGAGCTGTAGGGCATGGCTACATGCTAGTGAGTAGGGTCGTCGCATGCGCGTGCTCGCTTTCCTGGACGGAACCCTGGCCGATCCCGACGCCGCCCACCTCCGGGTCACCGATCTCGGCCTGCTCCGCGGTGACGGCATCTTCGAAACGATCCTGGTGGCGGACGGCGAGCCGAGGGAGCTGGGTCCGCACCTGGACCGGCTGGCCCGCTCGGCGTCGATGCTCGACCTGCCGGAGCCGCGGGCCGAGGACTGGGAGCGCGCCGTCCGCACGGTCGTCGAAACCTGGCCCGGTGACGGCGAAATCGCGGTGAAACTGGTGCTCACCAGGGGTCTGGAGGGCGACCCGGCGGCCACGCCGACCGCGTTCGCCCTCGGCCTGGAGATCGATCCGAAGGTGCTGCGCGCACGGGCCGAAGGCGTGGCCGCGGTGACGCTGGACCGCGGTGTCGCCCCCGACCTGGCCGAGCGGGCGCCGTGGCTGCTGCTGGGGGCGAAGTCGTTGTCCTACGGCGTGAACATGGCCGCGTTGCGCGAGGCGGACCGGCGCGGGGCCGCAGATGTGATCTTCACCGCTACCGACGGATCGGTGCTCGAAGGCCCGACCGCGACCGTGGTGCTGGTGCGCGGCCGGACCCTGTCGACGCCCCCGGCGACGCTCGGCATCCTGCCCGGCACCACCCAGGCGGCGGTGTACCGCGGTGCCGAGCGGGCCGGGTTCGACTGCCGCATCGAATCGCTGACCGTGGCCGACCTGCACTCCGGTGACGGGCTGTTCCTCGCCTCCTCGGTGCGCAAGCTGACCAGGGTGCACACGCTCGACGGCAAGGCGCTGGCCGACTCGACCGCACTGCACCGGGAGCTGAGCGCGGCCTACGAAGCCGTCTACGCCTGATCCAGCACCCGCAGGAGGCTGCGGAAATTGCCGTGGCTCAACGCCTTCTCGCTGAACGCGCCACGCAGTTCGCCGGCGGTGATCGGCGGGGCGTCCAGCCGGGAGATCCGCACCACCTGCGGCACCACGCCTTCGGCGAGGTAGGCGGCGATCTTGTGGTGCCCGTCCAGGATGAAGCCGCTGTAGCGCTGCTTGCCCGCCAGGTGCAGCAGTGCCGCGGTGGGGCGGTAGCCGGCGCGGATGGCGGTCCGGTAGTAGCCGACCCGCGCCTCGTCGGCGGGCGGCCACTCGTCGGTGGGCACCAGGTAGCGGTCCGGCTCGTCCTCGTGGACCCACTTCGGTTCGTCGGCCACGACCCCCGTCACGTACCAGCCGCGCTGGTCCGGTGCCGCGGTGAACAACGGCTCCGGGCCGCACAGCTCGTAGCGCCCGGCCACCAGCAAGCCGGTCAGCGCTCGCAGCGTCTCGGTCAGCGGCCGCCGGATCTGCCCGGTGGCCAGCGCGATCCGCAGCCGGTCGGCCAGCTCCGGCCGTTCCGGTGGACGCGGTGCCCGCGCGATCAGCCTGCCGATCGACCCCTCGTACGCCGAACTGTCCAGCACCGCCGCGGAGCCGCGGAGGTACAGCAGGCTCTCGACGTAACCGGACTCGGTGACTCTCCCCCTGATGTCGACGACACCCTCGTCGCCGCTCACCGTGACCTCTTCCATACTCAGGTCGACGAGCGGAAGCGCAGCTTGGTTCCTGGCCGTGCCTGCGCCAGTGCGGCGAGTGATTTCGCTCGCACTACCCCGAGTACCGGATAACCGCCGGTGCTCGGGTGGTCGGCGAGGAAAACCACTGGCAGGCCGCTCGGCGGCAGCTGGATCGCGCCGGTGAGGATGCCTTCGCTGGGTAGTTCCGCGCCCGCACGGTCAGCCGTTCGGCGCAACGGCGGCCCGTCGAGCCGGAGGCCGACCCGGTTGGACTCCGGGGTGACCGTCCACGGCCCGGCGAGCTGCGCGGCCGCGTCGTCGAACCAGTCGTCGCGCGGACCCAGCCGGACCGGGATGCTCAGCTCGCCGGGGTGCACCGGCGGCGCGAGCACGTCGACGCCCGCGGGCACGCCGGTGGGCGGGCCGACCGGCAGCACGTCGCCCGCGGCCAGCGGCGGCGGGCCGATCTCGGACAGCACGTCACGCGACCGGCTGCGCAGTTCCGGCTCGACGGCCACGCCGCCCGAAACCGCCAGGTAGCAGCGGAGCCCGGTGGCCGGGGTGCCGAGCGCAAGCGTTTGCCCCGGCCGCAGGTGCAGCGGCACGTGGGAGCCCATCGGCCTGCCGTCGACCGTCACCGCCACCGCCGCGCCGGTCACCGCGACCGTGCACGACGCCCCGGCCCGCACCCGCAGGCCACCGAGCAGCGCCTCCACGCCCGCCGCCGATTCGGGATTGCCGACCAGCCGGTTCGCCAGGCGCAGCGCGGGTTCGTCCAGCGCACCGGACGGCGGCACGCCGAGGTGCGCCAGGCCGGGCCTGCCGAGGTCCTGCACCAGCGCCGACGGACCCGGCTCCAGCACTTCGAGCGTTCTCACGGCACGCTCCGGAAGCGCACCCGGTCGCCGGGGGACAGCAGCGCGGGCCGGTCGGCACGCGGGTCGAACAACACGGCACCGGTGCGCCCGATCAGCCGCCAGCCACCGGGTGAGGACCGCGGGTAGACCCCGGTGAACTCACCCGCCAGCCCGACCGACCCGGCGGGCACCTTCGTCCTCGGCGTGTCCAACCGGGACTGTTGCAACGGCTCCGGCAACCCGGTCAGATAACCGAAGCCCGGGGCGAAACCGGTGAACGCGACGGTGTACTCGGCGCCGGTGTGCAGTTCGACCACCTCCGCGGGGCTGATCCCGGCGGTCCGCGCCACCTCGTCCAGGTCGGCGCCGTCGTAGTGCACGTCCAGGGTGATCTCCCGCGGGTCACCGGCGGGCGGGTGCGCCAGGTCGGCGGCGTCGACCAGGGCGCGGATCCCGGCGAGCGCCCCGGATCCGGGCGCCACGGCGACCAGCACGGTCCGCGCGCCCGGCACGAGCTCGGTGACGTCCGGCAGGTCCGCGGCGGCGACCACCGCGCGGACGGCACCGGCTTCCTCGAGCGAGGAGCACTCGATCAGCGTCGCGTCGGGGCCGTAGGGGAGCCAGCGCATCGGGCCGCGGTTCAGCCCACCACGCGGCGCAGGTAGGCGGACACGTGCGGCTGCATCTCCTCGCCGACCATGGCGCGTTCCTCCACGTAGCCCAGGTCGGTGTTGTTGATCAGGCCGTACAGCCGCTTCGCGCCGGTGACCTCCTTGGCCGAGGTGCTGCGCACCACCGCGTCGGTGGCCATCTCCCAAGAGGTCAGGTTGCGCGGCTCACCGTAGAACAGCTCGACGATGCCGGTGTTGTGCGCCAGCAGCAGCTCGAAGGAGTCGTCCGGCTGCGGCCGCCACCAGCCGGTCTCGCGGGCGGCCTGGCGGATGACCCCGCCGTTCTCGTCGAGCAGCCAAGACCGCGCCTCGTGGTAGAGGAACGGGCGGCCGTCGTGCGCGATGGTCAGCTGCTGCGCGAACCGCCGCGGCCCGTCGATGGTGGGGTAGCTGATCTCGCCCTCACCCCGCCAGACGCCGACGAGGGGCAGCAGGGGCACGCACTGGGCGTGCAGCTCCGGGCCCTCTCGCAGGTTCGCGGTGTCCGCCGGAATGGGCAGGTCGCCGAACTGGGGCAGGTTGAGCGCGCGCGTGTGCTCCGCGCGTTCAGCCGCGGCCTGGATGGCGTCGTCGCCGGAGGACATGGGTCAGCGGTTGTCGGTGTAGAGGCGGTACACCACGTACGCGGCGAACCACGTCACCAGGAGGCCCGACAGCACCAGCAGCACCGTGAAGAAGATATGCACGCGAGCAGCTTAACCGGAGAAGGAACGAGGGGCGCTCCCGGCTGGGAACGCCCCTCGGGCCAAAAGCCGTGGTCAGGAGACCGCGACCGCCAGCCGGTGCAGGCCGGGGCCCTCGGCGGTGACGCTCGCCTCACCGTTCCCGGTGCGGTGCAGCGCGCGGACGGTCCACTCACCGGGCGCCGCGTAGAAGCGGAAGTCGCCGTCGGCCGAGGAGACCACCTCGCCGGTGAAGTCGCCGCCGGAGTCGAGCAGGCGGACGAAGGCACCGCCGACCGGGCCGCCTTCGCCGGTCACCTTGCCGGCCAGCACGACCTGGCCGTTGGTGTCGAAGTCCGCCGGGGTGGCCTCCTGGACCGGAGCGCCGCAACCGTCGTCAGCCATCACTTCGCTCCCGTCTCGACCGGCACGCCGACCAGCGAGCCGTATTCGGTCCACGATCCGTCGTAGTTCTTCACGTTCTGGTAGCCGAGCAGCTCGCGCAGGGCGAACCAGGCGATCGAGGAGCGCTCGCCGATCCGGCAGTACGCGATGGTCGGCTTGCCCTCGTCGAGGCCCTCCGCGGCGTACAGCTCCTTGATCTCTTCCTCGGTCTTGAAGGTGCCGTCCTCGTTGGCCACCTTCGCCCACGGCACGTTCAGCGCGCCGGGGATGTGGCCGGGCACCTGGGACTGCTCCTGCGGCAGGTGCGCCGGGGCGAGCAGCTTGCCGGAGAACTCGTCCGGGGACCGCACGTCGACGAAGTTGTTGCTGCCGATGGCCTGCACGACCTCGTCGCGGAAGGCCCGGATCGAGTGGTCCTGCTCCTTGGCCTTGTACTCGGTGCGCTCGCGCTTGACGTCACCGGTGTCGAGGGGGCGGCCGTCCAGCTCCCACTTCTTGCGGCCACCGTCGAGCAGCTGCACGTTCTCGTGGCCGTAGAGCTTGAAGTACCAGTAGGCGTACGCGGCGAACCAGTTGTTGTTGCCGCCGTAGAGGATGACCCGGTCGTCGTTGCTGATGCCCTTCTCCGAGAGCAGGGCCTCGAAGCCCTCCTTGGAGACGAAGTCGCGGCGGACCGGGTCCTGCAGGTCCTTGCGCCAGTCGAACTTCACCGCGCCGCGGATGTGGCCGCCGTCGTAGGCGGTGGTGTCCTCGTCGACCTCGGCGAAGACCACACCGGGGGTGTCGAGGTTCTCTTCTGCCCATGCTGTGGTGACCAGCACGTCTTCACGGCTCATGGAGCGGCACTGCCTTTCTTGGGTCGGACTTGCTTTTCTCTGCGTCAGGTGGGTGTCGGGGTGAAGCGCCGGATCAGCAGGTACACCTCGCAGCCGAGGCAGAAGTTGAACGCCGCGTTGAGGAAGGCGGCGAACAGCGCGAACGCCGTGGCGACCACCCCGAGCGCGGTGACCCCGGTGGCGTAGCCGATCGTGCCGACCAGCGCGAACACGAAGCCGACGGCCTGGGCGAACCGCAGCGGCGCCGCGTCCTCCCGCTCGGTCGTGGGCTTCAGGCGCGGAGCGACCAGGTGGCGGTAGAGCAGTGCGTAGGGCGCCGGTTTCAGGCCGGCGAACGCGCCGATGGCGAAGACCACCGTCTGGGCGGCCAGCAGCGGCCACCAGCCGGTGACCAGCACCACGGCGAGCACCACCGTGGTCAGCGCGGCGGCGAAACGGGGGCCGCGGGGATCGACCGCTGGTCCTGCCGGCATGTCACCTCCTGGGCTCTCGGCGGGCGCGAACGCGCGCGGGTATCACGCGTGGGGAGCTTGGGGAGAAGGGTCCACCGATGACGGCGGTGGACGCGTCAGCGGCGACAGAGGCTGCTGCGGACCCGGCACAGGTCGACCGCGCGCCGCTGGGTCAGGAACCAGCGCCGCACGGGGTAATCCGACCGTGGCGAGTGCACGAGCGCCAGCCTACCCACGCCTCTCTCAGAGTGGGAACACCGCTCACCTGATGAGACGGATCCCGCTATGCGGACGTCTTGAGGTAGGGCGAGAGGGCTTCCAGCAGCTCAGGGCCCTTCGGCACACCGCCGACGCGCAGCAGTTCGCGGCCGTCCGGGGCGTAGGCCACCGTGGTCGGCGTCCGCAGCACCCCGAGCCGCTGGGCGACCTCCGGCTGGTTCGTCACGTCGAGGTCGACGTGCGCCAGCCCGTCGGTCCGCCCCGCGAGGTGGGTCAGCAGCGCGCGCGTCTGGCGGCACGGCGCGCAGAACGTGGTGGACAGCTGCACCAGGGTGACCGGGGCGCCGCCGCCGAGCGCCTCGGCCACCGGTGCGGGTAGTTCGTCGATCATCTTCGGTCGCTCGATCCGGCCGTCGCGCCGCCGCAGCAGCACGCCCGCGGCGGTCGCCACGACCAGCGTGCCCAGCAGCACCCAGACCCCGGTCAAGTCAGCCTCCCGCGTTCGCTCCGGCTCCGGCGAACGAGACGTTCTTCGCCTCGCCCTTCAGGATCACCGCGCCCTGCTCCACGCGCACCGCCTTCGGCGTCACCTCGAACGGGAGGCTGCCGGCGTCGACGGTGGCCTTGAAGTTGGGCAGCAGCGCCTTCTGCACCTGGGGGGGAACGATCGTGGTCTCGCCGTCATTCCCGAACTGGAGCCGTTCGGGGGTGATGTGGATGGCGGTGCCGTCCAGCTCGATCATCGCGAAGCAGTACAGCTCCAGCTTCTCGCCGGCCAGCTGCAGCGTGCCGGACATCCGCACGCCGGCGGAGGCGTCGTCGAGCGCCTCGTCCCCCGGCTCGATGGTGGTCGGTGCCTCGGGGTCGGAGCCGCCGTTGCGCACGTACTCCTCGTCGGCCGGGTCGATGCGCAGGTTCTCGATCTTGGTCAGCGGCTCCACCCGGGCGATGTCGCTGTCCTTGATCTTGACCGCCCCCTCCAGCGTGCCGATCTTGATCGCCGCCACCCTGCCGCCCATCAGGTCGGACAGCGGGGCGTCGACGTCGCGGAGGTCCGCCTTGAGCTCCACGTCCCGCAGCACGTCCTGGATCGGCACGCCGACGGCGGACAGCGAGATGTGACCGTACTCACCGCCGAGGGCCTGGGTGAGGAACGGGAAGCCGTGCACGGTGACCGACGGGTCCTCGGTCAGCTTGAACTGCTCGCGGGTCTTCTGCGAGACCGTGTGCTCGGCGAAGGCGGCGGCGCCGAAGTCGGCCGCGGTGAGCACCGCGGCCAGCACCACCACCACGACGATGATCCGCCGGGCCCGCCTGCCGCCCCCTCGCCGCTCCGGCCGTGGGGCGTTCGTCTCGTACTGGGTCACCGGGCCGCTCACTCGTCCGCGCTTCCTCTCACCAGGGGTTCTGGATCGACGCAAGCTGCCGTGATCGGATGTGACCAAGGCGGCAGCGCTATGTCTTTCCCGTGTTCAGTCGCTATTCTCACTCAGCACCGACCGGGGCCGTTTCTCCGAAGCGGCGTGCTCGCGAAACCGATAAGGCGGTGTGGCGATGAGCCTGGACCTGCTGGTGCTGACTGCGGAACCGGAGGCCACTTCGGTACTGCCCGCGCTGGAACTGCTGCCGCACACCGTACGCGTCCGGCCGCCGGAGGTCACCGCCCTGCTCGACGCGGGCCACCGCGACGTCATCCTGCTCGACGCGCGCACCGACCTGGCCTCGGCCAAGAGCCTGTGCCGCCTGCTCAAGGGCACCGGGGACGAGGACGGCGCCACCCCGGTGATCGCCGTGGTCGGCGAGGGCGGCCTGGTCGCGGTCAGCGCCGAGTGGCGCACCGACGACATCCTGCTCCCCACCGCGGGCCCGGCCGAGGTGGACGCCCGGCTGCGGCTGGTCAGCACCCGCGACGGCAGCGGTCAGCAGGCCGACGCCGAGGTCCGCATCGGCGACCTGGTGATCGACGAGGCGACCTACACCGCGCGCCTGCGCAAGCGCACCCTCGAACTGACCTACAAGGAGTTCGAGCTGCTCAAGTACCTCGCGCAGCACGCGGGCCGGGTGTTCACCCGGGCGCAGCTGCTGCAGGAGGTCTGGGGTTACGACTTCTTCGGCGGCACCCGCACGGTCGACGTGCACGTCCGGCGGCTGCGCGCCAAGCTCGGCCCCGAGCACGAGCAGATGATCGGCACCGTGCGCAACGTGGGCTACAAGTTCGAGCGCCCGGTCAAGAGCGCCGGCAAGCCGGTCGCCGCCGAGCCGTCGGCCGAGGTGCCGCGCCAGGAGTTCAGCACGCGGTAATTTCGGCTGCATGGTCAACACGCGGTGGTCGGAGCAGCTGGACGAAGCCGGGCAGGTGCGCGAGGTGCTGCGCGCCGCCCGTGAGGCGGACGGGCGGCCGGAAGCGGCCGAGCCGCCGTCCGGCGGGCTGCACCTGCTGGCGCACGAGGACGGGTCGCTGGTCGGTTACGCCCACCTCGACACCGCCGGGGACGCTTTCGGCCGCCAGGTCGCCGAGCTGGTCGTGCACCCGGACCACCGGCGCCGCGGGTACGGCACCGCGCTGGCGCGGGAGCTGTTCGCCCGTGACGGCGAACTCCGCGTGTGGGCGCACGGCGACCACCCCGGTGCCGCCAGGATCGCCGCGAACCTCGGCCTCCGGCGTGCGCGGGAGCTGCTGGTGCTCTCCGCCGGGGTCGAAGGCCAGGACTGGCCGGAACCCGGGCTCGCCGACGGTGTGTCGCTGCGCACCTTCGTGGCCGGCCGGGACGAACAGGCCGTGATCGCGGTCAACGCGCGTGCCTTCGACTGGCACCCCGAGCAGGGCGCGTTCAGCGTCGACGAGCTGGTCGCCACCGAGCGCGAGCCCTGGTTCGACGCCGACGGCTTCTTCGTCGCCGAGCGCGACGGCGAGATCATCGGTTTCCACTGGACGAAGGTGCACCCGCCGAACCCGGCCCGGTTCGGCGGCGAGCCGGTCGGTGAGGTCTACGTGGTCGGCGTCGACCCCGGCGCGCAGGGCGGTGGCCTCGGCAAGGCGCTGACCCTGGCCGGGCTGCGGTACTTGCGCGCGCGGGGGTTGCGCCAGGTGATCTTGTACGTCGAAGGGGACAACGCACCCGCCGTCGCCGTGTACACGAAACTGGGTTTCCAGCGCTACGAAGTCGACGTGCAATATTCCCGTTAACCCACCGCCAGCGACTCGTCACGGTCGGCAAACGCCCAGGTCACGGGCAGGACACGAGCGGCTGTCGAGGCTAGTAGCGCTGCTCACAATGGCCGCCTTGTTCACCTTCCGTTCATTTATTGACGGTCAGCCGTCCACTGTCGCTGCCTACTGTCCGGAGTCGTCGCGGCCAGCCGCCGCGGCCGAACACCCCCGGACTCTCTTCCACGCGGAGGAAATGCAGTGAAGATCAAGCGGCCGCACGCGGTCATCGGCCTGGTGGCGGGCGCCGCCCTCGTGCTGACGGCCTGTGGCTCCGACCCCGCGGCGACCAACAACAGCGCCCCGCAGACCGGTGCCGCCGCGGCCCCGTCCGGCACCGCCGAGGTCGAATGCGGTGGCAAGAGCCCGCTGTCGGCTGAAGGCTCGTCGGCCCAGAAGGCCGCGATCGACATCTTCGCCCAGCAGTACCAGCGCAAGTGCGCCGGCCAGCAGATCAACTACAACCCCAGCGGGTCCGGCGCCGGCGTCAAGCAGTTCATCGCCAACCAGGTCGACTTCGCCGGTTCCGACTCGCCGCTGAGCGCCGAGAAGGGCGAGGTCGAGAGCGCCAAGCAGCGCTGCGCCGGCACCGAAGCCTGGAACCTGCCGCTGGTGGTCGGCCCGGTCGCGGTCGCCTACAACCTGCAGGGCGTGGACAAGCTGGTGCTCACCCCGGAGGTGACCGCCAAGATCTTCAACGGCGGCATCAAGACCTGGGACGACCCGGCCATCAAGGCGGTCAAGGGCAACGAGAGCCTGAACCTGCCCGCCAAGCCGATCCAGGTCGTCTCCCGCTCCGACGAGTCGGGCACCACCGACAACTTCCAGCTGTACCTGCAGGCCGCCGCGCCGCAGGCGTGGACCCAGGGTGCGGGCAAGCAGTTCAAGGGTGGCGTCGGCAACGGTGCGGAGAAGTCCAACGGTGTGGTCGAGGCCGCCAAGGCCGCCGACGGCGCGATCACCTACGTCGAGGCCGCCTTCGCCAAGGACGGCGTGAAGGCCGCGCAGATCGACAGCGGTGCCGGTGCGGTCGAGCTGACCGCGGAGAACGTGGCGAAGACCCTGGAGGCCGCCAAGTTCAAGACCGAGGGCAGCAACGACCTCGCGCTCGACCTGAACGCGATCTACGCCAGCAAGGCCGCGGGCACCTACCCGCTGCTGCTGGTCACCTACGAGATCGTCTGCTCGAAGTACACCGACCCCGAGGTCGCCAAGGCCGTCCGTGCCTTCCTGAACGTGGCCGCCACCGACGGCCAGCAGCCGCTGGCGGACAAGGGTTACGTGGCCATCCCGCAGGCGCTGCAGGAGAAGGTGCTGACCGCGGTCAAGGCCATCGCCTGACCTGCTTGCGGACAGCTTGAGACGAGGGTAGAGACAGGCCAAGGCGATCATGCCGATGAACGAGCCAACCTCGACGCGGACGCCCACCGGTGACCCCGGTGGGCGTCCGCCGTCCGCATTCGTGCCGGAGGGTCCGATTTCCGAGCAACCAGCCCCCGCCAGCGCTCCCAAGGGGGGCAAGGTGCGGCCGGGCGACCGCATCTTCAAGAACCTGACCACCGGCAGCGGCGTCTTCGTCGTCGTCCTGATCGGCCTGATCGGGTTGTTCCTGCTGCTGCAGGCCATTCCCGCGCTGCAGGCCAACCAGGTCAGCTTCTTCTCCAGCACCTGGGAGACCAGCGACTCGAAGAACCTGCGGTTCGGCATCGCCGACCTGCTGGCGGTGACCGTGGCCACCTCGCTGGTCGCGCTGGTCATCGCGATGCCGGTTTCACTGGGCATCGCGTTGTTCCTCACCCAGTACGCCCCGCCGCGGCTGGCCCGGCCGTTCGCCTACGTGATCGACCTGCTGGCCGCCGTGCCGTCGATCATCTTCGGCCTGTGGGGCCTGCTGTTCCTGGCGCCGGCCATCGAGCCCGGCGCGCAGTGGATCAACGACACCTTCAGCTGGCTGCCGATCTTCGGCGACGGCAACATCGCGCCGAACATCCGCAGCACCATCTTCACCGCCGGCGTGGTGCTCGCGGTGATGGTGCTGCCGATCATCACCTCGCTCACCCGCGAGGTCTTCGAGCGCACGCCGACCGCGCAGATCGAAGGCGCGCTGGCGCTGGGGGCCACCCGCTGGGAGGTCATCCGGACCACCGTGCTGCCGTTCGGCAAGGCGGGCTACATCGGCGCCTCGATGCTCGGCCTCGGCCGCGCGCTCGGCGAGACGATCGCGTTGTCGATCATCCTGTTCATCCCGGTCGGGCGGACCTTCGACTGGAGCGTGTTCGACGGCGGCGCCACCTTCGCCTCGAAGATCGCCTCGAACTACGCGGAGTTCAACGACGTCACCTCGGCGGGCGCCTACATCGCCGCCGGTCTGGTGCTGTTCCTGCTGACCTTCGTGGTCAACTTCGCGGCCCGGTCCATCATCGGCGACAAGAAGGGGGACTGAAGGCGTGACCGCGACGATTCCCGACGCCGACCGGCCGGCCGTCACACCCGCGTTCCAGCAGGTCAGCCTGGCCCGCAAGAGCAAGAACGCGGTGGCCACCGTGCTGGTCTGGCTGGCCTTCCTGGTCGCCGTGGTGCCGCTGATCTGGGTGCTCTGGACGGTGGTGGAGAGCGGGATCACCCGTATCCCGTTCACCAACTGGTGGACCGAAGACTTCTCCATGGTGCTGTCCGACGAGGTCGGCGGCGGGGTGCTGCACGCCATCATCGGCACCCTGCTCCAAGGCCTGGTCTGCGCCGTCATCGCCGTGCCGCTGGGCCTGCTGGTGGCCATCTACCTGGTGGAGTACGGCAACCGGTCCCGGCTGGCCAAGGTGACCACGTTCATGGTCGACATCCTCTCCGGGGTGCCGTCGATCGTGGCCGCGCTGTTCATCTACGCCCTGTGGGTGACCACGCTGGGCCTGCCGCGCAACGGCTTCTCCGTGTCGCTGGCGCTGGTGCTGCTGATGGTCCCGGTGGTCGTGCGGTCCTCGGAGGAGATGCTCCGGATCGTGCCGGACGACCTGCGTGAAGCCTCGTACGCGCTGGGCGTGCCGAAGTGGAAGACGATCGTGAAGATCGTCCTGCCGACCGCGCTGAGCGGCATCATCACCGGCATCATGATGGCGCTGGCCAGGGTGATGGGCGAGACCGCGCCGCTGCTGGTGCTGGTCGGCTACTCGTCCTTCGTGCACTGGGACATGTTCTCCGGCGAAATGGCCTCGTTGCCGCTGCTGATCAACAACGAGCGCGCGACGAACTCGATGACCGAGGGCAGCGTCGGCTTCGACCGCATCTGGGGTGCCGCGCTGACGCTGGTGCTCATCATCGCCCTGATCAACCTCGCGGCCACGCTCATCGGGCGCCTGGTCGCCCCCAAGAAGAAGTAGGAAACGATGGCCAAGCGCATCGACGTCAAGGACGTGGACATCTACTACGGCAAGTTCCACGCGGTGGACAGCGTGACGCTGTCGGTGCCGCCGCGGAACGTGACGGCGTTCATCGGGCCGTCCGGCTGCGGCAAGTCGACCGTGCTGCGGACGCTGAACCGCATGCACGAGGTGATCCCGGGCGCCAGGGTCGAGGGCCAGGTGCTGCTCGACGGCGAGGACATCTACGCCGGTTCGGTGGACCCGGTGCAGGTCCGGCGCACCATCGGCATGGTGTTCCAGCGGCCCAACCCGTTCCCCACCATGTCCATCCGGGACAACGTGGTGGCCGGGCTGAAGCTGGCGGGCACGAAGAACAAGAAGCAGCTGGACGAGGTGGCCGAGCGGGCGCTGCGCGGGGCGAACCTGTGGAACGAGGTCAAGGACCGGCTGAACAAGCCGGGCGGCGGCCTCTCCGGTGGTCAGCAGCAGCGGCTCTGCATCGCGCGGGCCATCGCCGTGCAGCCGGACGTGCTGCTGATGGACGAGCCGTGCTCGGCGCTGGACCCGATCTCCACGCTGGCGATCGAGGACCTGATCTCCGAGCTGAAGAAGGAGTTCACCATCGTCATCGTCACGCACAACATGCAGCAGGCGGCGCGCGTGTCGGACCAGACGGCCTTCTTCAACCTGGCCGGCGTCGGCCGCCCCGGGCAGCTGGTGGAGCTGAACGACACGGAGAAGATCTTCTCCAACCCGGACCAGAAAGCGACCGAAGACTACATCTCCGGCCGCTTCGGCTGAGTTCCCCTAACGCGGACGGCGGCCGAGGTAGCGGAGCAATTCCGCGGCCTCGCCGCCGTTTTCGCCGTCCAGGGCCGGTGCGTACGCGCCATACGCCCGCAACGGCTCGACGATCGCCTCGGCGGTCGGCCGCAACTCGCGTGCCAGCTCGTCGGACAGCGGCGACGGCTGCCCGGTGGCGACGGCGATGTCCCAGGCGTGGATCGCCGCGTCGAGCGCGCACGCCCCGGCCCCGATGGCCACCGGCAACTTGTTCGGCGGCACCGGCACCGGCACCTCGGTGGCGTTGTCGTCCACGGTCGCCCATGCCTTCGCGGCGGCTTCGATGGCCGCCTCCACGATTTCCCTGGGGTCTCTGCCACCGAGTTCCCCCGACGGCGCGAAGGGGTCCTCTGAGGGTCCGTCGCCGCCGGTGAGGAACGCCGCGAATCCGAGCTGGTCCCCGGCGGCGTGCTGGAGGACCTGGGTCACGTTCCACTGGTCGCAGGGCGTCGGGCGGGTCCACCCGTCGTCGGGCACCCCCTGCACGGCGGTGCGGAGGGCCTGGTGAGCTGCTTCGAGCGTCTTCTTCCACATGCCATGAGTGTAGCAGAACGGAACGCTCCATTCCAATAGATCCCACGGAGTCGGGGTGGCCGGAACGGATTGGTACGTTCGTCCCATGGTCAGTGCGTACATCGGCGGCGCCGGGGAGCCGCTACCGAGGCCCGGTCTGCTCGCCATCGCGGGGCGGACGCTGGGTGCCATCCCGCCGACGTTGCAGGTGCTCATCGGTATCGTCAGCGTGCAGGTCGGGGCGGCTTTCGCGAAACAGCTGTTCGCCGTCGCCGGTCCGGCGGGCACGGTGACGCTGCGCCTGTTCTTCGCGGCCGTGGTGCTGCTGCTGATCTGGCGCCCGGCCCTGCGGATGGGCCGCCGCGCGGTGCCGGTGGTGCTGGGTTACGGCTTGGTGCTCGCCGCCATGAACATCTTCTTCTACCAGGCGATCGCCCGGATCCCCCTGGGCATCGCGGTGACCATCGAGTTCCTCGGCCCGCTCGGCGTGGCGCTGGCGGGCTCCCGCCGCTGGCGGGACGCCCTGTGGGCCCTGCTGGCCGCCGGCGGTGTCGTCCTGCTGTCGGAGACGCGGGGGGACATCTCCCTGCTCGGCATGGGTTTCGCGCTGGCCGCGGGCCTGTGCTGGGGCCTGTACATCCTGCTGGGTGCGGCGCTGGGCAACCGCACCAGCGAGGGCAACGGCCTGGCCCTGGCGATGGCCTTCGGCGCCCTGGTCGCCATGCCCACCGGCATCCTGGACACCGGCACCGGCCTGCTCGACCCGTGGGTCCTGTTCATCGGCCTGATGGTGGCCCTGCTGTCGTCGGTCATCCCGTACTCGCTGGAACTGGAGGCCCTGCGGAAGATCCCGCCGAGGGTGTTCGGCATCCTGATGAGCCTGGAACCCGCGGTGGCCGCCGTCGCCGGGCTCCTGGTCCTCGGTGAGGCGCTCCACCTGCCGCAATGGCTGGCCATCTGCTGCGTGGTGGCCGCCTCCATCGGCGCCACCCGCACCGCCAAGCCCGACGTCTGATCCGGGCTTTGGCATGGGGTGCAGATCAATCACCCTCCACGTTGCTCACTCTTGCAGCCGAGTGCACGCTGAGGCCGTGAATTCACATTCATGGGTGGGAAGCGAATCCGGCTGAGGAAGACTCCGCCGCGCTCCCGGCTGCCCGTCGGCCGAGAACCTGTGTTCCCAAGGGTTTCCGCGGCCGGTCGCCACCCCGCAACGCCGACGCGCGGCCAGGTGAAGGTTTGACTTCCCCCGCCCCGCGCTCCCCATGGTCGATACTGGCATATGCCACTATTGACCATGGGAGGGGGACGGTGGACATGGTTCAACGACGGGATCAGCGAGCACTCGTCCGGTTGCTCAGGACCGACCGCGACGTGGGTGCCGTGATGGTGCGCCTGGTCAGGGAGATCGACGAAGCCGAGTTCGACGCCGCCGGGTGGCGGCAACTCGCGGAGCTGCTGACCGGCTTGGCCGAGGAGGCGCGCCGGCGCGCCGCGCGGGTCGAGGGAGGGGACCGATGAGCCGCACGGCCGTGGACCCGGACTTCGACCAGTCCCTGCGCGAAGCGCTCGGCGAACGGTTGCGCCTGCTCCGGCGGGCTCGCCGCCTCAGCCGCGAACAGGTGTGCGCGCTGCTGCACAACGACATGTCGATCGGCACCCTGGGCAGCTACGAGTCCGGCGCCCGAAGATTGACCGTGTCGCGGCTGGTGGAGCTGTGCGAGGTGCTCGGCACCACCGCGCACGAGGTGCTCGCCCAGGTCCACGACGACCTGCGGCGGCCGGGGCCGCGCCTGCACGTGCGACTGAAGTTGATCACCCAGGCGCGTGATCCGGAACTGCGCCCGCTCCGCGCTTGGGCGATGGCCCTCGCCGCCACCCAGCCCGCCGGCCCCGACCCGATCATCGAACTGGACGAAACCACGCTGGCCCAAGCCGCCACCCTCTGCCGCCTGCCCCCGGCCGAACTGCTGCGACGCCTTCATGATGAGGCGCGCTGGTTGCACTAGACCCGCGAACTCCTTTCGTGGGCCCGAATGTTCTGCTTCGGTCGGTCTGTTGTGACGCTTTCGGGGTGAGGTGTGCTGGTTGTGCTAGGTCCGTGAATCCTTGCTGTGGCTCGAAGTCGCGTCACAAAGCGTGGCCCGTAGTGGTCACGTGCTCGGTCGGCGCGTCATCGCGTGCAAGTGGTGAGCGATCGCCTGAGGCGCTGCCTCGGCTGGTCTGTTGTGACGCCTCATGATGGAGTGCGCTGGTTGTGCTAGGTCCGTGAATCCTTGCTGTGGCTCGAAACCGCGCCACAAACGTGGCCCGTAGTGGTCACGTGCTCGGTCGGCGCGTCATCGCGTGCAAGTGGTGAGTGATCGCCTGAGGCGCTGCCTCGGCTGGTCTGTTGTGACGCCTCATGATGGAGTGCGCTGGTTGTGCTAGGTCCGTGAGTTCCTTTGGTGGGCCCGAATGTTCTGCTTCGGTCGGTCTGTTGTGACGCTTTCGGGGTGAGGTGTGCTGGTTGCGCCAGTCCCGCGAATCCTTGCTGTGGCTCGAAGTCGCGTCACAAAGCGTGGCCCGTAGCGGTCACGCGCTCGGTCGGCGCGTCATCGCGTGCAAGTGGTGAGCGATCGCCTGAGGCGCTGCCTCGGCTGGTCTGTTGTGACGCCTCATGATGGAGTGCGCTGGTTGCGCCAGTCCCGCGAACCCTTGCCGTGGCCCGAAACCGCACCACAAAACGCGGCCCGTAGCGATCACGCGCCAGTTCATCGCCTGTTTCGGCCGCGCGGTGGGAACGTGCGCAAGTGGCAACCGACCATCCGCAACACAGCACGCCATGCCGCGAAACGGGAAACCCTCCGCAGCAGAGCCGCGCGGATTCTGCGGAGTGACCGGATCACCGGTTCAGCACCTCGTGCGTGAGAACTGCTCCCATGCGGGCGATTCTCCGACTCCGGCTACCCCCGGGGCAGCAGGCGGTTCAAAGCGACGTGTGCCCGCGTCAGCGCCCGATCGTCCCCCCGCAGGTGCAGGCCGTGGTTCGCGGACAGGACGATGCCGGTCAGGTCGAACAGGAGCTGGTCGGCGTCGCCGTGGAGGGAGCCGTCGGTGAGGGCCAGGCGGATGTGCACCAGCAGGTCCCGCTCCCACAGGGCGCTCATACCGGCGATGGCGTCCCGCACCGGGCCCGGGCGGTGGTCGAATTCGGTGGCGGCCGACACGAAGAACGGGCCGCACGGGTGGATCAGGTGCTCCAGCCAAGCCACGCACAGCGCCCGCAGCCGTGGCAGGCCGGGGGTGGTGCCGGTGGCGCGCTCCACCACCTCCCGGCCGAACAGCTCCGCCGCCGTGTCGACGACCGCGAGTTGCAGCGCCTCCTTCGAGCCGAAGTGCCCCAGCACCCCCGACTTCGACAGGCCCAGCTCAGCCGCGAGCCGCCCGATGGTGAGGCCGTCGAGCCCTTCGGCGGTGGCCAGTTCGACCCCGGTGCGAAGGATCGCGGAGCGGGTGCCGAGGGCATCGGTGACGGACCGGCGTGGACTCACGAGCCCAGTTTAGCGTCCGACCGATCGGACGCCAAACGAGCTATAGTGCGCACGTGATCGTTCTCCGACTGCTGTTCCGCCTGCTCTTCCGCCCGGTCGTGCGCGGCCACGAGCACCTGCCGCGCACCGGGCCGGTCATCCTCGCCAGCAACCACCTCTCCTTCATCGACAGCGTGGTCCTGCAGCTGATCACCCGGCGGCAGGTCCGCTTCCTCGCCAAGGCGGAGTACTTCCGGGGCACCGGCCTCAAGGGCCGCGTGATCAGGTGGTTCTTCACCGCCAGCGGTGCGGTGCCGGTCGAGCGCGGCACGCACCGCCCGGCGCAGCGAGCCCTCGAGACCGCGCTCGGCGTGCTGGCCGACGGCCACGTCTTCGGCATCTACCCCGAGGGCACGCGCTCGCTCGACGGCCGGCTCTACCGGGGGCGCACCGGCGTGGCGTGGCTGGCGCTGACCGCCGGCGTGCCGGTGGTGCCCGTCGCGCTCACCGGCACCGATCGGCTCCAGCCGGTCGGCGCGAAACTGCCCCGCTGGCACCGCATCACCGTCACCTTCGGCCCGCCGGTCCACGGCAGCGGCCAGCCGAAGTCGGGCCCCGCCCGGCGCGCGGTGACCGACGACGTGATGCGGGCGATCGGCGCGATGTCGGGTCAGGAAACGGCCTCGGAGTTCAACACCTCCCCGCTAACCTGAAGCCATGCGCACACCGGTGGCCTGGCTGGCGGTCGCCCTGCTGGTCACCGGCTGCGGGGTGACCCCGCTGAAACCGCGGCAGGAGACAAAAACCGACCTGATCAGCCGCTACTTCGACAACTTCAACCGCGCCGGCGACCAGGGGCCCGAAGAGCAGGAACGGTTCCTCGAGGACTCGCAGCACCCGGACTTCACCGGTCAGGAGTGCGACCTCGGCGACCTCACCATGGACCTCTACCCGGCGATGTCCACCGCGCGGCCCGACCCGGACTGGGCACCCGATGGCGAGGACCCGCCCCGCGGTGAGGTGTACGTGGTGGCGGTGTCGCTGACGATCCGCCGCGCGGGCGCCGCGATCGGTGAGCAGATCGGTTCCCAGCGCGTAGTTCTGCTCGATCAACGAGTTTACGGCTTCGCTCCGTGCCCGAAATCCTGAACCCGTTGCACCCCGTCGTCCGGTTGAGCGATTCTCACCTTCAACGCGTCCCGATACCTCAAGCGCCGCCTCTTGCACGACGACGAACAACAGGTGGCGGAGGTGAAAGCGGTGTCAAAGGACGGGATCGCAGTCCACACCGAGACCGCGGATCTGCCCGCGCTGCACGAAACGATCGCGTCGATGTTCGCCGCCCAGGGCAACTGGGAGCGCGCCTACCAGCACCTCCGCTCCGCGTTGGAGCGCGATGCGCTGACGGCGGGCTACAACCGCCGGTTCCTCGACCGGCGGCTCGCGCAGCTGGCGGACGGCGACCTCGCGGTGGCCATGGTGGACATCGACCGGTTCAAGGACGTGAACGACACCTTCGGCCACCTGGTCGGCGACCGCGTGCTGCGGAGCGTCGCCGCGTTGCTGAAGCAGGGGTTGCCGCGAGGTGCGTTCTGCGCGCGTTACGGCGGTGAGGAGTTCATGCTCGTCATGCCCGGACTGGCGCCGGGTGAGGCGTTGCGGGTCGCCGAGTCCGCGCGGCTCCGGGTGGCCAGGTACGCGTGGCACCGCGTGCGGGCCAGGCTCGCCGTGACGGTCAGCATGGGTCTGACGTGGACTCCGGGACCCGCGGAGGACCGCCTGCTGGAGGCCGACGCCCTGCTTTACGCCGCGAAACGCGCCGGGCGGAATGTGGTGGCTTATCCGGATTCCGATAATCCCGCGCGGATTCACCACTCTCGGTGACTCGGATCGCCACTGGTTCCCACTGCGGGTGATAACGGCTGGTTGATCCGTGTCGGTAACGCGGCAAACTGGCACGGTGCGTAAAAACATCACGGGATGGTGTCGTCACGAACGGCGGGTATCCGTAGGATAACGAAAGCCGTCCGGCGGGCGATGCTCCACGGAGCCCGCCTGCCCGAGCCAAGTCGGGAATGTGGTCGACTCACCACCGGAGTGCTGAAGGGAGACTGAGTGCCTGACGATCACCTTCCCGCTGGCACCGGTCGTTCCCGCAGGTCACGACGCCGCTCCATGGACACCTACGGCGGCATCAGCGTCAACGAGGTGATGGCGCGGGCGACCGGCAAGTACCCGGTGCCGCCGGTCGCCGAGCCGGAACCCGACCTGGATCTGGACCTGGAACCGGAGCCGGAACCCGAGTTCGAGCCGGAGCCGGAACCCGAGCCGTCACCGCCGCCGGTCCGGGCACGCGGACCGCAGTTGCCGCCGGGGCACCCCAGCTCACCCGGCCTGCCGCGCCCGGTGCCGCGGCACCAGCAGGAGGACCCGCCGACCCGGCGGCGCCAGCCGGTCACCGGCCCGAACCCGGCGCCCGGTGCGCCGCCCCGGCGCACCCCGCCGCGCCGGCAGCCGGTCGGCAGGCCACCCGCCAACGGCATGCCGTCGCAGGCCCCGCCCCCGCCGGCGCCGCCACGCACGCCACCCGCACCGCCGAGGCCGCCGCGGCGCCAGCCGGGGCCGCCGCCCCAGGCGAAAACCCCCGTGGCACCGCCCGAGGCGAGAAGCACGACCCCGCCGAGCGAGGCGAAGACCACCGTCACCCCGCCGGTGGCTCCGCCGCCCGAGGCGAGGAGTGCGGCGACCCCACCGGCGGCGCCGCCGCGCGAAACAAGAAGCCCGGCACCCCCGCGCGAAGCGAAAAACGCGGCTGGTCCGCGCGAGGGGAGAACCGCCGCCACCCCGTCGGCGGCACCTCCGCGCAAGGGCAGGGGCGCGGCCGCTCCGCCAGTGGCATCTCCGCGTGAGGCGAAGACCACCGTCACCCCGCCGGTGGCTCCGCCGCGCGAGGAGCGGAACGCGGCCAACCCATCCGCGGCGTCGCCGCGCGAGGCGAAGAACACTGCGGCGCCACCGTCGCGGAAGCCGCCCGCACCGCGGCCGAAGCCGGTGCGGCCCGAGCGCCCGCAGCCGTCCGCCGAGGACAGGCTGATCATGACCGACCAGATGGAGCCGGTCGACGACGCGACGATGTACCGCCGCAAGATCGACAACTCGCTGGCCCGGTTCTCCGCCGCGCACGACGAGGTGGCGGCCGAGGAGGCCAAGCGCAAGGAGCGCCTGAGCCGCCTCACCGCGGCGCCGGTCAAGCTGATCGAGCAGACGCGCACGAAGCTGCAGCGCGTGGCGCACCCCGGCGAGGCCGAGCGCCCGGCCAAACCGGCCAAACCAGCCAAACCGCAACCGCATCCGCTCGGGCACCTGGCGGCCGAGGAGGAGGCGCCGGAGGAAGAGGCGGCTCCGCAGACGCGGCTGCAGGAGAAGAAGCAGCGCCGCAACGACCGGTCGGCGAAGGCGGGCCGGATCACCGCGATCGTGATGGCCAGCCTGATGTTCCTGCTCAGCGCGACCGGCTGGGGCATGAAGACCTGGTTCAACAGCAAGTTCAACGAGATCGCCGCGCTGGACGAGAACTCGGCGGACATCAAGAACGCGGCCGGGCAGAACGGTGACGAGAACTTCCTGATCGCCGGTTCGGACACCAGGGCGGGCGCGGAGGCCGAAGAGGGCGTCGGCACCGCGGACTCGGTCGGCGGTGCCCGGTCGGACTCGCTGATGATCGCGCACATCCCGGCCGACCGGAAACGCGTGATCGTGGTCGGCTTCCCGCGCGACCTCGAGGTGACCAGGCCGGACTGCAAGCGCTGGGACTCCAACACCGGGCAGTACCTGGACGAGGTGGTGCCCGCCAAGACGAAGGCGAAGCTCAACGAGGCCTACGCGATCGGCGGGCCGCAGTGCACCACCAAGCAGATCCAGCAGCTGACCGGGATGAAGATCAACCACTTCGTCGGCATCGACTTCCACGGCTTCAAGGACATGATCAACGTGGTCGGCGGGGTGCCGGTGCACATCGAGGCGCCGGTGGTCGACGACGTGCTCGGGGTGATCGTGCCGCAGGCCGGGGAGCAGCTGATCTCCGGTGACCAGGCGCTGAACTTCGTCCGCGCGCGGAAGGTGCGGGGCGACGTCACCTCGGACTACGGCCGGATCAAGCGGCAGCAGCTGGTGATCGGGTCGTTGCTGAAGAAGACGATGTCGCAGGAGGTCCTGTTCGACGGCGGCAAGCTGACCGGCTTCATCAACGCGTTCACCGCCGCCACCTTCGGCGACAACCTCGGCGTGGACCAGATGCTCACGCTGGCGCAGTCGATGAAGGGGCTCGATCCGAACACGGTGAAGTTCATCACGGTGCCGACCACCGGTGAGGCGAACAGCCGCGGCAACGAAGTGATGCTCGAGACCAAGGGCAAGGAGCTGTTCGACGCGTTGATCGAAAACGGGCCGCTGCCTGACGAGAAGCCCGCCGCGCCACCACCGTCGAGCACGGGCGGTACGCAGAAGGGGCAGGCCAAGCCCGGCAACTAGATTCGTTAGGCCGGGTTCACACCGGGTTCACCCGGCGATGCGGTGATTTCGCCCCCCTGGCCGTATGGTGGCCGCATGCGCGAGGCTTACCACGTCGAACTCGAACAACTGGCCGACAAGCTGGCGGCCATGTCCGTGCAGGTGGCGGATGCCATGGAACGGGCCACCGCGGCCCTGCTCGACGTCGACCTCGCGGTCGCCGAGCAGGTGATCAGCGACGACGCGAAGGTCGACGACGCCAGGGCGGCCTGCGAGGAGCAGGCGTACGCGCTGCTGGCGCTGCAGGCGCCGGTGGCCACCGACCTGCGGACCGTGCTCGCGGCGATCCACGCGGCGGAAAGCCTGGAACGCATGGGGGACCTGGCCCTGCACGTGGCGAAGGCCGCGCGGCGGCGGCACCCGGAGCCGGTGCTGCCGGAGCAGGTGCGGGGTTACTTCGCCGAAATGGGCAAGATCGCGGTGCGGCTGGCGCGGCAGGCCGAACAGGTGATCAAGACGAAGGACGTCGGCGCGGCGAAGGAGCTGGAGGCGGACGACGACCAGGTCGACGACATCCACCGGCACCTGTTCACCGTGCTGATGGACCGCGAGTGGCCGCACGGCGTGGCCGCCGCGGTCGACGTGACCCTGCTCGGCCGGTTCTACGAGCGGTTCGCCGACCACGCCGTCTCGGTGGCGCGCCGGATGATCTTCGTCGTCACCGGCCGCATGCCCGGTTACGGCCCCGGCGACGACGAACTCTGATTTCCTGGCGAATGCGGCCCCCGGCGTGCCCGGGGGCCGTTTTTGTTTTTGTTCGGGTGCGTATTTCACGCGCGTGAATGCGGAAACCCGGGTGCGCGAATGGCGAATTCACCCGCGGGTGGTGGGGTCGCGGTCGGGGTTTCCGCGGGGGTAGGGGGTCGCGGGTGGGTTAGGGGTGGGCGGTCCGGAGTGGACGGCTGATGCTGGGGGCGCGTCGGGAAGCCGTTTCTCCGGAAGGGCCGCGAAAATGGGCGACTGGTTCGACAACGCGCTGGACTGCTGGCGGCACCGCACCCGGTGGCGGCCCGTGCGCGGGGTGCCTCGGGTGTCCGGGCGCTGGGCGGTGGTGGTGGCCGACCTCAACGACGGCGCGCCGTTCGCGGCGGTGCTCAAGCGGTACGGGGCCGAACCGATCCTGATCCCGGCTGGGGATCGAACGGCGATGGCCGACTGCCTCCGGATCTTCCACGGGCTCTCCGGGGTGATTTCGCTGCTGGCGCTCGCCGGAGCAGGCAACGACGACGAACTGCCGCCCGGGGTCGCGGGCACGGTGTACCTGATGCAGGCCCTCGGCGACGCCGGGCTCGCCGTGCCGCTCTGGTGCGTCACCCGCGGCGCGACCACCGACCCCGCGCAGGCGCTGCTCGGCGGCCTCGGCCGCGCCGCGGTGCTGGAGAACCCGCACCGCTGGGGCGGCATCATCGACCTGCCCGCCGAGTTCGACGACAACGCCGCCCGTGGGTTCGCCACGGCCCTGTCCCACCGCGGCGGCGACAACCGGTTCGCGGTGCGCGGTGACGGGCTGCACGCGGCCCGGACCGTGCGTGAGCCCGGCCACGACTGGACGCCGAGCGGCACCGTGCTGATCACCGGCGGGACCGGTGCGCTCGGCACCCGCGTCGCCCGGTGGGCCGCCGAGCAGGGCGCGCGGCACCTGGTCCTGGTCAGCCGCCGGGTCGGCGAGGCGGCGGACCTCCGGAAGCTGCTGTCGGGCACCAGGGTGACCATGGTCACCGCCGACGTGCTCGACGAAGCCTCCCTGCGCCGGGTCAAGGAGGAGTGCGGCCCGATCGACGCCGTGGTGCACACCGCCGGCCACGACGCCGTCGGCCCGCTGCCCGAACTCCGCCCGGCCGAACTGGTCACCCGGGTGGTCGGCGCGCGGCACCTGGACCGGGTGTTCGACGGCGCCGACCTGATCTTCATGTCCACGTTGGACGGCGTGCGCGGGCGGACCGGCCAGGGCGCGGCGGCGGCGACGAGCGCCTACTTGGCCGCGCTCGCCGAGCGCCGCCGCGCCCGCGGTGGCCGGGCCATGGCACTGGCCTACGACTGCCGCGCCACCGACGACCTGCGGATCTTCGTCTTCCCCGACGTCCTCGACCGCCCCGGACTGGCCGAGGACCTGCGTGACCGCTCGGCCGAATTCGCCGCCACGCACGACGAGTGCACGCGGCAGCTGGCCCGCTACACCGACCCGCGGCACGGCCAGGACTGGGCGACGATGGTCGCGCTGGCCGCGATGTGGCAGGCACGCGGGGTCCGTCCCGCCCGCGTGCTCGGCCACGGGGCCGGCGAGATCGCGGCCGCCGTGGTGTCCGGCTCGCTCACCCTGGAGGAGGGCGCGAAGGCGATCGCCGTGCGCTCGCAGGAGATGGTTTCGGTGGCCCTGCCGGAGAGCGAGGTCGCCGACCGGATCGCCCGCTGGCACGGCCGGATCGGCGTGCTCGCGGTGGACGGCCCGGAGGCGGTGGTGGTCTCCGGCGACCCGGCGTCGATCGACGAACTCACCTTCCGCTTCCGCGCGGGCCGCATCGCCGTGCGCCGCCTGGTGCGGGCGAAGGCGGGCGACGCGGAGGCGTTCGAGCGGACGCTGGCCGCCTACCGCGAGCACGGGTACCGGCTGATCGAGATGACCGCGCCGCCGGTCCCGGTCGGCGACCGGGTGCGCTGGCTGGAGGTGAGCTGATGGTGTTCGACCTGGTCGAGCCGATCGCCGGCACCGGTGCGCTGCTGTGCGGTGGTGACCTCCGCGCCGACACCCACCCGTGGCTGGCCGGTGAACCGCTGCCCGAAGCGCTGCTGTCCGAACTGCTGGCGCTCGCCGGTACCGAAGCGGGCTGCCCGCACGTGCGTGAACTGCGGCCGGAAGCGGAACTGGTGCTGCCCGCGACCGGCGGCGTGCGGTTCCAGTTGCGGGTCGGCGCGCTGGAGAACGGTTCGCGCGTGGTCCACCTCTACACCCGCACCGCCGAGGAGTGGACCCGGCACGCGACCGGCGTCGTCGGACCGGAAACCGGGGCGAACGGCCCCGACGACGGCTGGCACCCGCGGATCCCGGCTGCCCGGCGGGCCGGGCCGGAGCTGCGGGTGGTGCCGTTCGCCGGTACCGAGCACGCCCGCGAACTGGTGCGCAGCGGGCAGGTCGAGCCGGAGCGGCTGGTGTTCGCCGACGACCACGAGGCCACCGTCCAGGTGCTGCCCGAGGTGCTCGGCTCGGCGACCCCGCCGCTGATCGTGCGTGCCGGAGTCGCGTATGCGCTGGACACCGGGAGAACCACCGACGACGAGCCCATCGCGGTCATCGGCGTGAGCGGGCGGTTCCCGGAAGCCGTCGGGCCGGTGCCCGATGACCGCGGCTGGGACGTCGCCCCGCGTGGTGCGTTCCTCCGCGCTCCCGGCGAATTCGACGCGGCGTTCTTCGGCTTCTCCCGAGAACAGGCGACGGCCATCGACCCGCAACAAAGATTGCTGCTCGAAACCACCTGGGAGGCCTTCGAGAACGCGGGAATCGATCCCGAGCGGATGCGCGGGGAGAAGGTCGGCGTTTTCGCCGGGGTGGACGGCAGGCACTACGAAGCGCTGGTGCCGGTCGGCAGGCCGGTGCCCGCCGCGGTGCGCATCGCGCAGTCGTTCGGCTTCGCCGGTCCGGCGGTGACCACCGGCGACGCCTGCCGGGAGGCGGTGGATTCCCTGCGCAACAACGAATCCACGCTGGCGCTGGCGGGCTGGGCAACCGTGCTGGCGACCCCGGACGCCGTGCGCGGCACGCCCCGGGAAGGCGCCGGCATCCTCGTGCTCGCCAAGGAATCCGAAGCCAGGGAAAGGGGTTACCGGATATTGGCGACGGTGCCGGAAAACACGGAATCGGTTGCCGAACTGGTCGAGTCGGCGCGCCGGGTGGAACGGCCGGAACCCGCCGAGCGCATCACCGAACTGCCGATGGCCTGGCCGTTGTCGGCGAAAAGCGAAGCCGCGCTCCAAGAACGGGCCAGGCAACTGCTGGCCACCACGCACACCGAAGCACCCGCCGACATCGGTGCTTCACTGGCCGCGCGCACCGAATTCGACCACCGCGCCGTGGTGGTCGGCGAGCACCCCGGTGAATTCCGCACCGCGCTCAAGGCGCTCGCCGAGGGCCGGACCGCGCCGAACCTCCTGCGCCGCGAGACGACCGAGCCGGCCGCACCGGTGCTGGTGTTCCCCGGCGGGGAACTGGACTGGACGAGCAACGAACTGCTGGAACACCCGGTGTTCGCCGATCGGGTCGCCGAATGCGAACGGGCGTTGTCCGCGCACGTCGACTGGTCGCTGACCGAACTGCTGCACAACGAACGCGTGCCGGACCGGGTCGACGTGGTGCTGCCGGTGCGCTGGGCGGTGCAGGTGGCCGTCGCGGCGATGTGGGAGGCGTTCGGCGTGCGGCCGTCGGCGGTGGTCGGGCACGGTGACGGGGAGATCGCCGCCGCCGTGGTCGCCGGTGCGCTGTCCGTCGAGGACGGTGCCAAGGTGGCCGCGTTGCGCGCCAGGGCCCTGCGCGGGATCGTCGGCCGGGGCGGGGTGGTCGCGGTCGCGCTGCCGGAGCACGAGGTGGTCGACCGGCTCGGCTTCTGGCCGGGGCGGGTGGGCGTGGCCGCCATCGACTCGCCGGAGTCGGTGCTGGTCACCGGCGACGCCACCGCGCTGGACGAGCTGATGTACCGGTTCAAGGCCGACCGGATCCGGGTGCGGCGGCTGCCGGTCGGCTACGCCGCCCACTCGGCGCACGTGGAGGAGATCGAGCAGCTGGTCAAGGACCTGCTGGCCGACGTGGTGCCCGGCCGCGCGGCGGTGCCGTTCCTGTCCACGGTCACCGGCGACTGGTTCGACACCACCGAGCTGACCGCCGACTACTGGTACTGGAACCTGCGCCAGCCGGTGTTGTTCGCGCACGCGCTCAACGCGCTCGCCGATCAGGGGTGCGTGTTCGCCGAGGCGACCGCGCCCGCCGGGCTGCGGCCGTTCCTCACCTCGGTGGCCGAGCTGCACCTGCGCGGGTGCGCGGTCGACTGGAGCGCCTGCTTCCCCGGCGCCCGCCGCGTCGGCCTGCCCACCTACCCGTTCCAGCGCGAGCGGTACTGGCTCGACCTCACGCACTCCTCGTCATCGCGTGGGCCCGCAGCTCGATCGGCAGGTCACAGCGCCGCTTGATGCCCAGTTTCCGGTACGCCCTGGTCAGGTGCTGCTCCACGGTGGACACCGTGATGTAGAGCTTGCCGGCGATCTCCCGGTTCGAGCAGCCGCACACCGCCAGCGCGGCCACCCGGCTCTCGGACTCGCTGAGCTTCTCCAGCCCCCGCGCCACCTCGTCGGCCGATCGGGTGGTCTTGGGCCGGGTCCGTGAACCGGGCTGACGCCGGTCGCCGGTCAGCAGTTGCAGCGCCTTGGCCCGTTCGAGCCGATCGGCGCAGGTCTCCAGCAGCTTGACCGCCTCGGCGACCAGCTGCGGCCGCCGCCCCGGATCGCTCGCCGCGGCCAGCACCCGCAGCGAGATGCCGCGCACCCGCGGCTGGTCCTGGCCCGCCAGCGCGAGCTGCGCGTCGACCAGCTTGCGGGCCTGCTCGCGGTTGCCCAGCTCCAGCCACGCCTGCGCGGCGCTCGACCGCCACGGCACCACCGACGGCTGGTCCAGGCCCCACTGCTGCATCAGCTCACCGCAGCACAGGAAGTCGGCGAGCGCGGCCTGGTGCCTGCCGATGGCCAGGCTGTAGTGCCCGCGGGCGTGCACGTAGTGCAGGCCGAACCGGGTGTCGAACACCGCCTGCGGCACCGGCCGTTCGGCGACCTCGGCGGCCTCGTCCATCCGGCCGAGGCCGATCAGCGCCAGCAGCAGGTTCGCCAGCGGCAGGCCGATGCCCACGCCCCAGCCGCGTTCGGAGAGCACCCGCAGCGCTTCGCTCGCCTCGCGGTGCGCGACGGTCAGCTGCCCCTGGCGCAGCGCGATCTCCGCGCGGACCGAGGCCAGCAGCGCCTGCCCGGTCCGGCTGGTGGTCCGGAGCCGGAGGTGGTGCAGGCGCCCCCAGTGCGCGGCGGCGTCCAGCCGCCCGGCGTAGACCAGGGTGAGCAGCGCGCCGAACTCCTCCTGCGGGGAGATCTGGTCGCGCTCGCCGAACTGCGAGCGCTGCAGCAGGTGCTCGGCGCCGAGCACGGTCGGCTTCGGCGTGCCGTTCGGCTGCCCGCCCGGCAGCAGCTGGTCGAACCGGATCCGCCGCTTCAGCCCGGGGTAGGTGTTGGCGAGCCAGGACTCGGCCTGCGCGAGCTGCTGCGCGTCGCCGGCGAGGCCGCGGATGTTGGCCAGCGCCTCGTCGTGCTTGCCCTGCCAGAGCAGGTAGCCGATCAGGTCGGTGCTGTCGCGGCCGGTGAGCCTGCCGTCGCGGGCGGCGGTGACCAGTGGTTCGAGGTGGCGGGCGGACTGCCCGGGGTCGAGCCGCCAGGTGATCCGGGCGAGCCGGGCGGACAGGTCGAGCCGGTGCGCCGGGTCGGTGGTGCCCTCCCGCGCGAGTTCGAGGTAGCGGACGGCGTCGGCGGGCCGCTGGTCGCGCAACGCGGCGTCGGCGGCGTCGGTCAGCACGGCGCCCGCCCAGTCGGGTCTCAGCCGCGGGGCGCGCAGCAGGTGCCCGGCGACCGCCTCCGGGGCGGCACCCGCGGTGTGGGTCAGCACGGCCGCGCGTTCGTGCAGTTCGGCGGTGGCCGCCGGGGGGAGCGTGCCGAGCGCCCCCGCCGCGACCTCGGGGTGCGCGTGGCCGGTCGCGTCGAGCAAGCCGCTCGCCCGCAACGCCAGCAGGTCCGCGTCGACCTCGCGGCCGAGCAGTTCGGCCACGTCGCCCGCCGAGCCGAGCACGGCGACCCCGCACAGCACCTCGACCGTCGACGGTGCGGCCCGGTGCAGGCAGCCGCGCAGCGCCTCGGCGAACCGGTCCTCGGCCAGCCCGCGCATCAGCTGCGGATTGCCCCCGGACGGCGCCAGGTCACCGCTCGCGGGCAGGGGGTCCACCGAGAGCGCCCGGAAGTGCGGCTGCCGCGACAGCTCCGCGTGCACCGCCGGGTCGAGCGCCAGCGGGCCGGCCCCTTCGGCGAGCACCACGGCCACCCGGCGGCCCGCGAGCCGCCGCACCAGGTAGAGCAGGCACTCCAGGGACGGCGCGTCGCCGTACTGGGCGTCATCGACCAGGAGGGCCAGCGGCTGGTCGGCCGCCAGCTCGAACAACACGGCACTGACCGCCCGCGAGACCCGCAGCAGCTCGTTCTCGGTGACCACGCGGTCGGGGTCGTGGTCCAGCGCCTTGGCGATCGGCTCCGGCACGGGCGCGGGCAGCAACTGGGCCAGCGCGCCGAAGGGCAGGCGCTGCTCGGCACGGGCGCAGCCCGCCCGCAGCACCCGGGTGCCCCCTTGCTCGGCGAGTTCGGCGAACCGGGCCAGCAGCGTGGTCTTGCCGCAGGCGACGCCCCCGGTCAGCACCGTGGCGGTGCCCGTGTCCGCCAGCCGCGCCGTCAGCGCCGCCAACTGCTCGTCCCGTGCGATCAGCATGGTGTCCCCTTCGCGTCGTGTGCGGGGTTCGAGGCGAAATTAGCCCAGAAGAAAGGGGTCGCCGCGGGGATTCGAGGTCGGCTCGAGTGGCGTCCGACATCGTGTCGAGGGCACCACGGCGGTCAAGATCGGCAGGATCCGGTCGTTTCGCCCATGGCGGTCGCGCTCGGTGAGTAGGCTGCAGGGGTACAACGACTCAATGAAAAAACCGACCGACCGGTACCGAACTCGTTGACAAAACCGACCGCCCGGTTTTGAATTTCGGGTATCGAGCCGCTGGCCGGGGTGACCGCCGGCTCGCCGACGAGCTGAGGGAGCTGTGATGGACATCCGGGTGCTGGGTCCGCTTGAAGTCCAGTTTTGCGGCAGAACGGTGGCGCCGACGGCGGCGAAGGAGCGCAAGCTGCTGGCCATGCTCACCGTGCACGCCGGTCAGCTCGTTCCCGACACCGCGTTGTTCGAGGAGTTGTGGGGCGGCGACGTGCCCCGCAGCGCGCGGACCACCCTGCAGACCTACGTGCTGCACCTGCGGTCCATGATCGGTGCGGCGGGTGCCGCCGCCGAGGACGGCCGTAACCGAGACCCGAAAGCGGTCCTGGCGCGGGAAGTAGGGGGCTATGTTCTCCGTGATGAGGGGTTCACGATCGACGTCAAGGAGTTCGACCTGCTCGCCGAAGCGGGGCACCGCGCCCGCGAGGCGGGCGACTTCGCCGGGGCGTCGGAGAAGTTCGGGCGCGCGCTGGCGCTGTGGCGCGGTCGCGCGCTGGCCGACGTGATGCCCGGCGGGTTGCTCGAGGTCGAGGTGCACCGCCTGGAGGAGGCCAGGCTGTGCGTGCTCGACCGCCGGATCGACGCCGATCTCCGGCTCGGCAGGCACCACGAGCTGCTCGGTGAGCTGACCGCGCTGGTCGCCAGGAACCCGACGCACGAGGGGCTGCACGGCCACCTCATGCTCGCGTTGCACCGGGCCGGCCGTCGCGGCGACGCCATCGAGGTCTACCTGCGGTTGCGCACCCGGTTGGTGGAGGGGCTGGGACTCGAGCCATCGTTGTCCCTGCGTCGACTGCACCGGTGCATCCTCACCTCCGATCAGGAGCCGACCCGGCCCGGGGAACCAGCCTTCCCCGCGCTGACCGCGTGAGGCGGGCCGGGATGAGCTGTCACACCGTTCGTCCCAGCAGTCGAGGAGCCCCCTGTGGCCAAGCAGCACCGGTCGGAGCAGACCAGGAACGAGATCGTGAGGTGCGCCGCCAGGCTGTTCGACCGTGACGGGTTCCCGACCGCCAGCATGTCCGAGATCAGCCAGGCGGCCGGGGTGACCAAGGGGGCGGTCTACTTCCACTTCGCGTCGAAGGACGAGCTGGTCGGCGCGGTGCAGGAGCTCGGGTGCGGACTGCTGGAGTCCCACGCGGCCAAACTCGCTTCGAACGAGAACTCCCCGCTGCAGACCGTGATCGACCTGACCCACACGCTCGCCGCCTGGCTGGACGCCAGCCCGGTGATCCGCGCCTGCATGCGCACCGCCAGGGAGTGCGCCGATCGCGGCGCCCCGTTCAGCGACTTCTACCAGGCCTACCTCAAGGTGATCAGGGACGCGCTGGCGCGCGCGGAAGCCGCCGGTGAGCTCAAGCCCGGCCTGGCCACCGACGCCGTGCTGACCCAGGTCGTCGCCGCCAGCACCGGCCTCGAGGTGCTGTGGTGGGCCGGTGCCCTGCCCCGCCCGCGCACCGAAGCGGTGAGCCGGAGCTGGGAGGTGCTGCTGCCCGGCATCGCGCGGACCGCCCGCTTCGACCGCGCCGGCAGCTCCACGGCCGCGGCCCGGCCGCCGGTCAGCTTCGGCTGACCCCGTTCGCCGCCTCGGCGAACTCCGCCGAACCCTCCGGGCGGAACTTGTGCAGCCGCCGCGGTGGCACGATGCCCGGCAGCGTGAGCCGCCACAGCATGGTCACCCGCTTGGTGATGTCCTCGCGCTGGGTGAGCACCTCCGAGCTGATCTGCACCCCGGTGAACGACGCGATGATGAACGTCGCGACGTCGGTGGGGTCCAGTTCCGGCCGCAGGTCGCCCTGCTGCCTGGCGCCGTTCAGGCAGGTCTCCACCAGTCCGATCCAGTTGCGGTAGGCGTCCGGCGTCGGCGTGGAGAACGTGCCCTGCTCGATCACCAGCCGGATGCCGGCCCGCACGCGGGGGTTGTTCTGCAGGCTGACCGCCATGCCGTGGGACAGGTCGATGGCGGTCTGCAGGGTCACCAGGCCGGGGTCCTCCGGCGGGGTCCAGATGGTGAACTGCTCGGAGATGATCGCCTTGGCGATCTCCTCCTTCGAGGAGAAGTGGAAGTACAGCGCTCCCTTGGTGACCCCGGCGCCCGCGATGATGTCGGTCAGCGTGCCGCCCTGGAACCCCCGCTCGTCGAACACCGTGGCCGCCGCATCCAGGATGGCCGTGCGCGTCAGTTCGGCCCGTTCCTGCTTGGGCACGTGTACTCCCTGAGGTTTGTCGGGGGATCCAGTCGCCATTCCTTCGGCTGTTCGGAGGACTCAGGTGCCGGGTCCCTGGTCTGTTCGGACGACTTAGCGGCCGACATCTTACGGCCCGTAAGCGGTTAACCAGGAATTTATCATCCGAAGGGGTTGTAAAAAAAACCGGGCAGTCAGTATGTTCAAAACGGTCATACCGTGAGCTTCCACACAAGGAGTGCTGATGACAGCGATGATGACCCGGCCGGACGGGGTTGTGGTCACGGCGGCGCCGGAGTTCGGTAACGCGGTGGTCTCGCAGCGGTCCGACGTCATGTTCGACCGGACGATCCCGCGGGCGCTGGTGCACCGGGCGGCTGTCTCGGAGGTGTTCCTGACCGACCTGTGCGCGCTCGACGACACCGAGTTCCAGGTCGGCGCCCAGTGGCCGCGCGGCCACAGCTTCTTCAGCCTGCTGAGACCGGACTACCACGACCCGCTGCTGATGGCCGAGACCATCCGCCAGGCCGGGCTGCTCATCGCCCACTCCGAGTTCGGGGTGGCGCTGGACTGGAAGTTCATCGTGCACCGGCAGACCTTCTCGCTCGGCTCGGACGGGCTCCGGCTCGGCGCGCGCCCGGCCGACATCGTGCTCGCGGTCACCTGCCACGACCTCAAGCAGCGCGGCAAGCGCGTCGTGGGCGGGCGCCTGGCGATCAACTGCTACCGCGACGGTGAGCACATCGGCTCCGGCGGCGCGGTGTGGAGCGCGGTTTCCCCCTCGGCGTACCGGCGGCTGCGCGGGGAGCGCGCCGGCGCGGTGACCGAGGTCGAGCCGCTGCCCGCCGTCGACCCGGCGAGCGTCGGCCGGGACCGCGGCCGCGACGTCGCACTGGCCCCCGGTGACCGCTCGTGGCTGCTGCGCGTGGACCAGTCCCACCCGGTGATGTTCGACCACCCGGTGGACCACGTGCCGGGCATGGTCACCATGGAAGCCGCGCGGCAGGCGGCGAAGCTGGTCGCCGGGCAGCCGGACGCGCTGCCCGTCGGCTGCGACTTCCACTTCGAGCACTACATCGAGCTGGACGCGCCGACGCTGGTGAACGCGACGGAGGTGACCGCGGTCCGCTCGGGCGTGCGCTCGGTGGAGGTGGTGTTCGGCCAGGCCGGTCGCACCGCCGCGTTCGGCACCGTCGACCTGCTGGTGCACGGCTGACGCATGGGCAGAACGGCTGGGGGAAGACCGGTCCTGCTGACCGGGGCGACCGGGTTCATCGGCACCGCGGTGCTCCGGGAACTGGACCGGGTGGGCTGGTTCGACTGGGGGCCGCCGCTGGTGGTGCTCAGCCGGTCACCGCCGGACTGGCTGGCGGAGTCCGGCGTCGAGGTGGTCAAGGGCGATCTGGCCGATCCGGGGGGACTGGCCGGCCTCGCCGACGGCGTGTCCACCGTCATCCACATCGCCGCGCAGATCGGCGGGGACGCGGAGCTGTGCCGCCGGGTGAACCACGACGGCACCCGGTTCCTGCTGGGGGAAGCCGAAAAGGCGGGCGTGCGGCGATTCCTGTACATGAGCACGACGGCGGTCTACGGGCGCGGGCCGCACCGCGGCATCAGCGAGTCGCTGCTGGCGCCGGAACCGGTGTCGGCGACCAGCCTGAGCCGGGCGCACGCGGAACGCGAGGTGCGCAAGTTCGGCGGCACCGTGCTGCGGCCGCACCTGGTCTACGGCCGCGGGGACACCTGGTTCGTGCCGGGCCTGTGCCGGCTGGTGCGCGCCGTGCCGTCGTGGATCGACCGGGGTGCCGCCCGCACGTCGGTGATCGAGGTGAACGACCTCGCGGCGCTGGTGGTGCGCCTGATGGGGTTGTCGTGGGACAAGAGCCGCGGTGCGGTCTTCCACGCCAACCACCCGCGACCGGTGCCGGTGCGGGAGTTGGTCACCACGGTGTGCCGGGAACTGGGGTTGCGGTTGCCGGTGCGGAACCTCGGTGCCGAGGCGCACCGGGCGCGCACCAGGAAGGCGCTGCCGGGGCTGACCGACCACCAGTTCGCGCTGCTGGCGGAGGACCACTGGTACGCCAGCGACCGCCTGTGGCGCCGCACCGAACTGGACCCGGGTGGCGGGTTCGCGGAGAAGTTCGCGCGGTCGGCGGAGTGGTACCGGCAGCACATCTCGCCGGACGCCGCCGACCCGGTGGACATCGGCTACCCGGAGACGTGAGGGCTACCCGCCGGAGTGCATGTCCTCGGCTTCGGGGACGCAGTTGTCGTCGGGGTCGTCGAGCCAGCCGTGCGGCAGGGTGACCTTGCCGGGTGAGCCCTGGCGGCCGCGCGGGCCCTCGGCGTCCGCGGGGAACGGCGCGTCGTGGTCGAGGCGGGCGATCAGGTCGTCGAGCTCGTCCATCGAGGAGACCATGGCGAAGCCGCGGCGCAGTTCGGAGCCGACCGGGAAGCCCATCAGGTACCAGGCCATGTGCTTGCGCAGGTCGCGCATGGCCTTGCTGGCGCCGTCGTGCTCGACGAGCAGTTCGGCGTGGCGCCGCAGCACCTTCGCGACCTCGCCGAGCTTGGGCGGGGTCGGGAGCTCGCGGTTCTGGAACGCGGCTTCGAGTTCGCCGAAGAGCCAGGGCCTGCCGAGGCACCCCCGGCCGACGACCACGCCGTCGCACCCGGTCTCCTCGACCATGCGCAGGGCGTCGGCGGCGGAGAAGATGTCGCCGTTGCCGAGCACCGGGATGCTGGTCACGGCCTGCTTGAGCGCGGCGATCCTGGTCCAGTCGGCCTGGCCGGAGTAGCGCTGCGCGGCGGTGCGGGCGTGCAGGCTGACCGCCGCCGCGCCCTCGGCCTCGGCGATGCGCCCGGCGTCGAGGTAGGTGTGGTGCTCGTCGTCGATGCCGATGCGGAACTTGACCGTGAACGGCACGTCACCCGCGGCCTTCGCCGACTCGCGCACGATGTCGGCGAACAGGCGGCGCTTGAACGGCAGGGCCGCGCCCCCGCCCTTGCGCGTCACCTTGGCCACCGGGCAGCCGAAGTTGCTGTCGATGTGGTCGGCGAGCCCCTCGCCGACGATGATCCGGACGGCTTCGGCCATGGTCTTCGGGTCGACCCCGTAGAGCTGCATGGACCGGGGCTGCTCGTTGACCCCGAAGGTCATCATGTGCATCGTCCCGGGGTGCCGCTCGACCACGGCGCGGGCGGTGATCATCTCGCAGACGTAGATGCCGGCCCCGTACTCCTGGCAGAGCTGCCGGAAGGCGACGTTGGTGATGCCGGCCATCGGAGCGAGCACGACCGGGGGATCGACCTCGTAGGGGCCGATCTTCAGGACGGGCTTGCTCAGGGTGGCGGTCATACCCCCATTGTCACCGGTGACCCGGGGCACTTGCCCGAGGGTCAGCGCACTTCGATCCGGAGGTCGTGTTCGCCGACGCGCCGGTTCTCCACGATCTCGATCAGGTCGGCGGCCATCACCGGGACGTCCTGGCAGCTGAGGGCCTGGGTGCTGCGCTCGAGCTCCCGGATCCGGATCAACCAGAACGCGCCGTCGCGGCTGACCTCGGCGGTCGACCATCCCTGCGTCGCCCCCACGCCCTCGACCTCGACGACCCACCATTCGTCCTCGCGATGAGCCGTTGCCCGGTACGCCTTCATTGCCACCCTTTCGGAAGACAAGCCGGTTGCGGTCATGAACGGTCTGCCGCTGCGCTGCGGCAGACCGTTCATGACACCCGCGCCACGCCAGGAGGTCAGAAGGCGACGGTGAGGCACGCGAGTCGCGCGCCCGCGGTGCCGGCGTGGCCCGGCTCGGTGTGCGTGTGCGTTTCGTGGATGACCACCGAGCCGGCGCGCCGGTCGGCGTCGAAGGTCCAGGGGACGTGGGTGGCGCCGACGCCGCTGCCGGCCGCGTCGGTGGTGAAGTCCAGCCAGATCTCGTTCTGCGGATTCGCGTACGCCGGGTCGACCGACGGCGTGACCGGGTCCGGCCGCTTCTGGTGGTGCGGACCGGCCGCCGCGCCGTCGGCACCGCACGGGCGGGTGTGCGCGTGCGCCCCGTAGGCCCGGTCCGGCCGCAGGCCGCGCACGGTCAGCGAAACCCCGGTGCCGAGCAACGACACCGAGCGCACCCGGGCGGACGCGCCGACCGGCACCAGGTCCGGTGCGTAGGTGTGGGCCGTCGAGCCGAACACGCCGGAAGCGGTGACCACCGCGGCTCCGGCGGAAGCGGGCGTGGCGAGGCCGAGCAGCAGCACGGCAACCAAGGCGGGGACCAGACGTCGCATGGACACTGCCTATCGCTCCCCCGCGGACCGCGCCACCAGTCGGCCCGGAACAGGTGAATCCCACCGGCGATCTTGACAGCCGCATCAATTCGATGGGAGTCGTACTATCGGCGGCGTGACAACCGATCGAACGCCGGCGGACCGGACCTGGCTGGTGGCCGTCGCCGCCGCGCTGTGGGGGACCGACGGCCTGCTGCGCCTGCCACTGGCCAACGCCCTCCCGCCGGCGACCGTGGTGTTCTGGGAACACCTCATCGTGGTGCTCGTGCTCTCCCCGTTCGTGCCCCGCGCGCTCCGGGCCCTGCGTGCCTGCGGACCACGCGAGTGGACCGCCGTGCTGGTCATCGGCGGCGGCTCGTCGGCGCTGGCGACGGCCCTGTTCACCGCGGCCTTCCGCACCGGCGACCCGGTCACGCCGCTGGTGCTGCAGAAGCTGCAACCGGTGTTCGTCGTGCTCGCCGCCTTCTTCCTGCTGCGCGAGCGCATCCGCCCCGGTTACGCCCTCTTCGCCGTGCCCGCGCTGCTCGGCGCCTGGCTGCTGGCGTTCAAGAACCCGCTCGACGTCGAACTCAGCGCGTTGCGCGCCGCCCTGCTCGCGATCGGCGCCGCGGTGCTGTGGGCGGCGGGCACCGTGCTCGGCAGGTTCGTCTCGCACCGCCTGCCCGCGCGGGACGTCACCGTGCTGCGGTTCACCGTCGGCCTGCCGGTTTCCGCGGTGGTCGTCGCCGTGCAAGGCGTGTCTTTCGTACCCGGCTGGGCGAACGCGCCGGGCCTGCTGCTGCTCTCCTTCATCCCCGGCCTGCTCGCGCTCAGCCTCTACTACGCGGGCCTGCGCGCCACCCCGGCCGCCCGCGCGACGCTCGCCGAACTCGCCTTCCCGGTGACGGCCGCGGTGATCGGCGTCAGCTTCCTCGGCACCACGCTGACCGCCACGCAGTGGCTCGGCCTGCTCGTCGTGGTCGCCTCGGTCACCGCGCTCGGCTGGCACGAGAAGGTCCGCGCCAAGCCGATGGTGCTGGAGACCGTCTAACCGAGGTCGCGGACGAGCAGGTCCTCTTCGGTCTCCCGGCGGACGAGCAGGGAGGCGACGCCGTCGCGCACGCCGACCAGCGGCGGCCGTCCGACCTGGTTGTAGTTCGACGCCAGCGAGTGGTGGTACGCGCCCGTGCCCGGCACCGCGATGAGGTCACCGGAGCGGGTGTCGGCGGGCAGCGGCACGTCGTGCGCCAGGACGTCGCCGGACTCGCAGTGCCGCCCGACCACCTGCATCGGCTGCCGCTCGGCGCGTGAACCCCGGTTCGCCAGCCGGGCGGTGTAGCGCGCGCCGTACAACGCCGGGCGCGGGTTGTCGCTCATGCCGCCGTCCACCGCGACGAACGTGCGGCTGCCGCGTTTCACCGCGCACACCCGGTACAGCGTGATGCCCGCCTTCGCGACGATCGCGCGGCCGGGTTCGACGGTCAGCCGCGGCATCGGGAAGTCGTGCACCGAGCACTCGTACGCCAGCGCGACGCGCAGCCGGCGCGTGTACCCGAACAGGTCGAAGTCGACGGCGTGCCCGCCACCGAGGTCGAGGTGGTCCAGCTCGCGCCCGTAGGTCTCCCGGACGTGCACCAGCGCGCGGACCATCCGCCGCGCCGCCCGTTCGTAGGCGTCCACCCTCGACACCTGCGAGCCGATGTGGCAGTGCAGCCCGGTCAGCCGCAGCGAGGGTTGCGCGAGCACGGCGGCCACCGCGCGGTCGAGGTTGTCGGTCACCCGCGGCAGCAGGGAGAAGCCGAACTTCTGCCCCTCGGTGCCGGTGGTGATCGCGGCGTGCGTGCCGCCGTCGACGTCGGGCACCACGCGGATCAGCACCTCCTGGCGGCCGTGCGCCAGCGCGCCGAGCTGCTCGATCTCGTCGAGGGAGTCCAGCACGATCCGGCCGACGCCGTAGCCGAGCGCGGTCTTCAGGTCCTCCGGGGTCTTCACGTTGCCGTGCAACAGGATCCGCGAGGCGGGGAAGCCCGCGGCCCGCGCGACGGCGATCTCACCGCCGGAGCAGGTGTCCAGCGAGAGCCCCTCCTCCGCGACCCAGCGCAGCACGGACTTGGTGCACAGCGCCTTGCCCGCGAAGGCGACCTCCGCCTCCGGCAGCGCCTGCCGGTACGCCCGTGCCTGGCGCCGCACGTGCGCCTCGTCGAGCAGGTAGGCGGGGGTGCCGAAGCGGGCGGCGAGCTGGGTGACCGGCACCCCGGCGAACTCCAGCTCACCGTCCCGCCCGATGCGGGTCCCCGGCGGCCATTCCCCGGCGTCCAGCCGATCGGCGGCGGCACAGCCCAGGCTGGGGAGCAACTCGGCAAGGGTCACGACTACCTCCGGGTGTCGGGATCGCTACCCGGCCAGCACAACCCCGTTCGGTCCGGGGTGGACAGCGCGCCTACGGCCTCCTGACACCCTCGCGTGCGTTGTTGACGCGGCGTTAACGGTGCTCGGAGCGCGTGCCCACGGCCAGAGCGGGCGTCCGGGGGAGGCACTAGTTTGTTTTGCGAACTAAGAGGGTTATCCTGCGGCCGTGAGCCAATTCGACGAGCTGCTGGGCGCGCTGCTCGCCGTCGCCGACCGCACCAGTGCGCGGATGGAGCGCACGCTCGCCGAGCTGTCCCTGACCGCGCCGCTGTCGCAGGCGTTGTTCGCCATCGACCCCGAGCAGCCGCCGCCCGCGATGAAAACCCTGGCCGAGCGCCTGCGCTGCGATCGCTCCAGCGTCACCTTCCTGGCCGACCGCCTCACCGAACGCGGCCTCGCCGAGCGCGTGCCCGGCGCCCGCGACCGCCGGTCCAAGGCGCTCCAGCTCACCCCGGAGGGCGTGCGCGTGCGGACCGCGATGCTCTACGGCGTCGCCGAGGCGTCCCCGCTGGCCAAACTGGACGAGGCCGACCAGCAGGCCCTGCTGGTGCTGCTGCGCCGCGCGCTAGCGGCAGACTGACAGCTCGACCCGCCGGAAACCGAGGTGCAGCCGCGGCCGGACCAGGTCGCCGATGACCCAGCCGAGCCACCGCGAGTCGTGGTCGGGCCAGTTCTGCCCGGGGACCAGCAGGTGCCCCGGCTGCCCCAGCGCCAGGTTCAGCGCGTTCATCGCCGACCAGGCCCAGGTGCGGTCGGCGCTCCAGACCAGTGAGACCGGCAGCGCGCGCCGCCGCAGCCCGTCCAGCGCGGTGCGCAGCGCCGACGCCCCGATCGAATCGACCAGGACCAGTCGCTGAACGGTGTGCAGCGTCGCGTGGGCGGTGCGCACGGCCACCGCGCCGGAGAGCCCGTGACCGACCAGCGTGACCGGCTCCCGGACGCCGGCCGAATGTAAAAATTCGGTCACCCAATCCGGGTCGGATCCCGGTCGCGCGGGCGCGAGCACCCGGATACCGCGCGTAGCCATCACCTCCAGCGCGGGGGTGAACGCGTCGCCGTGGTCGTGCAGAAACACCACCGTCGGCCCCTCGCCACCCGCCGTGTAGCGCTCCCGTCGACCACACACCGTGGTTGCCAGCTGTGCCAAACGCATAAGGCGTCCCCCTCGTATCACTGAAAGGAGGCGCGAAGGACGCGCCAGATACGGTGAGGTACCAACCCCTTTGGGTGACATCGCGTGGGTGAGCTGGCATTATGCGCGACACCGTGGTCGGGGAAGAAGGGAGCACGGTGAACGCACAAGCCGCCCAAATCGATGACCTGCGACTGGTCGCGCTGCCCAGTGCGGTGAACTGCTCGGCGATGTTCGTCAGGTTCACGCTCGGCGAGTGGTCGCTCCGCCCGTTGATCGACCAGGCCGAGCAGCTGGTGGCCCAGCTGGTCACCGCCTCGGTCGAGGGCGCCGCCCCGGGGGCGCCCGGCTTCGTGCTGGTGCGCCTGCAGGTGCGCGGCGACTGCCTGGTCATCGAGGTCGAGGACGGGCAGCCACCGGAGACCGCACCCCCGCTGGACAGCGAGCACGCCGGCATCGAGCCGCTGCGCGGTGGTGGCAAGCGCATCTGGTGCGAGCTGCCGCTGCCGATCGGCCTCACCGCCGGGTCGGTGGCGCTGCCGCGGCGCAACGCCCACCGCTCCGCGGTACCGGAACCGCTGATGACCGGCGAGCCGATCGGCGCGGACGCCGACTTCCTCGGCCGCATCCTCACCGGCCTCACCCGCACCGACGCCTGAAGTGGCTGAGTGGCTGAGCCACTCCTGGCACCCGTCGTCCTGACGGCGTCGCGTTCGGCTGCGACACTGGGCGCAGTCTCGACGCGGAGGAGCCACCATGGCCGGGAAGCAGCCCCTGCTGCACGAGCTGGCGATCGCGCTGCGGGCGCCGACCGTGGTGCTCTCCGGCCGCGACGGGCAGCTCCGGCCCGCCGGGGTCCAGGGGGTGCTGCACGGTGACCGGCGCGTGCTCGGCGAAGCGGTGCTCACCGTCGACGGCAGCGAGCCGGAGGGGATCGGGTTCGCCGAACCCGGTGCCGACCGCGGCGAGTTCACCGGCCTCCTCCGCGACTTCGGCGCCCCCACGGGCTGGCTCCGGCGCCACCGCACCGCGACCGCCCGCGGCCTGCACGAGGAACTGGAGCTGGTCGCACCGCAGCCGACGCGGTGTGTCGTCGAGCTGGCGCTGTCCGCCGACTTCGCGCCGATCGAGGAGATCAAGACCGCCGTCTCCCGCGCCCCGCTGGACCCCGTGCTGAACGGCACGGGCGTCGAGTGGTCAGCCGACGGGCTCACCAGCCGCGTCCGGGCCGAAGGCGCCGAATTCTCCGTGCGGGACGGCGGGGTGGTGGCCCGCTGGACGGTCGACGCGCCCGCGCGGCTGCACTGGTCGGTCGAGGCCACCGACGCGGAACCGCTGTTCGTACCGGGTGCGCCGGTGCTCGCGGCCCCCGGGGTCCGCGCCGACGACCGCCGGTTCACCAGCTTCCTGAACCGCTCGCTCGCCGACCTCAACGGCCTGCTGCTGGCCGAACGCGAGCACCCCGAGGACGTCTTCGCCGCCGCGGGCGCGCCCTGGTACCTCACGCTGTTCGGGCGCGACAGCATCTGGGCCGCGCGCCTGCTGCTGCCGGTTTCGGTGGAGCTGGCTGCCGGAACGCTGCGCACGCTGGCCCGTTCGCAGGGGCGCGAGCACGACCCGTCCGCTGGAGAGGCGCCGGGCAAGATCCTGCACGAACGCCGCCGCGCGGACTTCCAGTTGCGCGGCATGTCGCTGCCCGCGTGGTACTACGGCACGGTCGACGCCACCGCGCTCTGGGTGTGCCTGCTGCACGACGCGTGGCGCTGGGGGCTGGCCGAGGACCGCGTCCGCGAGCTGCTGCCGAACCTGCGGGCCGCGCTCACCTGGATCACCGAACTCGCCGACACCGACGGCGACGGATTCGCCGAGTACCTCGACGAATCCGGGCGCGGCCTGGCGAACCAGGGCTGGAAGGACTCCGCCGACGCGGTCCGGTTCGCCGACGGCCGCCGTGCCGACCCACCGGTCGCGCTGGCGGAAGTCCAGGGCTACCAACACGAAGCCGTGGTCCGCGCGGCGGAACTGCTGACCGCGCTGGGCGAACCGGCCGACGGCCTCGCCGACTGGGCCGCCGACCTGCGCACGCGCTTCCGCGAGCGGTTCTGGGTGACCGGCTACCCGGCGCTGGCGCTCGACGGCGCCAAGACCCCGGTCGACGCGCTGACCAGCAACATCGGCCACCTGCTCGGCACCGGCCTGGTCGACGCGGGCGAGTCCGCGTCGATCGCCGGCCACCTGCTCGGCCCGGACCTGGCCGCCGGGTACGGCCTGCGCACCATGGCGTCCACCATGGACGGTTACTCGCCGCTGAGCTACCACTGCGGTTCGGTCTGGCCGCACGACACCGCGATCGTCGTCCGCGGGCTCTTCCTCGCCGGGCACCGGGAAGAAGCGGCCCGGCTCGGGGCTCAGCTGGTCGCCGCCGCCGGTGCGTTCGGCGACCGCGTGCCCGAGCTGTACGCCGGCTTCGGGGTGGACGAAACGCCGGTTCCGTTGCCCTACGGTGCTTCCTGCCGTCCGCAGGCGTGGTCGGCCGCTTCGGCGGTGGCGTTGCTGCAGACCTTCCTCGGGCTGCGGGTGGACGTGCCGGCCGGCACGATTTCGCTCGACCCGCCGCCGTCCCCGATCGGCGCGTTCGAAGTCCGCGGGTTGCCGGTCGGTGGCGGCACGCTGGACGTGGCCGTGGCGGCGGACGGTTCGATCAGCGACCTGGTGCTGCCGCCCGGCTTCCGCCGAGTGAGCTGAGCCCGGCGAGGGTCAGGTCGGCGGCCCGGTGCGCGGCCCGGCGGGTCTGCTCGGTGTCGTCCCCGCGGCCCCGGCTGGCCGCGATCGCCAGCTTCACCGCACCGGCCAGCGCGCCGACCGCGCTCGCGGCGTCGACCAGGCCCAGTTCACCGGCGCAGGCGCGGTGCAGGGCGTGGGCGATCCGCCGCTGGGTGTCGAACAGCAGGTGCAGCTCGCGGGCCTGCAACGCGGGCACCGAGGCGATCAGCTGGGCGCGGTCGGCGTCGGTGTCCAGCAGGCCGTTCGCCAGCACCCGCCGCAGCAGCTCGGCCACGCTCTCGCCGGGTGCCCGGCGGCCCAGCAGCTGCAGCGCCCGTTCGACGCGGTCGCGCTGGTCGTAGAAGACGATGTCGTCCTTGCTGTCGAAGTAGCTGAAGAAGGTGCGGGTGGAGATGTCGGCCCCCGCGGCGATTTCCGCCACCGTGGTCTCGTCGAAGCCCTTGTCGTGGAACAGCCGGAGCGCGCCCTCGATGAGCGCGTTCCTGGTGCGCAGCTTCTTGCGCTCGCGCACGCCCAGCTCCAGCTCGTTCGTCACCCGCGCGAGCCTAGTGGGCGACCGGTCCCACCCGCACCGACCGTGATTCCGGTGTGACTTCCCGATCTCCGGGGCCTCAGGGGGTGATCACCCGGATGTCCTCGGCGGGTGATCTTCGTAGCTTGTGGCGCATGAGAAAACTGGTAGTAACCCTGGGTGCGCTCGCGGTGGTGGCGTCGGCCGCGCCCGCCGCGTCCGCGAGCAGCGGGTCCCCCCTGCCCGAGCCGACCGGGCGGTATGCCGTGGGCGTCACGGAACTGCACCTGATCGACCACGGGCGGCCGGACCCGTGGGTGCCGGGCACCCCGCGAGAGCTGATGGTCACCGTCCGGTACCCGGCGCTGCCCAGCCGGAAACCGGTCGCGCCGTACCTGCCGCCGGGGGCCGCCGCGGTGGCGTCCGAAGAGGACGCGGCCGTGCTCGGCCTCGACCCCGGCGGGCTCGACTACGGGTTCGCCACCCACGCCCGCACCGGCGCGCCCGCCGCCGGACGGCAGCCGGTGCTGCTCTTCTCGCCCGGTGGCAAGCAGTCGCGTGCGCTCGGCACGGTGCAGGCGGAGGAGCTGGCGAGCCGCGGGTACGTGGTGGTCGCCATCGACCACACGCACGAAGCGGTGGCGGTGGAGTTCCCGGACGGCCGGGTGGCCGAGCACGCCATGCCGTCGTCCAGCGTGGAGGTGTCGAAGCTGATGGTGGCGACCCGCGTGCGGGACACCAGCTTCGTGCTGGACCAGCTGGAGGTGCTGGCGCGCGGCGGCAATCCGGACGCCGGCCGGCGGCCGTTGCCGCGGGGGCTCGGGCGGGCGCTGGACCTGTCGCGGGTCGGCGCGTTCGGCCATTCGGCGGGTGGGTTCACCGCCGGGGAGGCCATGGTGACGGACCGGCGCATCGACGCGGGGGTCAACCTGGACGGCACCATGGCCTACTCGCAGTCGACCCGCGACTTCGGGCGGGTCGCCGACGAGGGCTTGGACCGCCCGTTCCTGCTGATGAGCGCCGGGGACCACAGTTCGGCTTCGAACGTTTCGTGGCAGGAGTTCGTGCGCCACCAGCGCGGCTGGCTGCGGCAGCTGCACCTGCCCGCCGGCGAGCACTTCAGCTACACCGACCACCAGTCGCTGGTCCCGCGGCTCGGCCTCGACCCGGCGGTCACGGCTCCGTTCCTCGGCACGGTCGATGCGGGGCGCAGCGTTTCCGCGCAACGCGCCTACCTGGCGGCTTTCTTCGACCTGCACCTGCGACACCACCCGACCTCCCTGTTCGACGGTCCGTCACCGCGGTACCCGGACATCGAGTTCCGGGGTTGACGAGCGTCATCGTGTGCACTAGGCCATTCGGAGCCCCGCTTCGAGGCGACCGGGGCAACCGCGGGTGGTCGCGTTTGGCCGGAAACGCGGCTGGGAATGTTCTTCGCAGGTACGAAAACCGGATAAGCGAGGGAGTTGGCGCAGTGGCCACCTACAACGTGAAACCGTCCAAACCGGTCGCGGTATTCGGTGCCTTGGTCGGCGTGGGAATCCTGCTTTTCGGCATTTTCAGCGGAGTCGGCCGGGACAACGGGTTCATCTGGCTCTGGGTGGCGGCCGGTGTCGGCATCATCGGGTTCAACCTGTGGGCGGCGTTCAGCAAGCGTGGTGCCACCGAGGTGCTCCACCGCCGGGACGAGAGGTGAACGGGTCCGGCCGCCACCCCGCGAAGGCGGCCGGACCCCGGATCAGTCGACCATGCGCAGTTCGAGCAGCCAGCCCGGGCTGTCGAACGAGCACCGGTAGTCCACCACCGCGCCGACGCCGATCATGTCGCGCCCGGCCTGGCGGCACTTCTCGTGGGTCGAGTACACCTTCCAGTCGACCCACACGTCCTGACCGGTGAACGGCGCTTTGGCGCTCGCCTGCGTCACCGGTTCCGCACTGGCGGCGAATCCGCCCGCGAAAAGCGCGGCCACGGCCATCGTCGATGCCGCGAAAAACCTGGCCGCGTTGCGTGGTGCAACACCCATAATACGCTCCTTCGCTGGGATCGGAATGATCATACGCAGGCTTTCGCGCACGGAATCAGAGCAAATCGACACGGGCGCACCGATGACATTTGTCATCGAACACCAGTGCCCACAGGCGAGGCGGTCGCGCGAACGAGCAGCTGCCCGTGGGGACGCCCGGGCGAGCTGCTGCCTACGCGCCCCGGCACGCCGCGTTGGCTCGGCGGGATCCGGGAGGTGGCAGCCGTGTCAGACGAGCGGCCCGTCGAGGCTCAAGGCTCGCTCGGCCGTGGACCGGGCGGAAGAGTGGGCCGCCTGGGGCTCGAACCCAGAACCTACGGATTAAAAGTCCGCAGCTCTACCAATTGAGCTAACGGCCCGTGCCCGACAGTCTAGCGGCAGGGGGTTGATCCACTGGTGAGCCGGGGTCAGGTCCCGGGCCGGGCGGCCGCGCCGGCCAGCCATTCGACCCGTTCCCAGCTGCGGACCTCGAACCCCGCCTCGGCCAGGCCGTCGACGAAGGCTTCGCCTGCCTGCTCCAGGGCGGGGTACAGGGTGAGCGGGCTCCGGCTGGCCACGCCGACGCGATTGCCCTCGGCGATGACGTCGAGCAGGGCGGAGCCGTGCATGCGCTCGGCCGCCGCCCGGGCGGTGGGGGTGTCGATCGGCTGGTCCAGCGTGCCGACCACCACGATGACGTTCCACGCCGGGGTGCCCGACGGCTCCTGGCACGGCGGGAGGTGGGGCCAGTCCGCGCGACTTCGGGTGTGCGTCATGGTGCTGCTTCTTCCCCAGGCCCGCACCCGCCCCGCGCAGCGCGCGGCGGGCACGGGGAACGAAACTTCCCGACCGACATCGTGCCAGAGTCACGTCGGCTCGACCGTCCAAAACGGACGGTCTGGCCCGAGTTGTTTGTCGGGATCGGGGCTGGGCAACCCTGGGGTATGACGGTGGTGGGCAGGTTGAAGCAGCTGCGGGAGCGGTACGAGAACGGGGACCGGCGACCCCTGCCGGGGTACTTGCTGTCGCTGGGTGCTTACGGAGCGTTCGCCGGGGCGCTGGTGCTGACGGGCAAGCGCACCGGTGCCCGGCTGCCGAAGCGCATCGGGCTCGGGGACACCGTGCTGCTCGCCGTGGCCACGCACAAGGCGAGCAGGTTGTTGACCAAGGAAGCGGTCACCAGCCCGCTCCGCGCGCCCTTCACCCGCTACGAGAAGCCCGCCGGGGAGGCGGAACTGGTCGAGTCGGTGGCCTCCCACGGGGCGGGGCACGCCGCCGGTGAGCTGCTGACCTGCCCGTTCTGCGCGGCGGTGTGGATCGCCACCGGCCTGTCCGCCGGTCTGGTGATGGCCCCGCGGGCCACCCGCCTGACCGGCACGGTGCTGGCCGCCGTGGCCGGCTCCGACCTGCTGCAACTCGGGTACGCCGCGGCCAAGCGCCTCGCCGGCTGACCGCCGCCCGGGTCGGCGGCGCGTGGCCGCCGACCCACCCCGGGCCCCGGTCAGGGGCGGGCGGCGTTCACCGGGACGTAGCTCAGGATGATCAGGCCGGTGTCGTGCACCTCGACGCCGTTGTACTCGAACTTCGCCTGCTGCGTGTCCCGGTAGAGCAGCTCCGACGGCTGCGCCTTCCCCGACAGCACCGGGTGCAGCCACAGCCGCAGCTCGTCGAGGAGGCCGTGCTCCAGGAGCAGCCTGCTGACGTCGCCGAAGCCGTACTGGAGCAGGCTGGTGCCCGCGTCCTTGATCTCCCGGACCCGCTCGGCCACGTTCTCGCTGATCACCTCGGTGTTCGTCCACTCCGGTTCGGTCAGCGTGGACGACACCACGTACTTCTTGATGTTGTTCATCCGGTCGGCGAACTCGTCCGCCCCGGCACGTGAGGACCAGGCGGCGGAGAAGCCGTCGTAGGTCTCGCGGCCCATGATCAGGGCGTCGGCCTCGGCCAGCTGGGTGGTGGCGGCCTTCTGCGCCTGCTCGCCGAAGTAGTCGAAGTGCCAGTCCATCATGTTGCTGATGTCGCCGTCGAGGGTCATGTAGGTGGCGTTGACGATCTTGCTCATCGGAAGCTCCTTCGCTCGGTGCGTGTGCCAGAGCGTCGAACCGCCGGGGCCCACATCGACAGGCGAAGCCAAACTTTTTTCGTGACCGTCAGCTACGGCTGCTAGCAGAACGTACGTGTGCTTGCCGTTAGACCATTTGGCCCTTAACTTCTGCCACGAGTCAACATAAGTTGTTCTCATTTCGTCGGAAGAACGATGTCCGTGCGCCTCTCGTGGGACGCCCGGGTCGAAAGGCGAGGCACGTGGCAATGGTGTCAACGATGTCAACGAGGGTGCCGCGGGGACGGTACGGCCGCTGGGCGGCCGCTGTTCCCCCATTCCGCGTAGCACCCGAACCCTGATCGGCCCTCCAGCCGCCCGTTCCCCACTCCCTCCCCGTCCCCGAAACGGAGTTCCGCCATGGACAAAGCCGCCCAGCCCAGCCGGTCCGGGCTGTCGCGCCGCTCGATGCTGGCCACCGCGGCGGCCGGGGTGCTCATCCCCGGCATGGTCGCCGGGGCCGCCGCCCCGCACGCCGCGGCCGCGGCCGGCCTCACCCGCAAGGTCACCATCTACGCCGAGCCGCTGCCCGACGGCCAGTTCGGCTACGGCCTCGAACCGGGCAAGGCCACCATCCCGGGCCCGCTGCTGGAGATCTACGAGGGCGACACCCTCGAGATCGAGCTGGTCAACAACACCGACCAGCGGCTGTCCATCCACCCGCACGGCGTCAACTACGACACCAACTCCGACGGCGCCCCGCTGAACGGCTCGTTCAACAACCCCGGCGAGACCCGCACCTACACCTGGCGCACCCGCACGCAGTACAAGGCGGCCAACGGCTTCTGGATGCCGGGCAGCGCCGGCTACTGGCAGTACCACGACCACGCGATGGGCACCGACCACGGCACCGTCGGCCTGCAGAAGGGCCTCTACGGCGGGCTGATCGTGCGCAAGAAGGGCGACCTGCTGCCGAGCAGGCAGTACACCGTGGTGTTCAACGACATGCTGATCAACAACAAGGTCGCCCCGGACACCCCGATGTTCGAGGCCAACCTCGGCGAGCGCGTCGAGTGGATCTGCATCGGCCACGGCATCTTCCCGCACACCTTCCACCTGCACGCGCACCGCTGGGCGGACACCCGCACCGGCATGCTCAACGGCGAGAACGACCACGCCAACGTGATCGACAACAAGAACCTCGACCCCGGCGCCTCCTTCGGCTTCCAGGTGATCGCCGGCGCGGACGTCGGCCCGGGCGCCTGGATGTACCACTGCCACGTCCAGAACCACTCGGACATGGGCATGGCGGGCATCTTCCTGGTCCGCAACGCCGACGGCAGCATGCCGCCCGGCGCGCAGGAGGCGATCGACCGCTTCAAGCACCACGACCACTCGGGGCACACCGCCGAGTCGAGCGCGACCGCGCACAACCACTAGTTCCCAACCACCAACTAAGGAGTCAGGGATGGGGCGAAGAGTTTCGGCAGGCTGGTCGAAACGGCGACGATCGGCGGCCGCACTGGCCGTCGGGGCGGTGGTCTCGCTCGCGGCGCCGCTGGCCACCACGGTCGTGGCGCAGGCGCAGCCGGCGGCGGCCGCGGCCGCGCCGATCTCCGTGCTGGTCTTCCACGGCCCGGCGGCGGAGCAGCAGGACCCGGTGCTCCGGGCCAGTGACGCGATCGCGCGGCTGGGCCAGGACAACGGGATCAGCGTGACCTCGAGTTCGGATCCCGCGGTGTTCACCGCGGCGAACCTGGCGAACTACCGGGGTGTGGTGTTCCTGTCCGCGGAGGGCGTGACGCTGTCCGCGGAGCAGGAAACCGCGCTGAAGAACTACATGAAGGCGGGCGGTGGCTTCCTCGGCCTGTCCGACGCCGCCAAGGCCCAGGACAACTCCGAGTGGTTCACCGGCCTGATCGGCGCCCGCCCGGCCGGGGCCCGCACGGCGATCACCGCCAGCGGCGAGAACCCGCCCAACGAGACCAAGGAAAAGCTGAACGACCGCGACCAGAACACCAAGTGGCTCGCGTTCGCCAAGACCGGCTGGGTCAGCTACCAGCTGCCCGCGCCCGCCACGCTGACCAAGTACTCGCTGACCTCGGCCAACGACTTCGCCGGCCGGGACCCGCAGGACTGGACCCTGCAGGGGTCGATGGACGGCAGCACCTGGACCGACCTGGACAAGCGCACGGGCGAGGACTTCCCGGAGCGCTTCCAGACCCGGACCTTCGAGTACGCCAACACCAAGAGCTACGCGCACTACCGGCTGAACATCACCGCGAACGCCGGTGAAACGGCCACCCAGCTGGCCGAGTTCGACGTGCACTACGACAACTCGCAGAACCCGCCGCCGCCGGAACCGGCGCCGGCCGAGGCCACGGTCAACGTGCTCGACCGCCAGCACCCGGCGAACGAGGGCCTGCCGCTGAACTGGAAGCGGACCGACCGCTGGCTGAACTGGGAGACCAACCCGATCGGCCAGGTGCACACCATCGCCCAGGTCGAGGAGAAGGGCTACAACCCGGGGGCGAGCGCCAACGGGCCGTTCCACCCGATCTCCTGGTGCCGCGACTACGACGGCGGCCGCTCCTTCTACACCGGCATGGGCCGCACCGAGGGCAGCTACGCCGAGGACCAGTTCCGCGGCCACCTGCTCGGCGCGCTGAAGTGGACCACCGGCATGGTGCGCGGGGACTGCAAGGCGACCATCGCGGCCAACTACAAGGTGGAGCGGCTGTCCGGGCCGAACGCCGCGGGCCAGATGGACCAGATCGGCGAGCCGCACGGGCTGACCATCGCGCCGAACGGCCGCGTGTTCTACATCGGCAAGGCCGCCTGCGCGACCGGCCCGGTGCCCGACTGGGCGGACCCGAACGTCGGCCTCGGCTGCGGCACGATCCACCAGTGGGACCCGGCCACCAAGCAGGTCAAGCTGCTCACCACGCTCAAGGTGATGGGCAACCGCGGTTCGGGCGACGAGCTGGTGAAGAACGAAGAGGGTCTGGTCGGCATGACGCTGGACCCGAAGTTCGCCGAGAACGGCTGGTTCTACGTCTACTGGATGCCGTACGAGTCCATCGACAAGGACAAGCGGATCGGCAAGCGCACGGTCTCGCGGTTCACCTACGACGCCGCGAAGGCCACCATCGACCAGGCCACCCGCAAGGACCTGCTGTCCTGGGACACGCAGATCCACAGCTGCTGCCACGCCGGTGGCGGCATGGCCTTCGACAAGGACGGCAACCTCTACATCGGCTCCGGTGACAGCAACTCGTCGCAGGGCTCGAACGGCTACTCCGGCAACAACTGGACCGCCGACTACAAGGGCGTCTCCTTCCAGGACGCGCGCCGCACCTCGGGCAACACCAACGACCTCAACGGGAAGATCATCCGGATCCACCCGGAGGCCGACGGCACCTACACCATCCCGCCGGGCAACCTGTTCGCGCCGGGCACCGACAAGGCCCGCGCGGAGATCTACGTGATGGGCGTGCGGAACATCTCGCGCCTGCAGGTGGACCCGGTGACGAACTGGGTGACCGCGGGCTGGGTCGGCCCGGACGCGTCCTCGCCGAGCCCGGAACTCGGCCCGGCGAAGTACGAGACGGCGACCGTGATCACCGAGGCGGGCAACCACGGCTGGCCGTACTGCATGGGCAACCGGCAGCCGTACCGCGACCGCAGCAGTTCCGACGCCGCGGTGCTGACCGGCTGGTACGACTGCAACAACCCGGTGAACACCTCGCCGCGCAACACCGGCCTGGTGAACCTGCCGCCGATCAAGGACAACATGATCTGGTACTCGCCGGACGGCGGTGGCCCGGTCTTCCCCAACCGCCCCAACAGCTCCGTGCCGACCTACAACGCCGCGGACGCGACCTACACCCAGCCGTACCTCAAGGGTGGCGGTCAGGCGGTCATGTCCGGTCCGACCTACCACCGCGAACTGGTCAACGCCAACAGCGGGGTGGCCTGGCCGGAGTACTGGGACAACAAGTGGTTCATCGGTGACCAGTCCAACTCGCAGAACCGCGTCGCGGTGACGGTGGACCCGGCGGGCGTTCCGACGCAGCAGCCGCCCGCCTTCGCCGAAACCCTGCGGCAGATCATCCCGTCGGGCAGCGGCGACAACAAGCTGCTCAGCTGGATGGACGCCAAGTTCGGCCCGGACGGCGCGCTCTACCTGCTGGACTACGGCAACGGCTTCTTCAGCCTCGACTCGAACCAGAAGCTGATCCGGATCACCTACACCGGCGGCGCGGCCACCCCGGCTCCGGCGGCGGCCTCGACCAACGTGCAGGGCAAGCCGCTGACCGTGGCCTTCAACGGGTCGAAGTCCGGTGGCGTGGCCTGGGAGTGGGACTTCGGCGACGGCACCATGTCGACCGAGGCCAACCCGCGGCACACCTACACCCGCACCGGCCCGTTCACCGCGAAGCTGACCACCACCTACGCCGACGGCGAGAAGGTGGTCTCGCGGACCACGGCCAACGTGGGCTGCCTGGTGTCCGACCCGGGTGAAACGGTGACGATCGGGGACACCGACACCGGGGTGCCCAACCGCAACGCCGGTGGCGGCTGCAAGGTCGACGACATGATCGACGACGAGAGCACCTGGCCCACCCACGTCGGGTTCGTCGACCACGTGAAGAACGCGGCGAAGAACCTGAAGCAGACCGGCGTGATCAACGACAAGCAGCGGGACAAGATCGTCACCGCGGCGCAGAACTCGCCGATCGGGAACCCCGGCCACATCGGGTACACCTCGATCTACGACGGGACCTCGCTCAAGGGCTGGGAAATGGCGCCCTCCGGGGAGTTCAAGATCCAGCCGGACGGTTCGCTGCGGGCCACCGGCGGGCTGGGCATGCTCTGGTACGCCGGGCAGCAGTACGGCAACTTCTCGCTGAAGCTGCAGTTCAAGGACATCGCACCGGAGGGCTACCGCGCCAACAGCGGGGTCTTCGTGCGGTTCCCGGATCCGCGCACGCCGCTGGACCAGCGGCCGCCGGGCAGCTGCGGCACCACCGGTTCCGCGGCCACGTCACCGGCGTGGGTGGCCATCTACTGCGGTCACGAGATCCAGCTCTACGACGGGGACACCGGGGAACCGCAGAAGACGGGTTCGGTCTACAACTTCGACCCGAACCCGCTGGAGGCGGCCGGTACCACGCCGAAGGGGCAGTGGAACGAGTACGAGATCAAGGTGGTCGGGCAGCACTACACGATCATCCGCAACGGCAAGGTGATCAACGAGTTCGACAACCTGCCGGGGCTGCAGTCCTCCCGGCCGGGTGACCCGGCCACGGACCTGAGGCAGTTCGCCGACGGCTTCATCGGCCTGCAGAACCACAGCGACAACGACCTGATGGAGTTCCGCAACATCCGGGTGCGGCAGCTGTAATTCGGTGAGCCGGCCGGGGGGGGGGGGGGGGGGGGGGGGGGGGGGGGGGGTTTGGGGGGGGGGGGGGGGGGGGGGGGGGGGGGGGGGGGGGGGGGGGGGGGGGGGG